>JANMXS010000063.1:0-14916 GCA_031394335.1 Burkholderiales bacterium
TGTAAAGCGCGGCGAACTCAAAGCAGTGCATGTGTGCCGTGGACGTGCAAAAGGCATTAGAATACAAATACCTACCGTTCATCCGGATCTCTTCGAAACGCAATCAACAACCTGGGGGTAGTGTGAAGAACGCTCCAAGAAACCACGGATGTCTGCATCAATGACAAAGTCGTAACCCCGGTTGCCACTCTCGCGAATGACCTCCAGTGCCTGGAGCGCGCTTCGCTTCGGGCGAAATCCGTAGGAACACTCCCGGAAGTCCGCCGCAAAGATCGGCTCGATCACCAGCTTTGTCGCCATCTGCACCACCCGGTCCCGCACCGTCGGGATACCCAGGGGTCGCCGCCCGCCATCGCTCTTCGGGATGTATCGCCGCCGCACCGGTCTCGGGCGATACTCACCTGCCCGCAGTTTGGCTTGAATCTGGGCGAGCCAGGCCTCGACGCCGCCCTCGGCAATCGCTGCAATACTCTCCCCATCGATCCCTGCCGCCCCACGGTTCTGCTTCACCCGCTTCCACGCTTCCTGCAGGACGTCATCCCTGCAAATCCGGTCATACAAGGCGTGAAAACCTCGGCTCTTACTCCGCTTGGCACATCTCCACAGCGTGCGTTGCAGTTCTCGTACTTTCTCTTCGGGGTTGTTGGGCCTCGCGGCCATGCCCTCGCACTTACCTGCCTGCACACGCTCGACCAAAGCAGGGGTCCTTCCCTCCGGCATGTTATCCACACCCTCCACGGTACTATGACCCCCTCGGACTGCCGCCCGGCACGACTCGCTTTCGCGCTCTGCGCTTATACCAGTCGCTGCACCCGACGTGGATCGCCGGGACAGCTCTCTCCTGTTCCGCATCGTTCCTTCGCGACGTGCTGCCGCCAATACCCCGGGAAGCCCCAGTGCGCGCTCCGACTCTCCCGCACTGTGCGTGGCCTTCGCTGCGATATGACCAGCTCGGCGCTTCCAATCACCTTTCGGCTGATACTTTGACGAGGCTTGCTCGACGTTCACTACTCGTTGCGGCCCGCCGCTTCGCTTCCTGTCTACCTGCACAGGCTTTT
The DNA here is from genome assembly GCA_031394335.1 of Burkholderiales bacterium. Taxonomy (GTDB): domain Bacteria; phylum Pseudomonadota; class Gammaproteobacteria; order Burkholderiales; family Usitatibacteraceae; genus UKL13-2. The sequence goes on from JANMXS010000063.1 coordinate 1,059, forward strand.
GACACCCCGCTCGCGATCGAGCGCTCTCGCGCTCCCCGTGGGGTCTGCTACCCGGTGCTTCGGCGCTTGCCGGGGCGGGACTCTCACCCGCTGAAACGATCCAGCCTGAACTCACACGCTCGCTCGCTTGCTCAGTCATTCGTGTAAGTTCTTCAGGACGCACCATGGACGCACCATGGACGCAGTCTACGCCAGGCACACCGCAAGGGCACCTGACGAATGTAAGGGACTTCCCCGCCCCGAAAGGGCCACCAAGTGCCAGGATTGACGTTCTTCCATCGCTTCGATCCATGGCTACACTGATCACTGCCACTGACCGGCATCAGCACAACTTCGCCTCCTTGAGTATTGTTCAACACCTGCCCGTCATACCCAGGCGGATCTGCACAGGCGCGCACACACGGGCACACAGGAGCCAAGAATGCTCGGCCAATAGCAGCCAGCGCACAAATCATGGCGCAGAACCTTTCTTTGAATGCCCAATCAGGCTTTTGAATTGGCGGTTCTGGGGAAAGCTGCCGTTTGCCGAATCCGGCCCAAGGTTGCTTCGATAGATTTTCTCGATCAATCGCATTGATAAGATTGATTTGATTTATCGATGTCTAGGCGTTAGTTTGACGCCGCACGGTAAGAAACCACAGAACTCAATCGGAGTGAACATGGAAAGCGAAAGTAAATGCCCGTTCTCGGGCGACGCGCGCAAACACACGGTAGCTGGAGCGCCATCAAACGCGGACTGGTGGCCCAATCAGCTGAAGCTGAACATCCTGCACCAGCACTCCTCCAGGTCCAACCCCATGGGCGAAGAGTTCAACTACGCGCAGGAGTACAAGAGCCTCGACCTGAATGCCGTCGTCAAGGATCTCCATGCCTTGATGACCGATTCACAGGACTGGTGGCCGGCGGACTTCGGCCACTACGGACCCTTATTCATTCGCATGGCATGGCACAGCGCCGGCACGTATCGCATCGGCGACGGTCGCGGCGGCGCAGGGAACGGCAGCCAGCGCTTTGCTCCCCTGAACAGCTGGCCGGACAACGTCAACCTTGACAAGGCGCGCAGGCTGCTTTGGCCAATCAAGCAGAAGTATGGCCGGAAAATTTCATGGGCAGACCTGATGATCCTCGCTGGCAACGTCGCTCTGGAATCGATGGGATTCAAGACCTTCGGTTTTGCCGGCGGGCGTGAGGACATCTGGGAACCGGAAGCAGACATCTACTGGGGCTCTGAGAGTACCTGGCTGGATGACAAGCGCTACTCCGGCGACCGGGATCTCGAAAATCCGCTCGCTGCCGTGCAGATGGGCCTGATTTACGTCAATCCGGAAGGTCCGAACGGCAACCCGGATCCGCTCGCCGCGGCGCGCGATATCCGCGAGACCTTCGCGCGCATGGCGATGAACGACGAAGAGACGGTGGCGCTGATCGCTGGCGGTCACACCTTCGGCAAGACACACGGTGCTGGCGATGCGGCACTGGTAGGGCCTGTGCCGGAAACTGCCGGCATCGAGGAGCAAGGCCTGGGCTGGAAGAGCAGCTTTGGCACCGGCAAGGGTGGTGACACGATCAGCAGCGGCCTGGAAGTCACCTGGACCAGCACGCCAACCAAGTGGAGCAACAACTACTTTTCGAACCTGTTCGGCTACGAATGGGAGTTGACGAAGAGCCCGGCCGGTGCGCACCAGTGGCAGCCAAAGGGTGGCGCGGGCGCCGCTACAGTGCCGGATGCCCACGATCCGTCGAAGCGTCACGCGCCGGCCATGCTGACCACCGATCTTGCGTTACGATTCGACCCGCTCTACGAGAAAATATCGAGGCGCTTCTACGAGCATCCGGATCAGTTCGCGGACGCATTCGCACGGGCGTGGTTCAAACTGATGCACCGCGATATGGGTCCCCGGTCCCGTTATCTTGGCCCGCTTGTTCCCAGGGAGCAGCTGCTGTGGCAGGACCCCATTCCCTCAGTCGATCACAAATTGATCGACGCGCAGGACATTGCCGCCCTGAAGGCCAGGATCTTAGCATCGGGACTTTCCATCTCCCAATTGGTCACCACGGCCTGGGCGTCGGCGGCAACGTTCCGCGGCAGCGACAAACGCGGCGGTGCGAACGGTGCACGCATTCGCTTAGGCCCGCAAAAAGACTGGGACGTCAACCAGCCGGCTGAACTCGCCAAGGTCCTGCAGAAGCTGGCAGCGATCCACAAGGACTTCAACAGCGCACAGTCCGGCGGAAAGAGGGTTTCGCTTGCTGACCTGATCATTCTGGGCGGCTGCGCAGCCATCGAAAAAGCTGCGAAGCAGGGCGGCCACGACGTGAAGGTGCCCTTCTCACCGGGGCGCATGGATGCGTCGCAGCAACAGACCGATGTGGACTCCTTCGCCGTACTGGAGCCGACCGCAGACGGATTCCGCAACTACGTCCGTAAGGGACTCGAGGGATCGGCGGCTGAGCTGCTGGTGGACAAAGCGCAGTTGCTGACTCTGACCGCCCCTGAGATGACGGTTCTGATCGGCGGCCTGCGCGCCCTGGATGCGAACGTCGGCCAGTCCAAGCACGGAGTTTTCACCGACAGACCCGAGACATTGACCAATGATTTTTTCGTCAATCTCCTGGACATGAACACAAAGTGGCAGAAGTCCGCCACCTCTTCAGGCGTGTTGGAGGGGCGCTATCGGGCAACGGGCGAGCTCAAGTGGACGGGCACCGTTGTCGATCTCGTCTTCGGTTCGAACTCCCAGCTCCGAGCCCTCGCGGAAGTCTATGCATGCAGCGACTCGCAGCCGGCGTTCGTGCGTGACTTTGTGGCGGCCTGGAACAAGGTGATGAACCTGGATCGCTACGACCTGGCGTGAGGTTGCCCGATACCTGCCGTCCACCAGCGGCGGGTTTGGGTCAACGGACCAATCCGCTCGCGCGGTAGGGGTGGTTTCGATCGGGGGTGGTGGGTGAGCTGAGTCCTGAAGCTCTGTTTCGTATGTTGCGAGCCGAGACGATCCGCCTCGGCTCGCAACCGGAGCTTCGGTCATGAACACCACGACACCACGACACCCCGAGTCCCAGCGCTGCGTCAACGCATGATCGAGGACCTGCGGATGCGCAGGCTCGCACCCCACACGACGCACCCGGACCCGATCCACGCCCATTAATCACCCATACTGTTGACTGTCACCACTTTGATTGATAATCTACGCGCATGGTCACGCGCACCTCCGCACTGAGACCCGTCCCTTCGAACGGTTCCGACGCGCAGACCGACGCAGTGCGTCTTGATGCTCTCTTCCAGGCCTTGAGCGATGCCACACGCCGCGCGATCCTGCAACACCTGGACGGCCAGGCGCTTCTGGTTTCAGAGCTTGCCGCCCACTTCAACATCTCGCTGCAGGGCGTATCGCGCCACATCCAGGTGCTGGTAAGAGCCGGACTCATTCAGCAGGAGCGCACCGGCCGCATCAGCCGCTGCAGCCTCACCGCTGAGCCCCTGCTGGGCGCCGCCGTCTGGTTGAATCGCTACACCAGGTACTGGCAGCAGCAGTTCGATGTGCTGGCCTCCACCCTTGCGCGTATTGACGCGCGCCGCGATGCCGCGCCGCCACACCCCCGCAAGCGCCGATCCGCCCGACAATCCCGCTGATGCCCAACACCAGGGAGCACGCCATGACCATTCACGCTGTCGTAACACCCGATCAATGGAGTCTCGCGCGGCGCGCGCTACTGGAAAAGGAAAAGGACTTTCTCAAACTGCGCGATGAGCTGAGCCAGGCACGGCGCGAGCTGCCCTGGGAGCGTGTCACGGCCACCTATGCGTTCGAAGGCGCGGCCGGTCGCGAGACACTCGCGGATCTGTTTGGTGCCCACAGTCAGCTGATCGTCTACCATTTCATGTTTGCACCCGACTGGGAAGTAGGCTGCAAGAGCTGCTCCTTCTGGGTCGACCATTTCAGCGGCGCCCTGCCACACCTCGCCGCGCGTGATGTCGGCTTCGCCGCCATCTCACGCGCGCCCCACCCCAAGCTCAAGGCCTTTGCCCAGCGCATGGGTTGGCAATTCAAATGGGTCTCCTCCGCCCACTCGGAGTTCAACTACGACTACCACGTGTCGTTCCGACCCGAGGATGTCAAAAGCGGCAAGGCGCAGTACAACGAGGCGCCCTACACCGGATCGATGACCGACCTGCCCGGCTTCAGTGTCTTTTCCAGGGACGCGGACGGCCAACTGTTCCACACCTACTCGACCTATGGACGCGGCCTGGATCCCATCAACGCGACTTACCAGTTGCTCGATATCGTCCCCAAGGGCCGCGACGAGGCCGGACTCCCGCAGCCCATGGCCTGGGTGAGATTGCACGATCTTTATACCGCCTGACGACCCGTCCCGCAGCCCCGGAGAACCCCATGAAATACGCTACTGGCAGTGAAATGATCAGCGGCTACCGGCGCGAGATCGCCGACATCCGTCAGAAAATGCGTAAAGCACAGGCACAAGTCGAGCCCCAGGACGTCGCGGACTACGTGTTCACATCGCCCACCGGACCCATCCTCCTTTCCGAACTGTTCGGTACGCATGAGGAGCTGATGGTGGTGCACAACATGGGGCGCTCGTGCCCAGCCTGCACGCTCTGGGCTGATGGCTACAACGGCATTCACCCGCATGTCACCTCACGCGCCGCCTTCGTGGTCTCGAGTCCTGACCCGCCAGACATACAACAGGCCTTCGCAGCCTCTCGCGGCTGGAAGTTTCCCATGGTGAGCCACCAGGGCACGAGCTTCGCTGCCGACATGGGCTACGTATTTGAGAGTGGCCGCTGGCGTCCCGGAGTCTCGGTATTCAAACGCCATAGCACCACCATCCAGCGCGTTTCGGACGCCGTCTGGAGTCCCGGCGATGACTTCTGCACACTCTGGCACTTCTTCGACCTGCTGCCCGAAGGCGCTGCCGGCTGGTCGCCGAAGTTCAGCTATCCCTGACACGCCGAGGAACCCGCCGTGTGTCCCCTATGCATAGGCGTTGTGGGACCTGACTTAACGCTTGGCACCCGATCTCATGGGATTGACACCCCGGGCACGACCCAACAAAGTCCACCGGGATCCCAGAGGGCTGCATGCCAACCGCGCGAGTCATACTTTATACAGTCCTGGTGATCGTCAACGTGGCGGCCATCATTGCCTGGATCCTGGTGTCAAAGCGGCGCCACCTTCGTGAGCGGGCAACCTGGGCGGACGGCGTCATCGGCTACGTGACGAACTTTCTCGATATGCTCGGCATTGGCTCCTACGCACAGATCACGGCCCTGTTCAAGCTGAGGGGCAGGCCAGCGGACGAGTTGATTCCCGGCACGCTCAACGTCGGCAGCGCCGTTCCGGCCTTTTTCGGCTCCCTGCTCTACTTTGGTGCCATCGCGGTTGAACCGGTGTTGCTCGCCAGCATGGTGATCAGCTCCGGCATCGGTGCCTGGGTCGGCGCGGGTCTGGTCAGCCGGATGCCGCGGCGACGCATTCAGGTGTTCATGGGCGTGGCGCTGCTGATCGCCGCGGGCTTCTTCGCGATGACGGCGCTCGGGGTCTTTCCTCCGTCCGGAACGGCGATGGGACTGTCAGGCTGGCGCTTTGCCGTCGCGGTCCTCGCCAACTTCGTGTTCGGCACGCTGATGTGCATCGGCATCGGCAACTATGCGCCCAGCATGGTGCTGCTCGGACTGCTCGGCATGCATCCGATCGCCGCGTATCCGATCATGATCGGCAGCGATGGCGTGCTGATTCCCGTCGCTACTCTGGGGTTTCTTCGCTCAGGGCGCTTCGCGCACGGTTGCGCGTTGGGACTCACGCTCGGCGGTCTGCTCGGTACCCTGTGCGCGTTCCCGCTCGTTAACCTGATTGCCGCGCACCTGACGCTGATGCGCTGGTTCGTGATCATCGTGATCATCTACGCGGCGGTGTCAATGCTGCGCTCGGCTCAAGCGCCCGTTGCGAGGCATGATCAGGCGATATCCTCATGAATGCAAAGATAGTTCCCCTCCGTGTCCTTGAACCAGGCGGCTTTCTCCGAGCCCAGAACGCACACATGGTTGACGGTTTTCAGTCCAGGAAAGTCGTAATTTTCGAAAACGACGCCGGCGTTCTGCAGCGTGCTGATGGCCGATCCGATGTCAGCCACCTGAAAACTGATTGCCGTATGGTCAGCCTTGGTTCCGCCTTCCTTCGGGAACAGAGCGATCAGCGCACCGCCAGCACACTCGTAGACAAACTTCCCATCCGGCTTCATCCCTCCGGGTTTCAGACCTAATTTGTCTTCGTAGAAAGTCCTCGCGCGCCTCAGGTCAATGACGGGCAACATGGTTGTCACTTGTGCGGTTGATAACATGGTGCTTATCCTTGCTTGGTAGAATTGCCATGCACAATTTCCGTTGCAGGCGAGGAGTCTTACGCGCATTGTGTCCTTGATGCAAGTTTTCGGTTCTGGTGCATCCGCCATCGCTGCGCCACCTCTGCGCACGACGCTGGCCACGCTCCTGCTGCTCAGCACCGCACCTCAGGTGCGCGCCAGCATCCTGGACACGGTTCAGAGCTTGAGGACCACGGGCTGCAACGCCACACACGTACCGCAGCTACCCCTGCATCGCGACGAACGCCTCGACAGCGCAGCTCAACGCTGGGCGCTTGGTGGAACGCTCAGGGCAGCCCTCGCTGGCGCTCACTACATCGCCCAATCAACGGCCGCGCTTCACGTGACCGGTGACGCACGCTCCGCTGCAGAAACTTTGCGCCAGACGTACTGCGAAACACTGGGCGATCCGACACTCCGCGACATCGGCGTCTACCTGCGCGGTCCCGACACCTGGCTGGTGTTCGCAGACCCCTACGTCCCACCGACGCCCGGACAGGCACCGCGCATTGCCGTCCAGGTCGTGGCCCTCACCAACCTGGCCCGCGCACACCACCAGCGCTGCGGCACACGCGAGTTTGCGCCAACGACCCCGCTATCCCGGTCTAGCAAACTTGATCACATTGCACTGTCACACGCCACCGACATGGCCGAGCATCACTATTTTGATCATCAGGACCGTGCCCACCACTCTCCGGCCGAGCGCGTGCGCGCCGCCGGCTACCGCGAAAGTCTGGTTGGCGAGAACATCGCCTATGGACCCGACAGCGCAGAAGCGGTCGTGCGCGGATGGCTGGCAAGCCCCGGGCACTGCGAAAACCTGATGACGCCGGGCTTCACTGAGATGGGCATCGCCTTCGCCACCGGGACCAGCGAAGACCGTCCCGCACTCTATTGGGTACAGCTCCTGGCCAAGCCACTCCCCTGACACAGGGAGAGACCAAATCGGCCTGTGTATCTCGGCGCCAGGTTGAGTCGCCCGACTCTTAGGTCCTGGATTCGATACCCAGTTCGACGGGGTTGCCATGCGGCGTTCGTCGATAGGCTTCGGCCCACGCTTGCTTGCGTTTAAGTAGCGTTGCCGGGTCAGTCAGGTGCTTGTTGATCACCAGGCGCTCCAGTGCCGCAAGCCAACAGTGGTAGTAATGTGCGCCGCTATCGAGATCCCCATCCCCTGCGGCGAGCGCAAGTTCATCAGCAAGCGCCGCTGCCCATTCTTTCCATGTGAAATGACCTTGTGCCGACAATCGAACAGCCAGCGCAAAGACCTCTGCTTGCCAGGGTTCGGCGAACACGGGTCCGTCCTCGTCGCGTGGTAGGTGCGGCAAGGCGGCAAGCGCCTCGGGTTGTGTAGTCGGATCAGGCCGGCTCAAGATGATCGTCCCATAGGTCGACATAGACGGAGTCTTGAGCGGCGACGTGTCGTCCCCACAACTCGCGCGCGCTGAACCGTACCGAATATACGTGCTGCGGCTGCTCACCAAGAAAGTGAGCATTGGTATCGGGGAACACAAAGACACCATGGTCGCGATCGATGATACCGAGTTTGCCGCGCACATAATGCGGTTCGCGCGTGTGGCCGGGAGGATTTGTGTTGATCGCTCGCACCCGTTGACCACTTCGAAACTTGGCGGGCACTGGCACGTCCCGGCTTGTCGGGACGCCTGTAACGACCAGCTGCACCGCCCCTTCCCGGGTCAACACCGGTACCGCCACGGATGATTCGGAAGCCGGAACGCCTGCTGCTATTTCAGCCGGCGTGATGAAACCCCGCTTCTGGAGTAACCCGAGAAATGCGGCGAATTGCCTCTCATAGTAGCTCATGCGAAGGTAGTCGACGGCCGGCACAAGCTCGACTTCATGTCGAGAGACATCAATATTCCATTTGCGCCAGGCTCCCATTGCACGGCGGAGTCCAAACACGCGGCCCTCCCACGGGTGGTGAAAGACGGGCTCGCCCTGCTCCGGTTCGATGGAACCCATCCCATGCATTCCTCCCATGTCATGAATTCCGTTCATTCGGGAGAGACCTCGCGTTTGGCGCTGACCCTGGCGACGCCCACCATCGAATCCCTCGTTACCAGCACAGCGAGTTCCGCTTCGCTCAGGGTCCCGGTATCGGCAGGCCTCTCCGGTAGCACCAGGTAGCGCACTTCCGCGGTGCTATCCCAGACCCGCACCTCGACATCGTCCCCCAGGCTCAGGCCGAACTCGCGCAATACGCCCCGCGGATCAATCACCGAGCGCGAGCGATAGGGCGCCGACTTGTACCAGACCGGCGGCAATCCAAGAACCGGCCACGGATAGCAGGAGCACAGCGTGCAAACGACGACGTTGTGTACCGTGGCTGTGTTTTCAACCACCACCATGTGCTCGCCCTGCATTCCTCCATATCCTAACTCGGCGATGGCGGCGTCCGCATTGGCGAGTAACCGCTGCCGGTAATCGGAATCAGCCCAGGCACGCGCCACGACCCGGGCGCCGTTGCGCGGGCCAACCCTGTGTTCGTAGGTATCAATCAGCTCATCAAGTGCGGCCCGGTCGACCAGACCTTTCGCCACCAGCAGTGATTCGAGCGCTTTGACACGCAGGGCCGGATCGGCAGGAACGACCTGGTGATCAGGGTCATGATGCTGTCCAGTCACATCAGCGTCAACCACATCGGTCGTCACGGACGCTCCCGCCGCCGTCAACGCAGCGGTGGGCGGCTCGCGGCGGGTCGTATCCATTCGTTCGATTCTCCTTCCGTGTGCCGGACGCACACCTGCGCGAAGTGGCGCGAAGATTATAGTCCCGACTTGCACGGTGCGCGAATTGCGCGCAGTCGGTTTCCCGGACTACCTGGTCCGCTGATTCAGCAACCACTCACCTTCGGGAACGCTTCCAGAAACTCTGGAGAAGCAACAGGCCGGGCGATGCGGACAGAGGGCCGCGCCGCGGCCCGGATCGTCCATACTTTCCCAGCGGGCCGTGGACAACGCCAGCAACTCGGACTGTGTTGGCTCCGAGAAGCCCATTTGCCAATCGGCGAAGCTGCGAACCTCAATGCACTTGTTCAGAAGTTCAATAATGTCACGATGCCTCCGGCTGGCTCGAATACGCTCATAGGTTCCGCGCATGGCTTTCTCCGGGCCCTCGAAGCACTGCATAAAGTTGCCATCGCTGTAGAGCAGTACCCCGGTTACGGAATTTTGCAGATTCAAGTCCCTGGCCTCGACGAGCAGCGACTCGAGCTGCGGCGCAGTCATCAATTGGGTTGCTGTGCTCACGTACACAATGTTTCGAAGGTCTGACATGTTACCTACGAGCCACAACGTCCGCGTTGAGTGACGCGCGGCATCGCAAGGCACCGCTACTGCTCACTGATTCCAACGTTCCCAAACGTCCCCCAACCATCGCAATGCCCGCCGTGGGCCGTTACCAGCGCAGTCAACTCTGCCTGTACCGCCACCACCCCATCATAGGTCGCCAGCATTGACCTGGCGCAGTACACACTCCACGAGCCCCGGCCTTCATTGTCTGAAATAGAAGGGTCAAACCCCTGGGCCTCGACGAGCTCGGCTATGTTGCGCGCACTGCGTTCGTCTGCTGCTCCGATCGAGAACTCTATGACCATCGAACTCGACATATCCGCGCCCGCTGCAGCGACCTTCCTCAGCGCATCACCGTCACAATCGTCAGGATATTCCATGGCCTCTTCACCCCCCTCCGCCAATCGCGACCTCAGGCCGGTCTCTCCAATGCCGCAACCATCATAGACCACAAGGTTGAGGATCGTCATAGCCCTCAATGATGACGAGGTCGATCGATGAAACGGGTAGTCTCAGTTTGGTTGCGTCCTGGTAGTCGGTTGACTTCCAGCAGCCCAGGGCCGCTGCCTAAGCCTTGTACCCCTCTGGATCAGCGACATCTACCCGTGCGACCCAGTAGCCCTTGGCTATGCGTTTCTCCGGAGCGGCGGGAGGTCGTGTCTTAAGTGAATTGTCTCAGGTGCCGGGCGTGCGGTGGCACTTCGCGCAATTCATTCAGGCTTTGGGCGGAGGCTGGCACGCTGGGGAGCGTCCAACCTCCGCCCCAACTCGATCGGCAAAATAGACTACTGGCAAGCCTTCCCGTGATCGCCATGAAAGCCCTTGGCCTTGGCGTCCGCTTCGCTCATGTACTCACCCTGCTTGGTTTTGCCATACCACTTGTCGTTCGGGCAGTGATACACCTTGGTGCTGACATTGACCCACACCTGTCCCGCGCCGTCGCCTGGAGCGGCGGTCGCAGGCGGGGTGTAACGCTGAGCCGCTGGAGCGGGAGCCGTTGCCGCCGCAGGAGCGGGAGCGGGTGCAGCTGCGGCCACGGCAGCTGGCGTCGCACCGTACCATTCCTTCACGCCTTGATGTCCTCGGCACGCGCCCTGCTTGGTTGCACCCATGTAGTAGCTACCGTCCTTGCACATGCCGGTCGAACCGGCTGGCGCGCCGGCCGGAGCCTGCGCAAAACTGCTGGTCGCCAGCATCAACCCCGCGGCCATCATCGTGATCGTCGAAGCGCCCAGCCAGTGCCGGCGTGCGCTAACAGCTCGGCCGACGCAAAGTATCTGCCCAATACTTTCTGGGTATGTGATAACGCTGGCAGCTACCACAACGACAACAACGCTCTAAATGTCGAGCAGGCCCAGTAGACATTAGCCCCGAGGCTGCCATTCACTTGATGCCGCTCCGGTGAGATACCGGATGGTGATCCGGCCGAATGCCGAGTCGATCAGCAAGGAACGCATAGATGTGCGCACTCTGCTCGATCGCCTGCGACACGGTAGGCCCACCGCCGTGACCAGAGGACTTCTCAATGTAAAGCAGGATAGGCTCCGGCCCAGCCTGCGCCGCCTGCAGCGCCGCCGCGAACTTGTAGGAATGCATCGGCATCACGCGCGTGTCGTGATCGGCGGTGATGATCAGCGTGGCCGGATAGTGTGTGCCCGGGCGCACGCGGTGTAGTGGCGAGTAGGCGTAGAGCGTCGGGAAATCAAGGGGCTCGTCGGGTGAACCATATTCGCCGGTCCAGCCGGCGCCCTGGCCGAAGCGATCGAACCGCAACATGTCCATGACACCGACGCCGGCGATCGCCGCGCCGTAAAGGTCCGGGCGCTGGGTGATGCAGGCGCCGACGAGCAGACCGCCATTGGATTCGCCCTGGATCGCGAGCCTGGCTGTGACCGTATAGTGCTGGGCGATCAGCCACTCGGCGGCGGCGATGAAGTCATCGAACACAACCTGCTTGTGATGGCGATACGCCTGGCGATGCCAGTCCTCCCCATATTCACCACCACCGCGGATGTTGGCTATCGCAAACACGCCACCCAGCTCGAGCCACGCAATTTTTGCGGAGCTGAAGTACGCAAGCATGGGTATGCCGAAGCCGCCGTAGCCATACAGCAGGACCGGATTGTGGCCGTTGAGCTTGAGCCCCTTGCGGTAGGCCAGCAGCATGGGAATACGCGTGCCGTCCTTTCCTTCGTAGAACACCTGCTGTTCCTCGAATTCGTGCGGATCGAAGTTCGCCTTGGGCGAACGGAACACATGACTCTGACCGGTCTCAAGGTCGTAGCGATACACAGTCGGTGGCGTGATGAGATCGGTGAATGCATAGAACGTCGCTCGATCCTCGGGTCGGCCGAGGAATCCTTCCGCGGTGCCCGTCCCGGGTAGCTCGATCTCACGACGCGGCGTGCCGTCAGGCTTATAGGTCACGACCCGGGTGTGCGCGTCGTGTATCGTGCGCACGATCAGTTGATGATCGACGAGCGTCACGCTGGTGTCGGTCAGATCGATCGCGTCCCTGCCTTCCGCGATGACGGTCGGTACGGGATTGACTTCCGGCCGTATTGGGTCGATGGCCACCACCTTGCCGTTAGGCGCGTTGAGCGTCGTGAGAAAATACAGGCGCCCAGCGTCCGACCCGACGTAGACGTACGCCGCTGCGAACCCCTCGGCAACCGGCGTCACGGACCGCGGTGCGGCGGCGAGGTCGATCAGGAAGACGTTCTCCAGGCCCTTGTCGCCGACCTCGCCCTCCCCGGCGGTCACAACCAGCCAGCGGCCATCGTCGGACAGGTGCGGCTCGTACTGCCAATCCGGGTGACCGGCAATCTCAAGGAGTTTCCGATCCGCCGCGATCAGGGTGCCGAGCGCGTGATAGAACACCGCGTCGCCAGCGTCTTGAACGCTCAGTTCGGCGCCCGCCGGAGGGGCAGGAAAGGCGCTGTAGTAGAGCCCCAGGTCGTCGTGCGAGAAGACCGGTGTGTAATACTTTGTAAAGCGGATCACGTCCGGCAGGTCCCGCCCGGACGAGAGCTCGCGCACATGCCAATCGGTCCAGTCGGATCCCGACACCGACACGCCGTAAGCGAGCAGTCGGCCGTCATGGCTTGCGACGTAGCCCACGACCGCAAGGCTGCCATCCTTTGACAGCGCATTCGGGTCGAGCGCGACGCGCGCTCGCGCGTCGAATGCGTTCGCCACATAGAGCACGCTCTGACTCTGCAGGCCGGAGTTGCGCGAGTAGAAAGTGCGGCCGTGCGCCTGGAACGGGAGCCCGAATCGCTCGTAATCCCAGAGCTTGGTGAGCCGCGAGCGCAGCTCGGCCCTTCCCGGGAGAGCACCCAGATACTGGTCTGTGAGTTGGGACTCCGCCGCTATCCAGGCGCGAGTGGCGGCGGAATCGAGGTCCTCAAGTCCACGATACGGGTCCGGTACCGGCGTGCCGTGGTAATCATCAACGGTGGTTCCGCGCGCCGCCGGCGGATAGTTAGGGTTTTGTAGGTGCTGCGCGACTGCGCCCCGACTGCTCGCGGCGATGGCAAGGACCCAAAGAACTGCAAACTGGCCACGACGATGCCACATCGAATTCACCCTGACCGGGCAGTGCCGGACCAGAAATCTTAACGCCTGCCGAAGGTGGCTGTCACTCCGGCTTATACTGCCTGATTGTCCACGACCTCGGCATATTGCGAAAGCGCGTGGCTGGCAGGTTAAGGAGTGGCAGATGAACAAAGTGACCCTGTTTGGCAGAACCACACGACTCGGCACGCTACTGATGGTCGCGACGCTCAGTGCAGTGGCCGCTGCCGAGCCCGATAGCGTAGCGTCGCCAACTGCCGCTGCGCCGTCGACCGCCGCAGCACCGTTCGCCGCCCTGCGCGGCGAGCGCGCCAGCGGCTGGCTGGGCCAGACCCGCTCCGAAGTACTGGCGCGCCATGGTGTCGTGGCCACGAGCCAACCGCTCGCTGCGCAAGCGGGATTGCAGATCCTGCGCCAGGGCGGCAATGCCTTTGACGCTGCCGTCGCCACCGCGGCCGCCTTGAACGTCGTGGAGCCGGGCAGCGCTGGCATCGGCGGCGATGTGTTCGTGATCGCGTGGCTCGCGAAGGAAAAGCGCCTGGTAGCGTTGAATGGCAGTGGACGCGCGCCCCCGGGCGCGCCCCCCGCCC
>JANMXS010000064.1:0-5091 GCA_031394335.1 Burkholderiales bacterium
ATAGCCCGGCGGGACGAATTTATGCGTCGGTGAGCGTCATCCGGGATGACGCGGGCCTCGAGTGGATTACTGTGGTCGCCGTGCCGCGAAGTGACTTCATGGTCGGCGTCACCGAGAACGTCACGCGCACGGCAACGGTCGCGATCATTGCCGCATTGCTCGCGATCGCACTCGGACTGTGGGTGCTCAACTGGGTATCGCACGATCTGCGTCTGTTGTCTACGGCGGCAAGGCGCCTGGGCGAGGGGCATTTGTTCATGCCGGTCGGAATCGCCCGCAAGGATGAACTGGGGGAACTGGCGCGCAATTTCGAAGTGATGCATTTGAGTCTGCAAACGGACAAGCTGACCGGCGTGTTCAATCGCGAAACGTTCGAGAAGCAGGTGACACGGCGTATCGAGGAGCACCGTTCGGGTCTTCGCAACACGAGCTTTTCAGTGCTGTTTGTGGATCTTGATCACTTCAAACGGGTGAACGATCAATTGGGGCACCAGACGGGTGACATTGTGCTCACAGAATTGGCCAATCGTCTCAAGCACGCGCTGCGCTCGGGCGATATTGTCGGTCGCTACGGCGGTGATGAATTTGTCGTGCTCCTGAGCGAGATAGAGAATGCCTCCGCTGTGCAGCGGGTGCGGGAAAAAATCGAGCAACGAATGACGGAGGCATTGACCTCGCTTCCGGCCGACGTTGCCGCGAATATATTCGTCAGCGCATCAATCGGATTGGCGATATATCCGGATTCAGGGCCGGACGTTTCCTCCTTGCTGGCTGCCGCAGACAGGGAAATGTACGAACGCAAGCAGGCGACGCGGCAGGCGATATATGATGTCTAGCTCGGGCAAGCCGCGCCGATGAGCGGGCCGACGAGACGCGACAGATTCAATGTGAACGTTTCGCTGCCGGTGTAGCGCAGGCGGATCTGGGTGCAGGACACGTATTCCAGGACTGCGGTACCGGACGAGGGGAACTGCGCGTCGGTCGGGCGGAACGCGGAGCCGAAGCGTGCGCCAGTCCCGGTGATGAGCGGAATGGAAATACTCGTTGCACCGGGTTGATAGTCGACGTTACCGACCAGCCAGCTCGCCTGCCCGCTTGCGTTGTAGGTGAAGTACGCAAAGAAGACCACGCTGCGACTACCACTGCTTTCGAAGTTGATCAGTTGTCCCTCGCCGGACCGCGCCGGGTCCCACCAGGAGCCCGACATCTGGCCGACGAAGGTTTGCGCGCCCGCAGAAGGCGCGATGACCACACTTGCCGCGCGAACAGAGGTCGTGCCCACCGGCCCGGAGCCCTGATAGGTCCAGGTGTCGGTTCCGGACTGTCCCGTGAATGGTGTATAGGTCACGGACGCCGAAGTGCCGAAATTGTAGGTAACCGTACCCTTTGTTGGGGGAGACACCGTAGCGACACCGGTTACTATTGCATAGCTTGAAAGTGATAGATCAGGAAGAATGATCACCGTTCCTGGAGAATTGAAAGCCACGGGCGCCAGCGTGATGGCGGGTTTAATGCTGTCCAGATAAGTGGCGATGCTGTTGAAATCCGCGGGACTGCCGGGAGCTGCCATGCCGGCAGCATTGGCGGCCGTAATAATCGCTGCGTTACCCGCCGCGTTGTAAACCCGCCTTTTCATGAAGGCGGGGGCTGAGAGGCCGTGGCAGTTGGAACACTCGAAAGAGAGGAGATCCTGCCCTGTTTGTGCCTCTGAATTTTCGCTCATCAGGAGCATTAAAGCCATGGCGAATGCCGCCAGAGACATCAATCCCCAACGCTGCCAGCGCGCCCCCGGAATGACAGGGTTTAGCTGGGCGCACCGCAGGCGGGACCCGAAAGTAAGGTGGCGAATCGCCAGCGAATGGCGCTGGATGGTGATCTGTAATGAAGGCATCATGTGTTTCCTCCCAAAATGAACAAGAAAGTCCGGTCGTGTTTCGCCAATTTAGTCCTACGCTGTATAAGGCGGGAACCGAAGCGAAAAACTGCCACGCGGAAGAGAAAAATTGCAGGCGCGAAAAAATCGCGTGGTAACATTTATTTGCCCAGCAATTTAGAAAGCCCATGTGAGCGAACGTGCAATCGCCTGAGCCGACCACTGAGGTCACCAACTTGCTTCTGGCATGGAACGGTGGCGATCAACTGGCGCTCGGGAAACTCATGGATATCGTCTATAAGGACCTGCACCGGGCGGCTCATCGGTACATGCTGGGGGAACGTTCCTCGCACACCCTGCAGACCACGGCGCTCATCCACGAGGTTTACCTTCGCCTGATCGGTGTCCAGCGGGTCAACTGGCAGAACCGCAGCCACTTTTTGGCCATTTGCGCGCGACTGATGAGGCGGGTCCTCGTCGACTACGCCCGCTTGCGCCATAGTGAAAAACGGGGAGCAGCAGCTCCGCACCTCTCCCTCGACGAAACGCTCAGCATCGGCGCGCAGTCGGACCCGGATTTGCTGGCGTTGGATGACGCGCTGGAAAGTCTTTCGAAAGTCGATCTGCGCAAGGCGGACGTGGTGGACCTGCGTTTTTTTGGCGGTCTGAGCGTGGAAGAAACAGCGACCGCGCTAAGTATCTCGGCGGAAACCGTGATGCGGGACTGGAAGCTGGCTAAAGTCTGGCTGCTGCGCGAAATGGGCCAGGGAGACCCGCATGGCGCCTGAACGCTGGCAACGCGTGGAGCAGTTGTATCACTCAGCGTTGGCGCTGGAATCCAACGAGCGCGGGGCCTTCCTAGAAAGCCATTGCAACGAAGACTGGGTATTGCGCATGGAAGTGGAATCGTTATTGGGCTACGAATCGGGAGCGGGATCTTTTATGGAGACGCCGGCATTTGAGCTGGCTGCGCGGCAGTTGGCACGGGAGCAGTCGAACGCACACCATGCAGATTTCCCGCCCGGTACACAGGTGGGCCATTTTCGCGTGCAGGGGCGGCTTGGGTCCGGCGGCATGGGCGTGGTGTATCTGGCCGACGACATCGCCCTACAGCGCAAAGTGGCCCTGAAATTCCTACCGGCACTGTTGACCCAGGACGCGGACGCACTTGAGTATTTTCGCCGCGAGGCGCGCGCGGCGTCGGCCCTCAACCACCCCAACATCTGCACTATCTATGAAGTTGGCGAACATTCGGGCCAGCCATTCATCGCGATGGAACTGCTTGAAGGCCGTCCCCTGAATCAACTCATCGCCGGCAAGCCTTTGGACACAGACCGAATTCTGGCGATTGGTGCCGATGTCTGCGAAGCACTATCGACCGCGCATGCAAGAGGCATCATCCATCGCGATATCAAGCCAGTCAATATCTTCGTGACGACAGAAGGCCGCGCCAAGATACTGGACTTCGGACTGGCGACGCACTTGGAGAGGGACTCAAGCACCAGTGGCGGCGGAGGTCTTTCGACCACGGGGCCGGCAAACGAAACAGGCGCGCCGAACGGGACGTACGCTTATATGTCGCCTGAGCAAGTACGCGGCAAAAAGCTGGATCAGCGCTCCGATCTGTTTTCATTCGGTGCCACACTCTACGAAATGTCGACTGGCGCATTGCCATTTCCCCGCAATACCCGTGCGGAGATTGGTAATGCTATTCTTAACTGCGCGCCGGTGCCCGCCATCCAACTTAACCCACACCTTCCGCAACGACTTCATGAATTGATCGAAAAGTGCCTAGAAAAAGCCCCGGGGCTGCGTTACCAGAGCGCTGCGGATATTGCTGCGGATCAGCGACGGCTTTCGCGCGATAGCGATCCTGCGGCAGGCAACTTTGTGGATAGAGCCGCAGATTCCCGAGGCCCAGGTACCTCCGCCACGCGACCCGCGTTGGCGATCGCGGCGGTGCAAGGACTCAAGCGCCACAAATTAGCCGCGGCTGGAATTGCCCTGTTTGCCATCCTTCTCGCCGCTGGCCTAGTTCGGGAAATCAATTCATTGCAGGGGCGCCACACGCCACCCTTCCGTAGCCTGACAATGACCAAGCTCACGGAGAGCGGCAACGCCTCCAACGCGTCTATTTCTCCGGACGGTAAATATGTGTTGCACGCCGTATCGGAATATGGGCTTCAGGGCCTGTGGCTGCGGCATGTGCCGACGGGCAGCAATACCCAGGTGGCCCCATCGATCGCCGAGGGATACTACGGACTCACATTCTCCCCTGACGGAAACCACATCTATTTCGTCCGGGCCGACAAGGGAACCTCGGGGCCTGGAAAACTCCATCGTGCGCCCTTGCTAGGCGGGACGCCGCGCATGGTCATTGAGGACGTAGACAGCGCGGTCAGTTTTTCGCCGGACGGCGCGCGACTGACCTTTCTTCGATATTCGCGCAGCGGGAGCCATCTCATCATCGCCAACGCGGACGGCATTGGAGAAAAAGTGCTGGCGACGCAAAAGGACGACTGGTTTTGGGGCCGTCCAGACTGGTCTCCCGATGGCACACGGATTGCCGTTGCCGGGACCACTGGCGGCAATGCACGACTGCTTACGGTGGAAGTCGCCACCGGCGAGATCGGAACCGTCGGCGGTAAACCACAATCCATCGCTGACGCCGGCGTGATCTGGGTTCCGCGCTGGTTGCCCGATGGCAAAGGATTAGTCATCGTTCACGGCAGTATCGGCGCACATCACCTCAATCAAATCAGCTTCGTATCCTATCCTTCGGGAGAAATCAGCCGGATCACCAATGATCTGGCCATGTATGACAAAGTGGATCTTGGCATGAGTGCGGATGGAAAGACGCTGGCGGCAGTGCAGGTGGAGCGAACGTTTGGCCTGTGGGTCATGCCTGCAACGACAAATGCGACCCGTCAGGCGCACCAGGTCGGGATGGGCAAGGATGAAGGCCTTCAGGTCTCGTGGCTGCCCGACGGACGTGTCCTGACCCGGAGCACGCGCGACATGTTTGCCCGCAATGCCGACGGCAGTAACAAGGTCAGCATTTTTGCATTTGCCCGCCAAGCCGACGGCAACACCAGAACCAACATTCTTGCCGGTATTGCAGGAATGCGGTTTCCCACAGTCTGTGGCAACGATCTCATTACCGAACAATGGCGGCCCGGACAGGCCCTCAACCTCTACCGCGTAAACCTAAATGGGGG
>JANMXS010000065.1:0-15389 GCA_031394335.1 Burkholderiales bacterium
ACTTCATCAAAGTCCCAGCCGATGACCTGACCCAGCTTGACGACTTCTCCCTGGCCTTGGTCGGCGGCGGCGAAGCCATCGTAATGCCCTAAGCCCAACCAGTAATTCGATAACTTAATTAATCACTTCAGGAGAACACCATGAGCAAAGAACTCGACACCCTCGACATCGCATCCGACTTCATCAAAGTCCCAGCCGATGACCTGACCCAGCTTGACGACTTCTCCCTGGCCCTTGTCGGCGGCGGCGAAGCAGTCGTATATCCCTAATTTGCGGATTGAATCGGACGCAATAACACTTGGCGAGCAGCTAGAACCGACTCTGGTCGATGGCTCACCAATACGATCGTTGAAACACGACTTGCAAGATTGTTGCGAATGCGACTTTCCTGCTCCGCGTCAACCTGGTCCAGCGTTTCGTCAAGGAAAAGTATTTGCGGACGGCGATAGAGCGCGCGCGCCAGTAGTACGCGCTGTTTCTGGCCGCCCGAAAGCGTGGTGCCAAGCGCGCCGACCAAGGTCGAATAGCCCATCGGGAAGGCCATTATTTCAGCATCCACTTGCGCGGTAACCGCACAGGCCTTGACTTCGTCCACATCAAATTCACCGCCAAAGGCGATGGCATCGGCAATCGATCCCAGAAACAGCTGATCTTCCTGCATGACCGCGCCTAACCGCGCACGATATTGCCCAAGATCCCAATCACGCAGGTCGCGCCCATTGACCAGCACCTGGCCCTCGGTCGGACGCAACAGCCCAAGCAACACCTTCAGTAGCGTGGTTTTTCCACAGCCGGAAGGCCCGACCAGGGCAACCGTCTCGCCCGGCCTGATTTCCAGATTGATATTGCGAAACGCAAATCCTTCGGGCCCGTAAGCGAAGCCAAGATTGCGCGTCTCTATGGTCAAAGGCTCCGGCTTGTCGGGAACAAAGACTGGGCCGCTGCCAGATGATTTCTCTTCTTCAGCCAGCGCAATGTCCGCGATCCGTTCGGCATGCAAATCCAGCATCCGAAATTCGTTCCACTTCTCAACCAGATTGTTTACCCGAGTCAAAAAGACCAGCTTGAAGCCAAGGAAGGCGTAGAGCATGCCGACGGAAAAAATGCCGTCCATGACCAGCAGCGCGCCCAGCCAGACCACGATGATGCTTTCCAGCCCAAAAATCAGCCCGCTGGCACCGCGCTGGAAAATGCCGACATTTTGCACTTTGACTCCGGCATTGATGTGTTCGACCACTAGGTTCTGATAGGCCACCCGCCGATCGTTCTCGCGAAGATTGAGCTTGATCGCCATCATTCCGCGCAAGGTCTCAATGAAATGGGTGCCTGCCTTGGCTTCATGTGCAAGTTGCTCATCGGTAGCAAAGCGTTGCGGGTAATAGAAATACCAGCGAATCAGCGCATAAAGCGCGGCCGCACTCACAACCACTGTCGTCAATTTCAGACTGTAAAAGGCCATCACACCGATAGTGATCAACACCATTACACCGTCGATGAACGTTTCCACGAAAGTGGTGGACAGCGTTTTCTGAATCACGTCCACGCTGCGGAACTTCGAGACGATATCGCCGATGTGGCGCTTTTCAAACCAGCCCAGCGGCAATTTGAGCAGGTGATTGAACAAGGCGGTTAGCAGGCGCAAATTGAAATGCGTGCTCAGATAGATCCCAACCCAGGCGCGCACCGCCGTCACCAGCACTTGAATGATGACCAGCGCGCCAAAGGCGATCCCCAGCACGCTGAGCAAATCGCGATCGCGCCCGACCAGAACCCGATCAACCACCAGTTGCAGGAAGAACGGCATGGAAATCGCAAACACTTCCAGCGCGAACGACAGCAGTACCAGCTGCGCGATGCTGCCCTGCAAGCCGCCACCGACACTGAGCAACTGCCAGGCGCTTATTTTTTCGCGCTCATCAACCTTGCGAAAACTGCCGGTCGGCGTGAACTCCATGGAAATGCCGGTGTAATGCTTGGACGCTTCGCCGAACGTCAGTTTGCGCCGGCCGCGCGCCGGGTCGTGAACGATCAGGTGTTTGCCGGAAACCTGGGTCAACACCACAAAATGGTTCATGTCCCAATGCAGCACCGCAGGCAGTTGCAGCTTGCCCAGCGCTTCCAGCGATACCTGTACGCCGCGCGCCGCGAGCCCCATGGTCTCTGCAACCTGGGAGACATGCTTCAGCGTCACGCCTTTGAGTGAAGGCGACAGGCGCAGGCGCATGGCCGACAGATCAGTCAGGTGCCCGTGATATGAGGCCACCATGGCCAGACAGGCGATCCCGCACTCCGGCGCCTCACTTTGCAAAATAACCGGGACGCGCCGACCGAATGCGCCGCCGGACATCAGAGTCTCCCCCGCAACTGAATGACCGGCTCGAAGATCCACTCCAGCAAGCTGCGCTTCTCGAGCAGGATGTCAGCGTTTACCAACATGCCCGAACGCAGCGGGTATTCCTGGCCCAGCGCGGCAACCGTCTGTTTGTCGAGCTTGACGTCGACCCGGTAGACCGGCTCCTTGATCGCCAGCGGCCCGACTTTCTCGCCGGCCGACCACACCGCCTGACTGACATCCGCGATCACCCCGCGATACTGGCCAAAGCGTTCGAACGGAAAAGCTTCATAACGCATCACCACTTCCTTGCCTTTGTTGACAAAACCGATGGCGCGGGTCGGCACCAGCAATTCCACATGCAATACGCTGCCCTTGGGCAACACCGTCGCCAGCAATGAATCAGCAGCGACCGATTGCCCCTGGTTGATGGCAATATTGGTAACGGTGCCGTTGATAGGCGCACGGATCACGGTTTCGCGCTTGGCATCCTCGGTGGCGAGGGTTTGTTGAACCTCGCTGATCTGGCGTGTGACCTGATCCACCTGCGCACGCGCCTTCAGCGTGATGGTCGGTTCTTCCATACGCGCGTTGGACAGCTCGCGGTCAAGCGTGATGCGCTGACGCTTCAATGCCTGCAGACGAATTTCCTGATCGGTGACATCGTCCAATTTTTGTCGAACCGCGACATCGGAATAAAATTTTTCCTTGGCGAGGTCGGCAAACTTTTGCGCCTGTTCGCGCGCTGACCCAAGGCGTTTTTCCTGAAGCTTCATCTCGGCATCGATCTGCGTCAGCTCGCTTTGCAGGTCCACTACCTTTTTGCGCAATTGCTGGACCTGCTGCGCCCCCAGATCGCGCCATTGATCCTGCTCTTTTTCGAGAATCGTCCGCCGCTGCGCAAGCTCTTTCGCAACGGCACCGCTGGTGGATGATGAGGCTTCTGTCGAACGGTCATAGGAGATTTTTGCCAGCGGCGCGCCCAGCGCAACCTCCTGGCCTTCCTTCACCATGAGTTCAACAATCCGTCCAGCATCGGGAATCAGCACCTTGGCAGCGCCCACATCCAGCGCCAGATAGCCTTCAACCCGTTCACGGCGGGTATATTGACCCCATACCGCTACCGCGATCATCAACAGGGCGGCGCTGGCAGCAAGCGTGGTCAACACCCAGAACGGCAGCGGACGCGCGATCGTCGCTTCACCGAAGAATTTCTCCCTCTGCGCATCGATCGCCTCTTGGCGGAATAGCTTTTTACTCATTTTTGATTACGGGCATTCGTTTTAGCGCAGCTAAGGCGTATTTTAAGTAATGAACGCAATTAACTGATTGTAAAACAAAGTTAACCCGTTTCGGCTTCAATTTTTAACCGTTATTACGCCCTGCACAAGCAAAAGCTGTCATTAGGCTGTCACATTACGACTTTAACCTTCGAGTCTACAAAAAAGCAGAATGTTTGTTGTAGTCAATTTACGGAGATCCAACATGACAGTAAAAAAAGTACTCACTGCTCTGGTTGCTTCGGCCAGCCTGCTTGCAGCCACCAGCCATGCGGCTGACATCACTGGCGCCGGCGCCACGTTTCCCTACCCGATTTACTCGAAGTGGGCGGAAGCCTACAAAGGCAAGACGGGTATAGGGATGAACTACCAGTCAATTGGCTCGGGCGGCGGCATCAAGCAAATTCAGGCGAAAACCGTTGACTTCGGCGCCTCGGACAAACCGCTCACGCTCGAGGAGCTCGACAAAAGCGGCCTGGTGCAATTTCCGGCGATCATCGGCGGGGTTGTTGCCGTGGTCAATATCGAGGGCATCAAAGCGGGCGAAATGAAACTGACCGGTCCTGTGCTTGCCGATATCTATCTGGGCAAGATCAAAATCTGGAACGACAAGGCCATTACCGAACTGAACCCGGGCTTGCAACTGCCTGCCGATCCAATTACGGTCGTGCGGCGCTCGGATGGATCCGGTACTACTTTCCTGTTCACCAACTATCTGTCGAAAGTCAGTGCCGAATGGAAAACCAAGGTCGGCTCGGAAACTGCCGTAGCCTGGCCTGAAGGCGTGGGCGGCAAGGGCAATGAAGGCGTATCCGCTTATGTCCAGCGCATTAAAGGCTCGATCGGCTACGTCGAGTATGCGTATGCCAAGAAAAACAAAATGGCGCATACCCAGCTGAAGAATCGCGAAGGCGTTTATCTGCAACCGGATGATCCACAATTCCAGGCGGCCGCTGCCTTTGCGGATTGGGCAAAAGCACCGGGCATGTATGAAGTTCTGACCGACGAGCCGGGCAAGAATAGTTGGCCGATTACCGGCGCCTCGTTTATCCTCATGCACAAATCGCAAGACAAGCCACAGAATGCCGCTGAAGTTTTGAGGTTCTTCGACTGGGCACTCAAGAATGGACAGAAGCTCGCCGCCGATATGGACTACGTTGCGATGCCTGCCAATGTTGTCGCACTAATCGAAAACATGTGGAAAAAAGAGATCAAAGCCGCGAACGGCCAACCTGTTTGGAAGTAACGTCAAGCAACTGACGAATATCGCTCGCATTACGTAAAAAGGCGGGCCGTCTGGAACTAGGCGGCCTGCCTTTTTGTGGTTTAACGTAAAATGGAAATTGAAATTTCATGAGCATCACCGAGTCCGATGCGCTTTCCCATCCCCCCGCAAAGGGTCAATACGTGTCGCGTGAAGAACAATCCCAGGCGTTATCCGACCGTTTGGCCAGACAGCACTGGCAAGATACATTTTTCCGTTACACCACGTTGGCGTTCGCGCTTTTTGTACTGCTGATCCTCGGCGCCATTATCTTTTCGTTGGTGATGGGCTCAATGCCGATTTTCGAAAAATACGGCCTCAGCTTTCTGACCAGTCGCGCATGGAATCCGGTTACGCAGGAATACGGTGCGCTTAATGCCATTTACGGCACCGTCATGACCTCGTTGATCGCGCTGCTGATCGGTGTCCCGGTCAGTTTTGGCATTGCGGTGTTCTTGACCGAACTGTGCCCAACCTGGCTAAGGCGTCCCTTGGGCACCGCCGTTGAGCTGCTCGCCGGCATTCCCAGCATCATTTACGGGATGTGGGGCCTGTTCGTATTCGCACCGGTCTTTGGTGACTATGTACAGCCGGCACTCACCAAATTCATCGGCCCGATTCCGGTGATCGGTCAGCTGTTCATCGGTGCCCCTATCGGCATCGGGATGCTCTCCGCCGGCATCATTCTCGCGGTGATGGTGATCCCGTTTATCGCCTCGGTGATGCGCGATGTATTCGAAGTGGTACCACCAGTCCTGAAAGAGTCGGCTTATGGTCTCGGCGCCACCACCTGGGAAGTGGTGCGCAATATCGTCCTGCCGTATACCAAGGCGGGCGTGGTGGGCGGCATCATGCTGGGCCTGGGTCGCGCCCTCGGTGAAACCATGGCGGTCACGTTTGTGATCGGCAACGCACCGAAAATTGCGACGTCGCTGTTCGAACCGGGCAGTTCGATCGCCTCGACGCTGGCCAATGAATTCGGTGAAGCCAATAACGAGCAACATATCTCAGCCCTGATCTCGCTGGGCCTGGTGCTGTTCCTGATCACTTTTGTGGTGCTCGCGTTGGCCAAGCTGTTGCTGCTTCAGTTGGGCAAACGCGAAGGAGCCAAGACGTGAATCCGCGTTACCAAAAGCGCCTCATCGTCAATCGTCTCGCATTGCTGCTGGCGCTGTCGGCAATGGCGATCGGCATGGCGTTTTTGCTGTGGATTCTGTACGTGCTGGTGCTGCGCGGCTTTGGCGGCCTGAACTTTGCGGTGTTCTCGCAAATGACGCCTCCCCCGGGCAGCGAAGGCGGCCTCGCCAATGCCATCGCCGGTAGCCTGATGATGGTCTGGGCGGCAACCTTTGTGGCCACCCCGATTGGCATTCTGGCCGGCATTTACCTTGCCGAATTTGGTCGTCGCGGCTGGGTGGCGCCGGTTACGCGCTTCATCAATGACATCCTGCTATCGGCGCCGTCGATCATTCTGGGCTTGTTCATCTATGCGATTTACGTCGCACAGGTGAAGCATTTCTCGGGCTGGGCGGGATCGTGCGCGCTGGCGCTGCTGGCCATTCCGGTGGTGGTTCGCACCACCGAAAATATGTTGCACCTGGTGCCCTCAAGTTTGCGCGAGGCCGCCACCGCGCTCGGGGCTCCTCAATGGAAAGTGATCACGCTGGTGGCCTTGCGCGCGGTAAAGGGCGGCGTCATTACCGGTATCCTGCTGGCCGTCGCGCGCATGAGCGGCGAAACCGCACCCCTGCTGTTCACCGCGCTCAACAACCAGTTCTGGTCGTCGAACATGAATGCACCGATGGCGAACCTGCCGGTGGTGATTTTCCAGTTTGCGATGAGCCCGTTTGAAAATTGGCAATCGCTGGCCTGGGCGGGGGCACTGCTGATCACCGCATCGGTGCTGGCCCTCAACATCCTCGCGCGTACGGTGTTTGACCAGCGCCAGAAAAGCTGAAGAATTCTTTCCGGAAAAAACATGAACAATATCGTTTCCAGCGCACCGCCCGCAACCAAAATAAAGGTTGATAACCTGCAGTTTTTCTATGGCGCATTCCAGGGCTTGAAGAACATCAACCTGGAAATTCTCGAGCGTCGCATCACTGCATTTATCGGCCCCTCGGGCTGCGGCAAGTCGACCCTGCTGCGCACCTTCAACCGCATGTACGATCTGTATCCCGGGCAGCGCGCCGAGGGGCGCATCATCATGAACGGCAAGAACGTGCTCGACAAAGGCCAGGACCTCAACCTGTTGCGCGCCAAGGTCGGCATGGTGTTCCAGAAGCCGACGCCGTTTCCGATGTCGATATACGACAACATCGCGTTCGGCGTAAAACTTTACGAAAGCCTTTCCAAGGCGGAGATGGATGAGCGCGTCGAATGGGCGTTGAAAAAAGCCGCATTATGGGGAGAAGCCAAGGACAAGCTCAAGCAAAGCGGCCTGTCGCTGTCCGGCGGTCAACAGCAGCGCCTGTGCATTGCGCGTGCGGTTGCGGTGAAGCCGGAAGTGGTATTGCTTGACGAGCCGACGTCAGCACTGGATCCCATCTCCACCGCCAAGATTGAGGAACTGCTGCACGAATTGAAAGAGGACTACACCATCGCCATCGTCACCCACAATATGCAGCAGGCGGCGCGTGTGTCGGACTACACCGCCTACATGTATCTCGGCGAGTTGGTCGAATACGGGGTAACGGACGAGCTGTTCATCAAGCCCCGGCGCAAGGAAACCGAGGATTACATTACCGGACGCTTTGGCTGACCCAGCACCCAAGGTGCACCCAAAAAAACCTGAGGCATTGCCTCAGGTTTTTTTTCGCGCACGACATCAAGATTGTGCGACACAAACGTTTGCATAGGCGTCACGGGAATGAAATGCGCGCGACGTATTGTTGTCAACTCAACTTAAAACTGAAAGCCGACGATGTACGCACTCCTTAAAACTCTCCTCTCGAATCATGCTGCCATCCTGGTATTTGCCCTTATCTCGACCGGCGTTGCCGGTGCCGCCAATGGTCAGGAAATACGCATCGGCAATATTGCCGATCAGAACGGTATCAACGCCGATATCGCCCGCGACTATCTGGCCGGCGCACGCACCTACTTCGATTACATCAACGCCGGCGGCGGGATCAACGGCCGCAAGATAGTGGTGATCGAAAAGGACGATAACGGCCAGGCCGCAAACACGGTGCGCCTGACGCGTGAGCTGATTGAAAAAGACCGGGCCGATGTCCTGTTTGGCTATATCGGTGACGAGGGGTTGCGGGCGCTTGCCGGGGATGCGTTTTTCAAGTCGTCCGGCATCACACTGTATGCGCCGCTGAGCGGTGCAGAGGTCGGCAAGGCGAGCGACCGCATTTACTTTGTGCGACCCACTTACCGCGAAGAGGCAAAGTACATCGTGCAACACTTCGCCTTGCTCGGCAGCAAAAATTTCGCGGTGATCGCGTCGGCAAATCCGCTCGGCACCTCACTGGCCAATCAGTTGGACGATGAACTCAAGGCCCGCGGGCTGGGTGCCGCAACACGTTTCAATCTCGGCACCGATCTCAAAAACGTCGAGGCGATCAACCGCGAAGTGACACTGCTGAAACCGCAAGTCGTGGTGATGGCGGCGGACACGATTTCGATGGCGGAATTCCTGAAGCGCTTTCGCGTCCTCGACAAGGGCACCAATGTCGTCGGCTTCTCCACCGTGAATCACCGTACGCTGCTGGAAATCGCCCAACCGGATTTTGCGGTCAGCACCCTGATTACGCAGGTGGTGCCGAATCCCCTCGCCAGCAACACCCGCTTACAGACCGAACACCGCACACTGATGGCGAAATTCCGCGACGAACCACCGTCGCATCTCACTCTCGAAGGATTCCTCGCGGCGAAGGGCCTGGTGCGAGTGCTGGAACGAGCCGGCAAGGACATCTCACGCAGCAATATCGCCGCCGCACTCAGTGGCGACAAACGCTATGACCTTGACGGCATGACCCTGGTGTTCACGCGAACTAACGATCGCGGTTCACATTTCGTCGATCTGTCCTACCTGCGCCGTGACGGCAAGCTGGTGCAATAGCCGGCAACGCCGCAGGGCATCCATGGGAATGAAAATTTGCGGAAAATTTTGCGTAGAACCAGCATTGGCGCGCCTTTTGGGACATTTTTGCTCCAAACGCCGTTCTGGACGGGCACCTTATCTTTTGTCGCAACGCTTGTGCCCGGCAATCCGGCAATGGCTTTAAGCACTGCCTTTGATCGCGTCGGCAATTGCGCCGGCCAGAGCCTCAACCTGCGAGCGCACACGGCCTTCCACCATGACGCGAATCACCGGCTCGGTGCCCGAGGCACGCAACAACACGCGGCCCTGTCCGGCGAGCGCGGCCTCGGCGTCGGCGACTGCCTTGGCGACGGCGGGATTGTCGGCCCAAGTGCTTATCCCCTTGGCACGAACGTTCAGCAGCACCTGGGGCAACATCGTCAATTCTGCGGTGTATTCCGCAAGGCTGGCGGCGTTGCGCTTCAATGCGCCCAGAACCTGCAGCGCCGAGATGATGCCGTCACCGGTGCTGTGCTTGTCGAGGCACAGCAAATGGCCGGAGTTTTCGCCGCCACACTCCCAACCCTTGTCGCGCAACATTTCCAGCACATAACGGTCGCCCACCTTGGCGCGGGCAAACGGTACCGCCAATTTTTCAAACGCCTGTTCAAGCGCGAAATTGCTCATCAGCGTGCCCACGGCGCCGCCCTTCAACACACCACGCGACTGCCGGTCCTTGACCACCGCATAGAGCAGTTGATCGCCATCGAACAGGGTGCCATCTGCGTCGCACATCAGCAGGCGATCGGCATCGCCATCGAGCGCGAGGCCGAAGTGTGCGCCATGTTCACGCACCGCCGCCTGCATGGCAGCAGGATGCGTTGCGCCGCAGTGATCATTGATATTCACCCCGTTGGGCTGATTGGCGATCGCGATCACCTCGGCGCCCAGCTCGCTGAACACGCGCGGCGCGATGTCATAGGCGGCACCGTGTGCGCAATCAACCACCAGGCGATAACCGCGCAGATTCAGCTCTGCCGGAAAGGTGCCTTTGCAGAATTCCATATAGCGGCCGGCCGCATCCTCCACGCGCCGCGCCTTGCCCAGCGCGATCGAGGCCATGGTTTCCACCGGCTTGTCGACAGCGGCCTCGATGGCATGCTCGACCGCATCGTCAAGCTTTTGCCCGTCGCCGGAAAAAAACTTGATGCCGTTATCGTCGAACGGGTTATGCGATGCCGAAATCATGATGCCCGCCGACAACCGCAAGGCACGGGTGAGATAGGCCACGCCCGGCGTCGGCATCGGCCCGACCAACAGTACGTCGACCCCCGCCGCTGAAAGTCCCGCCTCGAGCGCACTCTCCAGCATGTAGCCGGAGATGCGCGTGTCCTTGCCGATCATCACCGCCGGACGACCGCCGCTGGCAGCCTCGTTGGCCGCCGCATGGCTGGCCAGTACACGGCCCGCCGCATGGCCAAGCCTGAGCACAAATTCGGGGGTAATCGGCAACTCGCCCACCTTGCCGCGCACACCGTCAGTGCCAAAGTATTTTCTGCTCATGTCTTCATTTCGGTTTTCAAAAACGTCATTATGACGCAGCGCGCAGGCAGCCTGTCATACAGGCTTCTAGAACTGACCGCCCTGCTTCAGATCCAGATAACGATTGACCAGTGCGATCGGCAGGCGCGGTGGCTCCACATCCAGCAGGCGCACGCCCTGCCCCTGCATACGCTTGGTGAGGGCATCGCGGTCATTAAGATAAGCCGCAGCCGCGGCGTAGGTAAGCGCGTCATCACTGCTGCCGATGGGACGCTGCAGCGTTTGCTCGATGACGCTTTCACGCAAATTCGCGAACATCACCAAGTGCCGACGGCGCAGCAAGGCAAGTGCCGGCATCAGGCCCTCCGCGTCCTCGTCGCGCAGATTGGAGACAATGATCACCAGCGAGCGTTTCTTCAGGCGCAGCGACAGATCAAGCGCCGCCTGATAATAATCCGGTGTCTGCAAGGTCGGTTGCAAGCCGTACAGCGCCTTGAGAAAGCGGCTGACGGTGGCGCCCGACTTGCGCGGTGCGACAAAGCGCGCATCATTGTCGGCAAAGGTCATCAACCCGGCGGTATCGCCTTCGCGCAGGGCGACGTAGGCGAGCAACAGCACCGCATTCAAGGTGTGGTCGAAATGCGAAAGCTCGCCGTCCTTGGCCGACATGCGCCGCCCGCAGTCGATCAGAAACACGATCTGCTGGTCGCGTTCGTCCTGGTACTCGCGCGAGATCAGCTTGCGCATGCGCGCGGTCGCCTTCCAGTCAATCTGGCGCATGGCGTCGCCCTGCCGGTACTCGCGCAGTTGATGAAAATCGAGGCCTTCACCGCGACGGCGTTTGCGCAACACGCCGATCTGCGAGAGACGGTTATCGATCGCCAGCAGCGCATAGCGGGTGATCTCCGCAAAGTTTGGAAAGCAGCGCACCGCGGTTTCCTCGCCGGCCTCGCGCGCAATCTCCCACAGGCCAAATGGCGAGGCGATGCGCAGCGCGACGCGGCCGAAGCGCAAATCGCCGCGCACGTCGGGGCGCAGACGATATTTCGCCAGCACAAAGTTACCCGGCGCCAGGCTGATCGCCATCGGCAAATGCTCGATCTCGCAACCCGGAGGATAGCGGTCAAACGCACGAAAACGCAGCATGCCGCGCCCCGGATGCGAAAAACGCAGTGTCACTTCGCGCCATACGCCGACCGGCAATGTCGCCGCGATTTTTCGCTCCACCACCGGTACCGTTCCATTGAGGCGTCCGGCCAAAGCGTCGATGAGCGCAACCAGCACAATGAGCGCACTGCCCATCATCCATATATCGGCCAACTCGGGTTGCAGCGACGGTATGACCGATGCCGCAATCGATGCCACGACCGACGCCGCCAACCACACGGCCAACAGCCACAGCAGACGCGTTGACGGGATCATGTCTTCAAACGGCTCCGCAACGCCTGCTATTGCAATTTCTATACACGTGGCGCCTCAACCGTTTCAAACAACTCGGCGAGCAGCTCGTCGATATCACGCCCTTCGATTTCCATTTCAGGTGACGGCATGATGCGGTGCCGCAGCACCGGCAATGCAACGGTTTTGACATCATCCGGGGTAATGAAGCCGCGACCCTGCATCAAGGCGTGTCCGCGTGCCGCGCGCACGATGGCAATGCCGCCGCGCGGACCAGCGCCGGATGAAAAGCCGGCAAAATCGCGCGTGGCGCGAGCCAGCCTTACCGCGTAATCAAGTACCTTATCGTCAACCGTCAAATTGGCCGCGATGCGCTGCAGGGCCACGATCGTTTCAGGCTTGACGATAGTAGCCACCGCATCGACATTGAGTTTGTCTCCAACGGTACTGGCGGTAACGCTTTTGACCATCGCGGTTTCTTCATCAAGTTCGGGATATACGATACGTACCTTCAGCAGGAAGCGATCCAGCTGCGCTTCCGGCAGCGGATAGGTGCCTTCCTGCTCGATCGGATTCTGGGTCGCCAGCACCATGAACGGCATCGGCAAAAAATGTGCGACTGACTCGATCGTTACCTGTGCTTCCTGCATCACCTCGAGCAGCGCCGCCTGGGTTTTGGCCGGTGCTCGGTTGATCTCGTCGGCCAGCAGCAGATGCGCGAACACCGGGCCTTTGCGGGTGGTGAACTCGCCGGATTTCGGATCGAACAGGGTATGCCCGGTCACATCGGATGGCATCAGGTCGGGCGTGAACTGAATGCGCGAAAAACTGCCGTCGAAAGTTTTGGCCAGCGCTTTCACCAGCAGGGTCTTGCCGAGCCCGGGCACGCCTTCGATCAACACATGGCCGCCGGCGATGAGTGCGATCAGGGTCTGATCGACAACCGCCTGCTGACCGACCACCGCCTTGCCGATTTCAGCACGCAAGGCGGTGAGCACCCGCGTGGCCTGCTGCAGTTTTTCACTATCGATGCTTGGTAAGGAATTGAGATTGTCGGTCATACGCAGTCCTGGGTTAGTTCTGAGGTTAGTTACTAGGCAAGGTGGTGGGTGCACGTGTGCCGGCACGTAAACGGGCCTGTGGCACCGGGGTCAGAATTTGTTCCAGCGCCTTCAGGGTGCGAATCGCTTCGCCGAAAGTGCGTCGGTCGTTCACGCCAAGATAGAGCGCGCGCTGAATGCGCGCTGCACCGATGCCGGTCAATTGTTCAAGTGCCATGACCAGCGCCGCGCCGTCGGTACGATGCAGCCCGGGACGCTGATGGTGAAGTCGCATGATGAAGCGCTCACGCGCCGCATGCAGCAACGCGGCCCAGCCATGGCGACGGCCAATATAGCGACCCATGGCGGCAAGATGTTCGGCCAGGCTGAGGCGCGCGGTGGGCAATTCCGGCAGCAACGAGCCAAACCGCGAGACCACGCGAACAACCCATGTGAGCAGCAGCACCAGCAATGCCCACAGGACCATCCAGGCGTGGGTAACAAGCCATTTCCACAACCCACCTTCGGTATTGCGCAAGGCCAGCACCACCAGCGGTTTTGCGACATACGACGCACCCGGCTTTGCATCCGGGCCCGGGCCGGCGACCACTCGCCAGAGAAATTCGGCATGGTCCTGTTTGCTGATTGAACGCCAGGTCATGAAATCGAAATTTGAAATCGCGGTCACGCGGCCACTGCCCTCGGCAAACTGGACCAGCCGCAAGCCCGCCTGATCGCGCACCGCCAGCACGTTTTCGCGTACGGTACGGACGCGCAAATTTTGATAAGGCGCAAACACCACCTTGAACCGTGCACCGTCCGGGAGGTTGACGATGCTCACCTCGGTACCGCGCGACACCGGTAATTTGATCTGGCCACGACCGGCTGGCGCGGCGTCACCCTCGGGCAGGGATTCGGCATCGATGCCCGGCTCATCATCGGCATCGTCGGTGTCCGGCGATTTTTCAGCTTTTGGGTCGCCACGGTCGCCTTGATCATTCCTGCTGTTTTTATCATTTCGCTCGCGCAATCCCTTAAGTGTCCATCGCAGCCCGACATGCGATAGACCGAACGCGGCCAACAAGGGATCATCAAGCCGCGGCTGTTCAGCCTCGACCACCAGATGCCCGCCCGACCTGACCCAGGCCACCAGGCCGGCGACACGCGCCGGCGACATGCGCGCAAGCCGCTGGTCGCCAAGCAGCAGGGTGGCATTTTCCGCCAGCCCATCGATCTCGCTGTATTGCCTGACCGTAACGATCTGCGCGCCCATCCCGGCAAGCAGGCGCTTCATCGCCAGGTAGGGGTCGGTACGCGCCTCGCCTTCCGCGCCAACCCACTCCGGCTGATCGACAATCTCGAACCAGTTGAGGGCGATGTAAAGCGTGCCCGCGAGCAGCAAGCCGCCCACAGTAAGCCAGATGAGGCGGTTGCGATCAATATTCACAATGTCACCGGCTGTATGGAAGGCATGGTGCTTTGCGCGCGCGCCTGGGACCGGACCATGAAATGCCGCGCCCAGTCATCAACCAGCGGCTCAATCTCGGCGCCGTCCACCACTACCCGCGCATAGGCGACACGCTGCCATTGCCGCACCAAAATTTCAAAGTATTGCGCTTTAGCCAACTCATCTGCATTCGCAGCGTAGACCGTCTGTACGCGCAGCAGGCATTCGCCCTCGGTATCGCCACGGCTGATCTCGATTCGTCCATCCTGAATGATCGACACCAATGCGCCGCGATACAGCAAGCCGACCGCCGCACGAATCTCGCCGCGGGCAAGCAAGGTGCGCACCGCAGCGGGCAGATCATCCGGTAAGGACCCCGGCCGTACATCAAGGCCGAACAGCATGTCCGGCGGCAGCACCTTGGTGTCACGACGCCAGCCATTGATACTCACATAACGTGCCAGTAAATAAAGCAGGCCGGCAACCACCAGCGCTACCGCAATCCAGGCGAGCACGCGCACGCTCTCAGCGAAAAATTTCACCAGTGCCTCCAGCCAGGTCCATTTGCGCGGCTTGGCAGGTTCCCGCTCCTCCCAGCTCGGCCCGATATAACGGACCGTCCAGCCATCCCGGTTGTGGCCGAATTCCGGTGCCGCCAGTACCTGCATTGCCGCCTTGCGCGCGCCAGTGTCCGGCGTGAACGGCAACGGCATCGCTTCACTGGCCGCCTTTCCATCACCTTCATCGACGGGAATCTTGCCGGCGGCGCCATCTTCAACGCTGACCGGACAACTTTGCGCGGCGGCGTCCGGCATGCTCACCGCGCTCATCAATATCGTAAACCCCAGCAACAGACTTGCGGCCAGTTTGATGGCGGACGTTGTTGCGGTGGCCCGCGCGGCCTCGATCCGCGCCGTGAAACGCTTGAAGGCTAGCTCCACATCCCAGCCTTCAATGGCAGTGCGGCAGTTGAGATAGATCGCAAATCCGGCGGCCACATAAAACGGCTCGAGAATGGACACGGCCAGCACATTCACCGCATTGCCGAACAGCCGC
>JANMXS010000066.1:0-2190 GCA_031394335.1 Burkholderiales bacterium
CTGAAATCGATGCCGCCCCCGAGGGAGATACCTTCTTCCCGCCGATCAACGCGGATGAATGGCGGGAGACTTCCCGCGAACGCCGCGAAGCCGACGAGAAGAATCCTCACGCTGTGGAGTTTGTGGTTCTCGAAAGAGTCTGAACGCGGCTGCGCAAGGCCGTCAGCAGCGCCGAAACTGGCGCTAGCGTTTGGTTTTTTTCGCCGCCGCGCGCGGCTTTTTACCGGCTGTTTCACTCGCAACAGCAGGCTGTTGCATCATGTTCCAGGCCCATGCCGCCGGGTTCATTGCGCCGGCCATTTTCGCGAGTTCTTCTACGCTGGGACCTGCTGTTTTGTTTGCATCAGGTGAAGATGCGGCAGCCGATGCACTGCCGCTGGCCATCTGCTCCAGCATCGACTTCTGGTATTCGAGGGTCTTGAGCGACAGCTCGACCACGCCGACCTGGGCCTTCAGCCACATCAGCACGGTTTCGAGTTCCTGTTGCTTGCGCGCGATTTCCTTCGGGTCGAGGCTCGCCATCATCATTGCGGCAGGATTCGCCCCCGCGCCGGCACCTGCCGCAAACGGATTGACGATATTCTGGAACAGCTCAAAATAATTGGGGAACTGCGGCGGAACCTGATCAGCGGACATGGAAGTTTCCCTGGGTGGATTGGTAAACGATCCCCGTCACGCTAGCAGAAACCCGTCACGTCTGCGCATCCCGCGTGGTGAACGGGGATACAGATGGGTCAGCCGTTCGGCCAACCCATCGGCTAACGGTCGCGACTGGCGATGAACTCGCGGATCTTCGGATAGATCATTTCGCGGTATTTGCGCCCGCTGAAAATTCCGTAGTGTCCAACGCCCGGCGCCGTATAGTGCTGACGCCGCGCGGCCGGAATTCCGGTGCACAGGGTGTGCGCCGCCTCGGTCTGGCCGCTACCGGAAATATCGTCCAGTTCGCCTTCAATGGTGAACAGCGCGGTGCGCTTGATGGCGGCGGGCTCAACTCGCTCGCCGGCCACATCCAGCGTACCCCTGGCGAGGCTCTGCTCCTGGAACACCCGCACGATCGTGTCGAGATAGTATTCGGCAGGCAAATCCATGACCGCATTGTATTCATCGTAAAAGCGGCGATGCGCCACCACGCTTTCACCGTCGCCCTCGACCAGATGATGATAGTAGTCGAGATGCGAATCGTAGTGACGGCCGGGATTCATTGCCACAAAGCCGGTGAGTTGCAGGAACCCCGGGTAAACGCGCCGCATCGAACCCGCATATTTTTGCGGGACCCGCTGAATCACGTTTTGCTCAAACCAGCTTAGCGGGCGGGCCACTGCGAAATCGTTCACCGCCGTGGGATTTTTGCTGGCGTCGATCGGGCCGCCCATCATCGTCATGCTTTTCGGCAAGGTCGCACCGTGCTGTGCGATCAGGGAGACGCCGGCCAGTACCGGCACCGTCGGCTGGCACACCGAAATGATATGGATATTCGGGCCCTGCGTTTTCTGCATGAAGGCGATAAATTCCTGCACATAGGCCACATAGTCGTCGAAGTGGAACGGGCCTTCGCTGAACGGTACTTCGCGCGCGTCTTTCCAGTCGGTGATGGTGATGTCGTGATCCGGCAACATGGTGCGTACGGTATCGCGCAGCAGCGTGGCGTAGTGGCCCGACAAAGGTGCGAACACCAGCACCTTGGGCTCGTTCTTGAGCGAGACGGATTTTTTGAAATGCAGCAGCTGGCAAAAAGGTTTGTCGAGCAGTACTTCTTCCTCAACTTTGGCGGACTTGCCATTCACATCGACATGCGCGATGTCGAAAGGCGGACGGCCATAGCGCTTGGTGAGACGCAGCATCAGATCGAGGCTCGCCACCATACTTTTCGAATTTGGGACAAAGGACAGCGGTGAAAACGGGCTGCCCAAGGCATCCGCGCTCGCCTGCGCCCACCAGCGCCACGGTTCCAGTGCGGCACGTTGCATCTCATGTACTTGATAAAGCATCGATTTTCTCCAGAGTCTTGCATGGCGGTTCAATTACCAAGGCGTTGCCCATGCACGAAACCCTATATTACTGCACTGCAACATAAAATGGCGACTGACTTCGGACAAGATGGCTGATACCTCGATAACCGTGCCGCGACCTTACGCCCAATTCCTCGCCGGTTTTTCTGCTACGCTTCAGCCTGTATTGCCAGCCGAA
>JANMXS010000067.1:0-9464 GCA_031394335.1 Burkholderiales bacterium
CCAAACGGCTGGTCGAGCACAAGCGCGACGTGGTCATCTTGCTCGACTCGATCACCCGCCTGGCCCGCGCCTACAACATGGTCGTGCCCAGCTCGGGCAAGGTCCTGTCGGGCGGCGTTGACGCCAACGCCCTGCACCGCCCGAAGCGGTTCTTCGGCGCGGCCCGCAATGTGGAAGAAGGCGGCTCGCTGACGATTATTGCCACGGCGCTCGTGGACACCGGTTCGAAGATGGACGAGGTGATCTACGAAGAGTTCAAGGGCACCGGCAACTCGGAAGTGCATCTGGACCGCCGCATCGCCGAGAAGCGCGTCTACCCGGCAATCAACATCAACCGCTCCGGCACCCGCCGCGAAGAGTTGCTGATCGAGCCGGACCTGCTGCAGAAGATCTGGATCCTGCGCAAGCTGCTGCATCCGATGGATGAGCTCTCAGCGATGGAATTCCTGCTCGACAAGATGAAGACCACCAAGTCGAACGATGAATTCTTCGGGTCGATGAAGCGCTGATCCACTCGATCCAGACTGATAAACGCCCCGCTCGCGGGGCGTTTTTCGTTGCCGGGTCCAAGGCATAATCAATGCCGGAGGCGACCCGCATGCACGGCAATCTCGAACTGTTCCTGATCTTCCTGATCGCCGCGGTGGTGGCGGTGCCGCTGTTCCGTCGGCTAGGCCTGGGCGCGGTGCTCGGCTACCTGGTCGCCGGCGTGCTAATGGGTCCTTTCGGCTGGAAGCTGGTCGACGATCCAGCCCGGATGCTGGCGTTCTCCGAGCTGGGTGTGGTCATGCTGCTGTTCGTGATCGGCCTGGAGCTCTCGCCATCCCGCTTGTGGGTCATGCGTCGGCATGTTTTCGGCATCGGCGGCCTGCAGGTGGCGATCACTGCGGTGGTGATCGGCGCGGCGACCATGCTGATGGGTTTGGGCTGGAAAGCCAACCTGGTGATTGGTCTCGGCCTGGCCTTGTCGTCCACGGCAGTCGGCCTGCAGCTGCTGGCCGAGCGCAAGGAACTGACCACCGGCTACGGCCGGCTCGCATTCGCTGTCCTGTTGTTCCAGGATCTGGCCGCGATTCCCTTGCTGGCCTTG
This sequence comes from Burkholderiales bacterium, assembly GCA_031394335.1. Classification (GTDB taxonomy): domain Bacteria; phylum Pseudomonadota; class Gammaproteobacteria; order Burkholderiales; family Usitatibacteraceae; genus UKL13-2. The sequence continues at coordinate 1,091 of JANMXS010000067.1, forward strand.
ATTCCGCTGCTCGGCGAGGCGAAAGCTGCAGCCCAGTCGGCGCCGCGGCTGGACGCGGTGCTGCGCGCGGTCGGCATGATCGCGCTGGTGGTGATAGGCGGGCGTCTGCTGTTGCGGCAGCTGTTCCGCGCGGTGGCCTGGACCAAGATGGGCGAGGTGTTCACCGCGACCTCGCTCCTGGTTGTGGTCGGCACCGCCTGGCTGATGCAGTGGGCCGGCCTGTCGATGGGCCTGGGCGCGTTCCTGGCCGGCGTGCTGCTGGCGGATTCGGAGTTCCGGCACGAACTCGAGGCGCAGATCGAACCGTTCAAGGGCCTGCTGCTCGGCCTGTTCTTCATCGCCGTGGGCATGAGCATCGACTTTGGCGTGCTGATTGCCTCGCCCGGCCTGATGGCCGTTGTGGTGCTGGGTTTTCTCATCATCAAGGCGGCTGTGATTTACGCAGTGGCCAAGGCCATGGGCCTTCCATTTCAAGACCGGCCCGTTTTCACGCTGCTGCTGGCGCAAGGCGGGGAATTTGCCTTTGTGGTGTTTCAGGCGGCATCGGGTGCCAAGGTGTTCCCGCCAGAGACCGCATCGCTGCTGATTGGTGCAGTGGCCGTGTCCATGCTGTTAAGCCCGCTGGTGCTGGTGGCGATTGACAAGCTGCTGCTGCCGCGCTTTGCCGACTGCGGGGTGCCGGTGATGGAGGAAATATCGCAATTGCAGAATGCGCCCGTCGTCGTTGCAGGCTTTGGCCGCTACGGCCAGATCGTCTCACGCCTGCTGCTGGCCGAAGGCCACGCCTGCACCGTGCTGGACCATGACGCCGAGATGATCGAAGCTGCCCGCAATTTTGGCTACCGCGTGTTTTATGGCGATGCGTCACGGCTGGATTTGCTGCGCACAGCAGGCGCCGGTACCGCCAAAATACTCATGATTGCGGTGGACGACAAAGCGCAGTCGCTCAAAATCGCCGACCTGGCGATTGAACACTTTCCCGGCCTGCAAATCGTGGCGCGCGCCCGCGACGTGACCCACTGGCACGAGCTGCGCGACCGCGGCGTGATGCTGGTGCAGCGCGAAATGTTTGAGAGCAGCCTGCTGAGCGCCCGCAGCGTGCTGGAGCTGCTGGGCCGCAGCCCCGGGCAGGTTGAGCAGTCTGCCCAGCGCTTCAGGCAGCACAACCTGGCGCTGTTTGAGACCATGCACCCGCACTACAAAGACCGCGCCAAACTCACCGCCACAGTCAAACAGGGGCGCCAGCAACTGGAGGAGCAGATGGCGCAGGAGCGGGCGCAGGTGGGGGGTGGGGCAATTTCCTGACGTTCAAGACCAAGCATCACAACAAGAACTGTTTCAAATGGCACAGGGGATAATGACGGCCATGTCAAAAGCACACGTTTCTCCACAACCGCCCCTGCACGTTTACCAGAGGATCGTGGCGGGCGACAGCCAAGATTCGTTGGCAGTGATCGCCGAGATGATCCAACCGGGGCAGACCATTCTCGACTTGGGAATGGGAGCGGGTGGCTTGGGCCAGTACCTTGCCTTGCGCCAATCCGTCGTAGCCGACGGCGTCACCCTGAATCCTACAGAGGCGGGTATTGCCAGCGCGTGGTACCGCCATGCATTAGTGGCCGACCTCGACAACGATGATATCGGAAAGCTATTCGGAGACAACCGTTACGACTGCATCGTGTGCGCTGATGTGCTGGAACATCTGAAAGCACCGCAGAACGTCCTGGCGCAGTGCCGGGCTTTATTGAAGCCTGGGGGGCGGCTACTTACTTCAGTTCCAAACGCGGGCTACTGCGGTCTGGTGGCAGAGCTTATCGCGGGCGATTTCCGTTACCGGCCAGAGGGGCTACTTGACGTCACACACCTTCGATTTTTCACGCGCACTTCATTGCAGCGTTTTTTTGACGGGACTGGCTGGGCGACGCAATCCATCAAGACCATCCAACGCAGCCTTTTGGCGTCCGAATTCAAGCTGCCCTTTGACAACTTGCCACCAGCAGTCATCCGACACCTTCTGGCATTGCCTGATGCGCTGACTTATCAGTTCATCTCCGAACTGCAGCCCGCAGAGTGGGCCAATGCTTCTTTGAATTTGGCCTGCATTGGGCCATCAGGTGCACGGGCTGTCGCGTCAGGCGAGTCAGATCCTGCCAGTTCCCTCTTTTCAGCGCAGCTTTATCTGGCCACCCTGGATCAATACCAGGAGGCGACGAAACTCGTGGCTGCCGGTAAAATTGGCGACCCAAAGCAAACACTGTCCTTTGACATACCGGCCAGTCAACAGCCCTACACGCAAGTCCGGTTTGACCCGGCCGACCGGCCTGGTTTTTTCAGGTTGCATGAAGTGCAGCTGCGTCTGCAGAGCGGCGAACTCGTCTGGCAATGGCAGGCAGGCCAAGACTCGGTGGCCATCCTGGCGAATTCCCCCAATCAGCACATCCTGGCATCTGGTCCATGGGAAATGTCATCAGGCGCGCTCCTGCTTCTGCTTGCCGACGACCCCTGGGTGGAGCTGCCACTGTCCCAGGACGTACTGCATAAAGTCAGTCAAAGCGGGGCCAGACTCGAAGTCTGCGCGGGATGGCCCATGTCAGCCGACTATCTACACGCCAGCACGACAATCAACAGCCTGCAGGCTGCCCATGAGCAATCTTCTGCGCTGACTGAACGGCAGTTGGGACAGTTGAAGCAAAAGAACGCGCAGCTTGAAGACGCCCAATTGCAGCTCCAGACGAAGCTTGAAACCCTCAGCCTCGCCACGCAAGAAGTCCAAAGCGAAAATCTGCATCTGACGGAATATCTGCTTTCTGTACAGAGCCAGGCGAAAGCCGAAGAGGTTCGCCTGACCGCCCAGCTGAGCGAAGCACACCTTGAAACGCAACATGAGCGCAATTTGTTGAACGGATTGCGTGCTACTCAACTAGAAGCCCAAACTGAAAAGCAACACTTGATAGCCGAGCTTCGCACAACACAGCGCGATCGAAACACCCACCTGGCGCAGTTCAATCAGGTCGCCCTGCACTTGGAAAGCGTAAAAAGCTCCACGATGTTCCGTGTTACCCGACCGCTGTCCAACATGAAAGGGCGCTTTGACCGCCTGCTAGGTCGTGGTCCGCGACAAAACCTGGTATCGAGACTGAATCCAAAGACCCAAGCGATACCTGTTTCAAAGAATCCGGTTGACATCATTGTTCCGGTCTATCGGAGCCTTGAAGACACACGGCGTTGCCTTGAATCTGTCCTCGCAGCGCCCGGCCAATCCACTTGGCGGCTCATCGTTATCAACGACTGCAGCCCGGAAGCCGAAGTTACAGAATGGCTTCGCGCTTTTGCCCTGCGGGATCCTCGCATAACGTTGCTGGAAAACTCAGAGAACCTCGGCTTTGTTGCCACTGTCAACCGAGGCATGGCGTTTAGCCAGGACAACGACGTACTTCTGCTCAACAACGACGCCGAGGTCGCCAATGATTGGCTCGATCGCATCCAACGCGCGGCTTACAGCGGGGCTCGCGTGGCCAGCGTCACCCCATTCTCAAACAACGCAACCATCTTCAGCTATCCACGCTTCTGTGAAGTCAACGAGATGCCCCGAGGTTACGACACCACCACCCTGGACCGGCTTTTTGCCCAACACCTGGCGGGCCAGTCGGTAGAAGTGCCTACTGCTGTGGGCTTTTGCATGTATATCCGACGTCAGTGCCTGTATGAAATTGGCTTTTTCGATATCGACAATTTCGGCAAAGGCTACGGCGAAGAAAACGACTTTTGCGTTCGCGCGCAGTCAGCTGGCTGGACTAATCTGCATGCCCTTGACACATTTGTACGCCACGCAGGTGGCGTCAGCTTTGGCGACTCAAAAGGGGCGCGCGAGCTGGCCGCAATGCAAACGATTCGTCGCCTGCATCCCAGTTATGAAAGTGATGTGCATGCTTTCATAAAATTTGACCCCGCCCGCCAAGCGCGGATGGTCATTGACATCGCAAGGATTATTGCCAGCGGGCGTCCTGTCATCCTTCTTGTTATGCACAACCGGGAAGGCGGAACCCTCCGCCATACCCGCGAGCTAACCAGGAAACTGGGCAACGATGCCACGTTCTTGCGCCTGACGCCTGCTCCCGCCGGCGTGGAGCTGAAACTCGAAGGCAGCGACGAAGCCCTGGCCTTGCACTTTGAGCTGCCAGGGGAGCATAGCCGCCTAATACAGGTCCTGCGCCAACTCCGCGTCTGCCATATTCACTATCACCACTTGCTCGGCCATAGTTCGGACATAGCCAACCTGCCAACCCAACTTGGCGTCACGCACGACTTTACCGCACACGACTACTACAGCTATTGCCCGCAAATTTCCCTAACCGACCACACCGAGCGCTACTGCGGTGAACTGGGCCTGGCGCAATGCCACGCATGCCTTAAGCAAAATCCCGCTCCTGAGAATGAAAGCATTGAGAGCTGGCGAGCCCGCCATGCCAAGCTTATTAGCGAGGCGCGCCACGTTATGACTCCAAGCCTCGATGCCGCGAAGCGTATCCATCGCTTTGTGCCCACCGCGAATATCGTGGTTGTCCCGCACGCCACGTTGGCACCTGCCTCCACCGCCTGTCCCACACCAAATCCAAGCCCTAGAAACAGCGCGCGTCCACTGAAAATTGTTGTACTCGGAGCCCTCGGGAAGATAAAAGGTGCCGATATGCTGGAAGCGGTCTCAATTCTGGCTGCCGTGCAGAATGCGCCGGTTGAATTCCATTTGTTGGGATATGGCTACCGCAGCTTGCGCGCTCCACCTAGGGCACAACTCACAGTGCATGGCCCGTACATAGAAAGTGACCTGCCAGGTCTTTTAAGAAGTTTGGCGCCTGACGCAGTCTGGTTTCCAGCCCAATGTCCTGAGACCTACAGCTACACGCTCAGCACCGCTATTGAACTGGGACTGCCGGTAGTCGCACCTAATTTGGGATCATTCCCGGAGCGTCTAGCCGGACGCGAATGGACCTGGATTTGCCCCTGGGACCAAACTCCCGAACAATGGCTGCAATTGTTTGTCAAATTGGATGTCAACCACTTTCAAACCGGCACGGCTCCTCCAGCATTGAGCACGACAGAAAGCGAATGCTCAGTAAAAATAGATCTAGATCATTACTCCAAAGTGTACGCAACCAATATTTCGGCACCCGCTACAGCGAATACGGAGGAAGTTTTAAGCGTTGCACTCGAACTTCTAACCAATCAATCCGAGAAGCATACATATAAAAAGACATCGCATATTAAAGGCCTGATCTTGCGGTCTGTGATACGCATGAGAGCGTCTCCTATACTGTCAATGGTAGCTTACCGAACACCGGGCCACCTGCAACGAAGAGTGAAATCATGGCTGCAGTCATAGCCAACGAACGAATTATTCATTAATCTGACGCAATTAAAACATGGTAGCGAATGTCAATTTAACTTCTAATAATAGAGGGGACAAAAAGGGTTCTTCACGGCTTGTGTATATTTTGCTAGCGATTGCCATAGCCATTAATGCGTATTCTGCGTTCACAAGGTTTTCCAGCACCGCATTGGACTTCGATGCCTCTCACTACTATATTCCCTATGCGCAACAATTATTGAGCGAAAATTTCCGTTTCTTTACTGAAGAAAAATCATTGCGCTACCCGCCAATGGCGTATGTATATCCAGCGCTGCTGGGTGCAAATCAGATCGCAGTAAAGCTATTTAATATATTTTTGTCGTGCCTCATCGTTCTCCTACTGTATCGAACGGGAAAATCCTTACATTCTAGTCAAGCTGGCCTATACGCCGGGTTCTTGTTTGCCCTGTCGCCACAGTTTCACGACTTAATTCCACGAGTGTTGACTGAACCATTATTTTTCTTTCTCACTGCAGGGTGGTTATGGTGCGTGACTGAAATTTTCTTGGCCAAAAAATACTGGCTCGCGCTGCCAGGCAGTGTTTTTTTTGGATTAGCCATCTTGACCAGAGGCAGTATCTATTACTTTGCCTTTCTGGTCATCATTGTCTCCAGCGGCATGCTTCTGCGCACGCGCAGCGAATCACGCCGCACATGGCAAAATATCTTGCTGATGCACTTCGTTGCCTTACTATTCCCACTGGTGTTTATTGTCAAGAATTGGCTGTTGTTTGATTTCACGTTTTTCGCCACTGGCGCTGGAAACGCCCTGTATTTCGGCAGTCACCCATTGGTCAATGGCTACGAATTGCCTTACTATGGTCTTGGCTATGATGAAGGGGCCATCAGCGGGGAACATGATCATCTCAGCGTTGTCGGGGACAGGCTCCTGAAAGGTGTAGCGCTCACAATGTTAAGTGACCGTCCTTGGCTGGATTTGCTGGCGGCTTATTTGCAAAAAACCGGGGCATTTATCTTTATCAGCAAAGCGGTACTGACCGACAGTATTTGGAACTTTCGCACCCTGCGTGTCGTTGAAATAACCTTGGGCACGATTGGTTTGGCTTCTGTTAAATCGCAACCGATGCAGATCCTCATCGGTGGGCTGATGGCATATCAGATAGCAATTCATGTTCCCGTCTTATACAGTCATCGCTACAGTGTTGGCGCGCTTGACCTGTGGCTGGTTTTACTGTCTGGAATCGGGGTAGCGGCACTGATCAAATCGCACAATCTTCGCCAAATTTTGGCCACGGCGAGTCTGGGACTTATTGCGGTAGTAGCAGGGGAATTTCATCGCAAATACTCACCGCCGCTTTCACCGGACATCGCCAACGTACCGCACCAAGTAATCTGGCGCAGGCTTGGCAAAGACTTAGTGCCCAGTGCCAACATCGGCTTTACACCGACCGGCCAAGGTGATTTCCGTTTGGCGGGCGAACCAAATGCATTGGACATTCCTGTTCGGGGCGTCTCTCAATTAGCTCAGACTGGTAACTACGTACTCAGCCTGAAATTGTCCATCACCGCAGACGATGAAACATCTTGCAAAAAATTTCGGGTTCTCTACAAAAGACTGGTTGACTCAGGGTTTAGCGATAGTCAAAGCAGCAGAATCAGAATTCGGAAAATAGGCCAAATGCAGACCTACGATATCGGCGCAACACTGCCCTTGGCACTTATAGGGGAAGGCGATATAAGACTGACGTTCGAGTGCCCTGCCGGCACCCTAGTTGCGATCAATAGTATATCGATTGCCGAACCAACAGTGGCAAAGGACTATAAGCAACTCTATCTAAACCGATTGAATAGGGATGTAAAACCGTGACTTTGCCCATACCTGCGCATACCTGCTCATACCTGCTCATACCTGCCTATACCTATACCTACCCATACCTGACATGTACTACGTTAATTTTTTGGCAGAGGATAAATCAAACTCGTTTCTTTGTATGAATGTCAATAACATGATCAACTAGCAAAATATATTGCTCCTTGCTGCGCCGATTGACGGTGTCCAAAATCAGTCCGATCATCAGGGAAAGCACGCTAAACGTGCACAAGGTCGCCGCCAGCACAGCTGTTGACGGGTGAGTTACTTTTGAGGTAGCAATAAACTCTGATACAACGATTCCTCCAAATATTACCCCAAGCAGAAGGAATACGCCGCCCAAGGCGCCGAAAAACAACAGCGGCTTATAGTCCTTGAAAATCCACAAAATTGTTCGAAGAACGCGCCAACCATCAGAGAATGTGTTCAATTTGGAAAAGCTGCCGTCCGGACGCTTACCATAAGGAATAGTAATTTCCTTTATAGCAAGGCCGTGTTCCAAAGCATGCAGGGTCAGTTCTGTCTCGATTTCAAAGCCGTGACTTAGGACCGGCATCGTTTTCACGAATCGTCGGCTGAAGACCCGATAGCCAGACAGTACGTCGCTTAATTTTGAACCAAACAAAGTATTGATACTTCGCAACACAAGATTGTTGCCGAATTTATGCAAGCGGCGAAACGCATGATCGTCGTAGTCTTGAAGGCGTGTGCCGACAACCATATCGGCCGAGCCAGAAAGCACGGGAGAGATCAATTCCCGCACCCTGTCTGCCGGATATGTGTCATCACCATCCGCCATGATATACAGGTCCGCATCTACATCGCGAAACATGCTACGTACCGCCCATCCTTTGCCTTGGCAAGCGACAAAATGCACCGTGGCACCTGCTGCCAAAGCCTGCGCTTGGGTTCCGTCGCTGCTGTTATTGTCAAATACATGTATTTCGGCCTCTGGCAAAGCAGTACGAAAATCTCGGACTACTTTGCCAATCGTAATTTCCTCGTTATAACAAGGGAGTAGCACTGCAATTCTAGGATTCATTAGATTTGTATCTTTTACGTTTTATTATAGACGAAGGTAACCCGTCCAAAAAAATTCCACACAAGAACAACAAGGGTAGTCACAATTTTAGCGG
>JANMXS010000068.1:0-3685 GCA_031394335.1 Burkholderiales bacterium
TCAATCTGATACCGTTGTGCTTCGGTGAGGGGCGGCATGGCGGTTTCTCCTTTTGTCTTAGCAACCAAAGGGTACCGCTATTGCTTTCCCTCACCCCTTTCGATTCGACCCAAAGGGCGACAACTCGAACGCTCAGATTCCAAAATGGCCTGGAAGGCACGCCAATGCTGGAGTTTCATTTAAATATCCTGCACACACATTCCTGCTCCTGCCGAACGGCAACACCCTAAAGCGCGCGCACCACGCGCCGCATATCCGGATCTTCGTCGTCGGTTTCAATGCTGAAGCCCAGGCTCGCCATCAGCCGCAGCATGCCGCTGTTATGGTTCAGCACCATGCCCACCATCGTTTTAAGCCCCTGCTCGCCGGCGATATCGGTCAGGCGGTTCATCAACGCCGAGCCGAGGCCGCGACGCTGATAATCGTCGGCGACGGCCAGCGCGTATTCGCAACTTTGGCCGTCGGGCAGCAGCATGTAGCGCGCCACGCCGACCAGCCGCTGTGCCGGCGTATCCACATTGGCGATCGCGACGATCGCCATTTCACGGTAATAGTCGATCTGGGTGAATCGCGCCAGCAGCGACAGCGGCAGTTCGGCCATGGTGGAGATGAAGCGAAAGTAGCGCGCCTCGTCGGACAAATTGCGCACGAAACTCTGCAGGGCATCCGCATCTTCGGGGCGAATCGCGCGCAGGGTGAGGACCTCGCCGGTTTTGAGTTCCAGCGGCGTGGTCAGATACGAGGGATAGGGCAGGATCGCCATATGTCCATAACGTACATTCGGCGCGCCACCGCTCGCGAGCGGCATCCGCACCACCGCGCTGGCATCGACCACCGCCGCACCATGCTCGTCGATGATCACCGGGTTGATATCGAGTTCGCGCAGGCCCGGCAGCTCGCAAATCATTTCGGAAACGCGCATCAGCAAATACTCCAGGGCCGCCATGTTTACCGGCGGCATGCCGCGCCAGGCGCCGAGTTGCGCAACCAGCGGCGCGCGCTCAATGAGGCGCCGCGCCAGAAACGGGTTCAACGGCGGCAGCGCCACGGTACGGTCGTTGAACAGCTCGACCATCACCCCGCCCACGCCGAGGGTAATGACCGGCCCGAACAACGCGTCGGTGGTCATGCCCACGTACCATTCGCGTCCGTGACGCTTGACCACCATCGGCTGGATCGCGACCCCGTCGATATGCGCGCCCGGCACGCGTTGCCGCACCTCGCGGCACAGTACGCGAAAGCCGGCACGCACCTGGTCGGCGCTGCGCACATTGAGCAGCACGCCGCCGACATCGGTCTTGTGCACGACATCGGGGGAACTTATTTTCAGCACCACCGGAAAGCCGATGTCGGCAGCCACCTGCACCGCCTCGTCTTCGGTCGCGGCCACCACCGTGGTCGCAACCGGGATGCGGAATGCCGTCAGCAGGGCCTTGGATTCAGTCTCGGTCAGCACCTCGCGGCCCTCGGCCAGTACGCCAGCAATCAGGGCCCGTGCGGCGGCAATATCCGGCGCGCGGTCGTCCCCATTGCTACCCGGCGACATCAATGGCGGCGGGGTCTGCATCAGTGCCTGCTGGTTGCGGTAGAACAGCGCAACACTGGCGAATGCATCCACCGCCGCCTCCGGCAAGCGGAACACCGGCAAGCCGGATTCGATGATGGCGCGCCGCAAGCCGGCGATGCGCGGCTCACCCATCCAGCACGCAATCGCCGGTTTGCCCAAGGTCGGCAGGCGCTTGATCGCCGCCTCGGCGATTGCGGCCACCGCCATGCCCGGCTTGGGCGTGACGATAATCAGCAGACCGTCGACATGGGTGTCAGCGGCGGCGATCTCCACCGCCGCCAGATATTCCGCAGCGCCGGCATCTTCACCAAGATCCAGCGGGCCCGCCGTGCCGGACAACGCGGACGACCACGCCGGCAACCTGGCACGCAGCTGGTCGAGGCTGTCGGCGGACAGCACCGCGAGTTCAACACCGATGGCGGCCGCATGATCCGCCGCCAGTACCGCCGGGCCACCGCCATTGGTAATGATGGCGAGGCGGTTACCCACCGGCTTCTGTCGCGAGGTCAGGCATTTTGCCGCCGCGAACAATTGTACAAAACTGTCCACGCGCACCGCACCGGCGCGACGCAAGGCCGAATCGAACACATCATCGCCGCCGACCATCGCGCCGGAGTGCGTCACCGCCACGCGCTTGCCGCTTTCATGGCGACCGGCCTTGAGCACGATCACCGGTTTGTTGCGCGCCGCCGCGCGCAGTGCGCTCATGAAACGACGCGCGCCGTTTTCCGGAATCGATTCCAGGTAAAGCACAATGCTTTGCGTGCGCATATCCGAGGCCAGGAAATCGAGCACATCGGCGAGATACAGCGCACTATCGCGCCCCAGCGAAGCCACCGCCGAGAAGGTCACGCCGTTCGACTCCGCCCAGTCCAGCATCGCCGCGGTGAGCGCGCCCGATTGCGACACCACGGCGAGCGGGCCGGCGAGCGGCAGCTTGCCGGCCAGGCAGGCATTCAGCTGCAGATGGGGCCGCTGCAACCCCAGAGAGGCGGGACCCAGCAGGTGGACCGCCAGCGCCTGCGCGCGCGCTTTGAGCCGTTGCGCACTGTCGGCGCCCATATGCGCATCGTAGACAATGGCCGCGCGTGCACCATGCTGTGCGGCGTGTTCAAGCGCGGCGATCGCGCCGGGACCATTGCCGCCGAGAGTGATCAGGGCAAGATCGGGCAAGCCCATCGAGGCATTGGCGTCAATCCCGATCTGCCTATGGAAGCTGCCGTCCTCATCCTGCAGCCAATGCCTCAACTTGCCGACGAATGCGCCTTCGGCCAGCGCCGCGTTGAGTGCAGCCGCATACATTGAGCCATCGTCAGTGGCGGCCGCGTAAACGTGGATGACTGCCGGATCGAACAGCGGCCGCAGGTAGTGATATTCCATCGGCTCGCTCTTGGTCAGGCTCAGGCGTCGCGCGCGCCGATCAGCACGGCAATATGCGCCGCCACGCTGCGACCCAGGGCGTTGAGTGCATAGCCGCCTTCAAGCATCGACACGATGCGACCGCCGGCATGCTTCGCGGCTACTTCAAGGATGCGCGCGGTGACCCAGGCATAGTCCATCTCGGTCCAGCCGAGGTTGGCCAGATCGTCGTCGCGATGCGCATCGAAACCGGCGGAAATAAAAATCATCTGCGGGCGAAATTTTTCCAGCGCGGGCAGCCAGTGTTCCGTCACCGCCTGGCGCATCGCCTCGCCGCGCGAGTACGCAGGCAGGGGCATATTGCACATATTCGGGCCCATGGGGACATCGCCCATGAACGGATAAAGTCCCTGCTGGAAGGTGGAGCACATCAGCACTTCAGGATCGCCCGCCAGAATATCCTCGCTGCCATTGCCGTGATGCACATCGAAGTCGATCAGGGCGATTCGTTCCAAACCATGCACGCGCTGCGCATGACGGATGCCGACTGCGATATTGTTGAAAATGCAAAAGCCCATCGCCGCATCGCGGGTGGCGTGGTGCCCCGGCGGACGTACCGCGCAAAATGCCGATTGCACCGTACCGGCGATCACCAGATCAGTGGCCAGCACCGCCGCCCCGGCGGCGTGTCGAACGGCCGTCAGCGTTTGTGCGTTCATGCGGGTATCAGGGTCGATCTGTCGGTATCCAGAGCCGGGC
>JANMXS010000069.1:0-6913 GCA_031394335.1 Burkholderiales bacterium
CATCAACGCCACATCCGCGGTTTCAATCGCGGTATCGGTGCCCGCGGCGCCCATCGCGAAGCCAATGCTGGAACGCGCCAGCGCAGGCGCATCGTAAACGCCTTCGCCGACCATACCGACCGGAGCACGCGCCAACAGCGCTGTGATCGCGGCAAGCTTGTCATCCGGCATCAAATCACCGCGCGCATCGGCAATGCCCACCTGAAGCGCGACGGCCTTCGCGGTCTTGTCGTTGTCGCCGGTAAGCATGATGGTATCGATGCCGAGCGATTTCAATTCTGCGATCGCCGCTTTGCTCGACTCGCAAATCGTGTCCGCCACCGCAAGGACGGCAAGCGCCTCGCTTTCGGTGGCGAGAACCACCGCAGTCTTGGCTTCGATCTCAAGGCGGTCGAGGACTGCTTCGGTAGCGGGCGAACATACCTTTACCTCCTCGATCAATCGATGGTTGCCGAGAAAATATTTCACGCCGTCGACCGTGCCGCTTACCCCTCGCCCATGCAATGCCTCGAATTGATCAACGGTGGCAAGACTGCCGCTATAGGCCGCAACAATGGCTGTCGCCACCGGATGGGTGGACAAGGCGTCCAGACTGGCGGCGATGCGCAGTACGTCGTCTTTGCTGATGCTGGAGAGGGCGACCACATCGGTCAAAACGGGTTTGCCGTGGGTGATGGTGCCCGTCTTGTCGAGCGCCACGGTTTTGAGTTTGCGGCCTTGTTCAAGATAGACCCCACCCTTCACCAGTATTCCCCGTCGCGCAGCGGTGGCGAGTCCGCTCACGATCGTCACTGGTGTGGAAATTACCAGCGCGCAAGGGCAGGCAATCACCAGCAGCACCAGCGCTTTGTAAATCCAGTCGAACCACGGCATGCCGAATGCAAGCGGTGGAATGATCGCCACCAGCACCGCCAGCACGAACACGGTTGGCGTATAAACGCGGGCGAATTTATCGACGAAGCGCTGCGTCGGCGCACGCTGGCCTTGCGCCGCCTGGATGGAACGGGCGATACGATCAAGCGTGGTCTCGCCCTTGCCTGCGGTGACACGAAACTCGAGCACACCGCGTTCGTTGAGGGTGCCCGCAAACAAGGTGGCGCCGACGGTTTTTTCAACCGGCAGGCTCTCACCGGTAATCGGCGCCTGGTTGACGCCGGAACTTCCGGAAACGACGATACCGTCCAGCGCGATTCGTTCGCCCGGACGGACGCGCACGATCTGCCCGATGGCGATCCGGTCCGCCGCCCGCTCAGTCCAAACGCCATCGGGCAATTGGACAAAGGCCGTTTCGGGCGCATTGGCCATCAGGCTGCGGATTGCATTGCGGGCACGATCAAGGCTCAGCACCTCGATCATCTCGGCGATGCCGAACAACCAGATCACCACCGCCGCTTCCGGCCATTGCCCGATCGCCACCGCGCCGAATACCGCGACGGTCATCAACAAATTGATATTAAGCGTGAACGTCTTGAGCGCGATCCAGCCTTTTTTCAGGGTTGGGAGGCCGCCGGTAAAAATAGCGATCAACGCGAGCACGGCGACGATGGCCGAGGTCTCGTTACCGGAAACGTAAGCGACGATCTCGGCGCTGATGGCGGCCACACCGGCAATGGCCATCAGTACCCATTGCTTCGTGGCGATACCGGGCGCATTTTCTCCACCTGTGGAGGCGCCCGTCTCGACGCTCATGTTCTCACCGGATAGTGGAACGCCTGCCATGCCAATGCCGGCCAGTGTGGAATTGATCGAGGCGGTATCGGCCAGCGTGTGATTGACCGTCAGCACGCGATTGATGAGATCGAAATCCAGGCTCACCACACCCGGTGTGCCGGCAATCGCCTTGCGGATAAGTGACTCTTCGGTCGGGCAATCCATTTTCCGGATCTTGAGCCTGAGTACCGGGGCGCCGGCCGGCAACGCCGCTGTCGTAGCGCCCTTTATGGCCAATGGCGTGGCGCCATCGGCGCTGCAGCAATCATGTTGATGATGTTCGCTCATATATGAAAGTCCTTTAATGCCCAACATTGGAAACCTTGAAGCCGCTACAGTGTCAAGAGGTTTTATGCTGCGGCAAAAAAAAGGAGCTTTGCATGAAAATTGGCGAATTGGGGCAGACAACCGGCGTGGAGGTGGAAACCATCCGCTACTACGAGAAGGTCGGCATCCTGCCCACGCCCGCGCGAACCGCAGGCAACTACCGGCACTACGGCAATCAGCACGTCGATCGCCTGAACTTTGTGCGCCGCTGCCGATCATTGGACATGAAGCTCGATGAAATACGCGTCCTGCTGCAGTTTCGCGATACGCCGGAATCGAACTGCGGGAAAGTCAATCAATTGCTCGACGAACACATCGGGCACGTCGGCGAACGGATTGCTGCGCTCACCCAACTTGAGCAGGATCTACGCAAGCTGCGACGTCAATGCCACAAGGTACAGAAGGTCAAGGATTGCGGCATCCTCGCGGAAATCGCGCAGGCCGCGAATCGCATCGGCGGCCGGGTCGGAAAGTCGCACATTGCCGGCGCTCATTGAGCAGATCGCCATTTGGCGCGGCGTTCGGGGCATTTTTGGCCCAAACGCCGCGCCTGTGCTTGAGTTTGATTTTTTTGGATAACGCTTGACCTTCCCACTACAGGAAGGTTGAAAATAATATTGCTACGGGATCGATGGTATTGACGAGGGCCTGAACCGCCTCGGATACGGCTTCTTCTTTCGGCGCAAAAGGCCGTGACAGTTGAACCAATCGGCATTAACCTGGTCACTATGAGCATGAATCTGTTCCGAAAACTGCTGTTGATATGGATGATCGCCTGGCTGCCGGCGGCAGGCGCGCTGGCGGCCGTCATGCCATTGTCCGGCTCGATGATGAGCGCGACCGCCGTATCCGCACCGAACGCTGCTTCCATGGATGATATGGACATGAGCTTCATGCCTTGTCATGGCAAGCCGATGCCGGCCAAGATGGCGCCGGGGCAAGGTTGCAGCCACTGCGTGCTTTGCCATCTGGCCGGGGCGCTGGTCATGCCGGAAATGCCGGTCGTGGCGACGCTTGCGCCAACACATATTTTTACTGCCACGCCACTTGCCATCCCGCCCTCGTTCATCCCTGAACTGACCTCCCCGCCTCCGCGCCTCGCCCTCGCCTAGCGCGAGGGGTTAACGCACGCAAGAGCGAAAGCTCGTTTTCCACATCGTTGGGAGCGTCGTTGATCCTCGCATAAGTTGCGTTTTTCTTATTGCGAGAAGAGGATCATCATGAAATTCGATATTGTTGTTGCGGTCGTCCTTGCTGCCGGCGTTTTTGTCGCCTATGGCTATTCCGGCCCCTCGTCCGCTGCCGACGACCCCACCAATGGAAGCGCCACGGTACCGCCCGTCAAGTACCAATCACCATTCCGTGATTACCGCCCTTTGGGCGAGGACAAACTTATTCCCTGGAAAGCCGCTAACGATGAAGTCAATCGTATCGGCGGCTGGCGCACCTATGCACGGGAAGCGCGCGAGGTAACGCCAGTCACGTCTGCTCCTGTCGTCCCCGACGCCAACGCAGCGCCTATGCCGATGGAGCACCCCAAACCATCGGCGGCACCTCCTGTAAAACGCGAGTCGGGACATGCCGGCCACGGCCAGCCGAAGTAGGCGCGGAACATGATGATCAACTTACGCTCATCCGCCCAATATCTGGCGGCGGGACTGGCCGCGCTTGCCTTGACCGGCTGCGCTTCATTTTCATCCGATGGCGGCTTCGGCGCAGTCGAGCAAACCACCAAAGAGCGCATCGGCAAGGATCTCAAGTGGGCCAGGACCGACGCCGACCGCGACGCCATTGCCACGCGGGTGCGCGAGCTGCTGCAAAAGCCCTCATCCTCGCCCTCGTCCTTATCGATCGAGGATGCCGTGCAGATCGCACTGCTGAATAATCGCGGGCTGCAAGCCTCATTCTCCGAATTGGGCATCTCCGAAGCCGATCTGGTGCAGGCGGGGCGCTTGCCCAATCCGCGCTTTTCCATGTTGCGGGCGCGCAATAACGATGACTTCAAGATCGAGCAGATGCTGACCTTCAATGTGTTCTCGCTGGTCACCATGCCGCTGGCCACGCAGATGGAACGGCGCCGCTTTGAAGCCACCCAGCGCGCGG
Source organism: Burkholderiales bacterium (assembly GCA_031394335.1). Classification (GTDB taxonomy): domain Bacteria; phylum Pseudomonadota; class Gammaproteobacteria; order Burkholderiales; family Usitatibacteraceae; genus UKL13-2. Next base: position 4,141 of record JANMXS010000069.1, read on the forward strand.
TCGCCATCGAGGTGCTGCGCCTCGCCTCCGACACGCGCAAGGCCTACATCCTTGCCGTTGCCGGGGAAGAAAACGTGCGCTACATGACGAAGGTAAAGTCGGTCGCCGACGCCAGCGCCGAGCTGGCCCGGCGCATGGCGCAGGTTGGCAACTGGAGCAAACTTTCGCAGGCACGCGAGCAGGGTTTCTATGCCGATGCAGCGCTCGGCGTGGCGCGCGCTGCGCAGAACCAGGTGAGCACAAGGGAGAAACTGATTCGCCTGATGGGACTGTGGGACGAAGATACGCAGTTCGCCTTGCCGGAACGTTTGCCCGATCTGCCGAACGCCGCCGACGATTTACCCAATGTCGAACAACTCGCCATGAACCAGCGCCTGGATGTGCAAGGCATGCGTCTGGAGACGGAAGCGATGGCGAAGAATCTGGGCCTCACCAGGACCACGCGCTTCATCAATGCGCTGGAATTCGGTCCCGCCCGCGTCCTCGAAGGAAAGCGCTCCGACCCGTATAAAAAAGGCTACGAGCTGAGCCTGGAAATTCCGCTCTTCGACTGGGGTGCCTCCAAGGTCGCCAAGGCCGAGGCGCTGTACATGCAGTCGGTCAACCGGCTGGCCGAGGCCGCCATCAATGCGCGCTCGGAAGTGCGTGAGTCCTATCAGGGCTATCGCGTTGCCTACGATATCGCCAGACACTATCGCGACGAGGTGGTACCGATTCGCAAGCGCATCGCCGATGAAAACCAGCTGCGCTACAACGGCATGCTGATCGGCGTATTCGAGTTGCTGGCCGACGCGCGCGCGCAGATTTCGAGCGTCAACGGCTATATCGACGCGCTGCGCGATTTCTGGCTCGCCAAGGCCGATCTGGATATGGCGATGATCGGCAAACCCAATATGAGTGCGATGTCCGCCAGCGCAATGGCCTCAGGCGACGGTGCCCCGGCGCATTGAAGACCACTAAGCGCCCCTAAAGAATACGAAAGGATTACCGATGATTTCCCGCAGAAAATTTTTGAGTAGCGCTGGCTTGGCTGGCGCTGCGGTGGCAGGTGTGGCGGCAAGCGCCGTCAGCCGCGTCGCGATGGCGGCGTTACCCGAACCCGTCATCCAGACCAAGCCGGACACGATGCCGCCGCTAGTGCCGAACAGCGGCCGCCCCTACAACCCGGTGGTGACGCTGAATGGCTGGACGCTGCCGTGGCGGATGAACAACGGCGTCAAGGAATTCCATCTGGTCGCCGAGCCGGTGGTTCGCGAAATGTCCGAGGGCTTCAAAGCGCACTTATGGGGCTACAACGGCCAGTCGCCGGGGCCGACCATCGAGGTCGTCGAAGGTGACCGCGTGCGCATTTTCGTCACCAATAAATTGCCGGAGCACACCTCGGTGCATTGGCACGGCCAGCGTCTGCCGAACGGCATGGATGGCGTAGCCGGTCTCAACCAGAAATCGATCCAGCCCGGCAAGACGTTCGTTTACGAATTCATCGCGCGACGGCCCGGCACCTTCATGTACCACCCGCATGCCGATGAAATGACGCAGATGGCGATGGGCATGATGGGCTTCTGGGTCACGCATCCAAAGACAAAACATCCGCTGATCGACGAGGTCAACCGCGATTTCTGCTTTCTGCTGAACTCCTACGACATCGATCCCGGCAGCTACACGCCGAAGATCATGACCATGCTCGATTTCAATCTGTGGTCGTGGAACAGCCGCGTGTTTCCCGGTATCGATTCGCTGAATGTGCGCCTGAACGACAAGGTGCGCATCCGTATCGGCAATCTGACCATGACCAATCATCCGATTCATCTGCACGGCCACGAGTTCGTGGTCAGCGGTACCGATGGCGGGCCGACACCAAAAACGTCGCGTTGGCCGGAGGTCACCACCGATATCGCGGTGGGGCAGATGCGCCAGATTGAATTTCTCGCCGACGAGGAAGGCGATTGGGCATTTCATTGCCACAAGAGCCATCACACCATGAACGCGATGGGACATAACGTGCCGACGCTGATCGGTGTCGATCATCGCGGCGTGGCGAAGCAAATTACCTCCCTGGTCCCGGACTATATGGTGATGGCGGAGCGCGGCATGGCCGATATGACGGAAATGGAAATGCCATTGCCCGACAACACCGCGCCGATGATGAGCGGCGAAGGTCCGTATGGCTCGGTGGAAATGGGCGGCATGTTCTCGATGCTCAAAGTGCGCCGCGACCAGAAGCCGGGCGATTACAAGGATCCGGGCTGGTACCAGCAGCCACCGGGAACGCAGGCCTTTGAATGGACCGGGCCATTGCCTGCGCCTGCGCGGTTCAAGTCAGAGGGCAAAGCCGCGATGAAGGTAAACAACATGCCGATCAAGGACGTTGAAGTACAGGTACGCAAACCCGCCGGCCATTCCGGCCACTGATCAAGCCATCAACACTGAAAGAGAAAAAACATGAAAACTTTGATTGCCACGATTGCTGCGATCACCCTGGCGATGCCAGCGCTTTCAATTGCCCATGAGAACCAACACAAGAAAAAAGACGCCGCGGTCAAGATGGAACAAAAGGAATGGGGCATCGCCGGCGATGCCAAAAGCGTAAAGCGCACCATCAAGATCTCGATGAGCGACAAAATGCGTTTTACGCCCGACAAGATCGACGTCAAGCAGGGCGAAACCGTGCGCATCTCGCTCAAGAACACCGGGAAAATCCTGCACGAGATGGTGATCGGCACCAAGCAGGAACTCGACGAGCATGCCGCCCTGATGCGCGAGCTGGACGTGC
>JANMXS010000070.1:0-2570 GCA_031394335.1 Burkholderiales bacterium
CCCGGAAGCCTGCTTGCCGGCGGGGATGTCTTCGGCAATATGCGGCAGGGTGATGCGGGCGATCACGAACACCAGCAACTGGATCAGCAAGGCGATGGCGCCCCAGATCGCCATGTCGATCGGATTGACGCTGTACTCGACGGCATTGGCCAGCGGGATCGCCATGCCGATCAGGGTGCCCGACAGGCTGAAGGCGGCGGCGGCATTGCCTTCGCGGATCAGGGCGAATTCGCGGTAGGGCGTGATGCGCACATAGATGGCGAGGAAGATCGCCAGCAGCGCGCCGGAGATGGCGAGGTAGATGAGGAAGTCGTCAAAGCCGCCGAATGATTCCATGATTTGAATATGCGTCATAGCGTTACCTCTCAAGTGAAATAGTGCGGCACGAAACGGCTGGTGTTTTTGGTGACCAATGATTCATCTTCGCGAATGCCGATGCCGGCGGCTTCATCGCCGATGATCCATGAGCCGATCACCATATAGCCGTCGCCGTAACTCGGCAGCGGTTGATAGGCCTGATAGATGAAGCCTTCCGCGCCGTATTCGCCGGGGATGTCGATATCGCCTGACTTCGATTTGATGGTGACGTTGGCGCCTTCGCGCGACAGCAGCGGTTTTTTGACGTAATCGGTGGCGAAGCGTTGAGGCTCGAAAAACGCCGGCAGCAAATTCGGGTGATCGGGATACAGCTCCCACAGCACCGGCAGGATGGCCTTGTTGGCGAGCAGCATTTTCCAGGCGGGTTCGATCACGCGCAGCGGGCTTTCCAGCAAGTTGCGGCCGAAGGCTTCGCGCACCAACCATTCCCAGGGATAGAGCTTGAACAGGGTGTTGATCGGTGCGTTGGCCTCGTCGACAAAACATTTGGCGACCGCATCCCAGCCGATGGCGCCGACATCAATGAACGGCGCCGCCAGGCCCGCCTGCATGGCGACGTCACGCAGATAATCGATATTTCCCACATCCTCTTCGCTGTCGGCGATGCAGCTGAAATGCATACGCTTGTCGGGCAGATCAGCGCTGATCTGCTTGAAGCGCTCCAGCAGTTTTTCGTGAATGCTGTTGAACTGGTCGGCCTGCGGCTTCACGTCCTGCAGCCAATACCATTGCGCCACGCTGGCCTCGATCAGCGAGGTCGGCGTATCGGCGTTGTATTCAAGCATTTTTGGCGGCGTGCCTGAACCCGGATCCCAGGACAAATCGAAGCGGCCGAATAGCGTCGGCTCGTCGTCATTCCATGAATGCTCGATCAGCGGGATGAATTCAGGCGGGATCGCGAACTGCGCATAGCGATTGTCATCGATCACTTTCTGCGCGGCGGCGATGCACATTTCATGCAGCTCGACGGTGGCCTCTTCAAGCGTATCGATTTCGGCAGCGGTGAATGCATAGCAGGCGCGTTCGTCCCAGTAAATGCCGTCGATGCTGTGAAAGCCGAAGCCAAGCGCTTCCATTTTTTGCGGCCAGTCGGGCCGCGGAATCAGCAGTTCACGCTTCATTGCGCGGCGCTGGCATCATCAGCCGCTGGCCGAGTGGCCACTGGAACCGAAGCCACCACGGCTCACCGTCGATGAACCGATGGTCCGGCCGGAATGCGATGGCGATGAAGAATCACCGGAGTAGCTATAAGGTCGCCCGTAATAATGCGTGGTAGCCGCATTGCCGTTGCGGCGGTCATAGGCCGGCTCGCAATCCTGCGGCGTATTGCCCCAGTCGGCCAGGCAGTCCTGCTTGCTGGCGTAGACATCGCGGCGGGTTTCATCGCGGTTGCAGCCGGCGAGTGTGGTGCCGAGCGCGGCGGCGCCGATCAGCACCAGCGTGATGTGGGAACTGGACTTGCGGACTTTTTTAAGCATCGAGGTTCTTTCGACACGGTGATGGGCAATCTTACGCGATTAGCGCGCGGATGTAAGGCGGCAGCGACAGCATCGCGTGATGCATCTTGCCTTCGTAATACTGGCGATCGCCGACCTTGCGGGCGGCGAGGCGCGCATCGATTTCTTCGCTGCGAATGGTGTGCAGATCGAGCGCATCGGACGCGCAGGCAAAGCCCCAGGTGGCACCGTATAGCGGGATGTGCACGAACCATATCGTCACAAATTTGAATAACGCGCGCAGATCGCTGACGCTGTCGCGAACCCGTTGCGGATGCGAAAACGGCGAGCCGATGTGCATCGTCATGCCGCCGCCCGCATGCATCGCGCGCTTGCAGGCGGCGTAAAACGTCGGCGTATACAGCGAGGCCGCTGCACCAATCGGGTCGGTGAGGTCGAGGTAAATGAGGTCGAAGCGATCCTTTGTGTCGTGCAAATATTTGAGGCCATTGCCGACGCACAAAGTCAGTCGCGGATCGGCAAACACATTGCGATGCACGTTCTGAAAATATTCTTTGGCGACATCAATAACGGCGGCATCAAGCTCGCACAGCCGCAGGGATTTGACCGAGGAATACTTGAGAATTTCCTCGGCCGCACCGCCGTCGCCACCGCCGACAATCAGCACCTGGCGCGGCGCGGGATGCGCGATCGCCGCCGGATGAATCAGGTTCTCGTGGTAGAAAAACTCATCGC
>JANMXS010000071.1:0-5504 GCA_031394335.1 Burkholderiales bacterium
GCCGGCAGCGCAACGCGCTGAGGCTTTGAAGACGCGGCACGCATTTAAAGCCGAGATGGACGACGACGCCCGCAAGGCGATGTTTCCGCAAAATGCGCGCTTGACAGCTTAAGCCTTTTGTTGCATGAACTGTTTCAACAGAGTTGTGCCGCAGCCATTGGTCGTGCGAAACCAGCCAGTTTTGACGGGCTTAATGTTCACCAGGATGGTGCGCAAGCCTTGCAGGCGCTTCGAGCCATCTGGCAGCGTCATATTTTGAAGGCGATCAGACGTCCCTGAGAAAGAAAAAGGCGTGGATTGATCTTATTGCAGACGCGGATGCCGCGCAAGCCGCTGTGGCGCACGCGCTGCGCGCCCATGGCCAGATTGACATCCTGGTCAACAACGCCGCCATGCGCAACCACGCGGCGCTGGCCGACGCAACGCCTGAAGAATGGCAGACCGTGGTTGGTGTTAACTTGATGGGCGCGGCCGCCCACTACTTGCTGGGCCGCTGGGCCACCCCGCAGTAAATCGCCTGGCCCGCGCTCTGGCTCGCCAGTGATGAAGCGTCGTTCATCACCGGCACGACCTTGATGGTGGACGGTGGGCTGCATTTGATGTGAAGCGTATTTGTGCGCGCCATGGCGCGTACGGGAGCCGGGTGACGAGGTGCCCAGTCAATCCAGTTTTGCGCCGCTGTCCCTCACAATCAGCGACCACTTCGCAAGGTCGGCGGCGATGAACGTGCGGAATTCAGAAGGACTTGCGAGATCCAGCTCGAGTCCCTGTGGCTTGATCTGATCGATGAACAACTTCGATTGGGCAACGTTCACAACATCAGCATAAATTTTGGCAATAATCTCGTCGGGCGTCCGGGCAGGCGCCAGCAGACCATTCCAGGTCGAGACGTCGTAACCAGTCACGCCCGCTTCGGCGACCGTGGGGACATCGGGCAACACCGATGTTCGCTTCACACTTGTTACCGCCAGCGCCTTGAGCTTTCCTGCCTTGATATTGGCAATGGCGCTGGCAACCGCTGGTGCCCCCAGGTTGATCTGGTTGCCCAGAATGTCAGTGATCATTTGCGAGATGCCCTTGTAGGGGACGTGCACGATGTCGATCCCGGCCTTGGACTTCAGAACTTCGAATGCAAGATGGGTCACGCTGCCGTTTCCTCCGGATCCGAAATTGATGCTCTTTGGGTTTGCCTTGGCAAGCGCGATGATCTCTGGAATCGTGCCTGCGGAGAAGTTTGGATTCGCGACGATCACCAGAGGGCCGCTCGCCACGCGCGCGACCGGCTTGAAATCGCGCATCAGGTCAAAGGGAATGTTCTTGTACAGGCTCGGATTGATGGTGTGATTCAAACCCACCATCAGCAGCGTGTAGCCATCCGGCGCCGCCTTGGCAACCGATGCTGCACCCACCCCGCCGCCCGCTCCCTGCTGGTTCTCGACGGTGACAGCCCGCCCCCAAAGTTCGGACAGCCCTTGCGCAATCTGGCGCGCGACAATGTCGGCCGCCGTGCCTGGTGAGAACGGCACGACCAGTTTGACGGGCTTGTCCGGATAGTTCTGTGCGAAGGCCGCTGGTGCCGCCAGGAGCGCGACGACAGCGACAACCGACTTGAGCAGCTTATCTTTCATTGGGTGCTCTCTCTTTAAGTTTTTGATTTCACTGTATTTGTGGGATCGCTCTGACAGATGGTGGTGCCCGCGCAGAGGCGCGCCACTCATGAGACTTACCCGCGCCGCATGGTTTCGACGTTTCCGCACACGCCCATCGACATGCCCGTTATGCTGCGACCAGCGTCAGAACACAAATAGATCACCATGTCGGCAATCTCCTGCGCATCGACCTTGCGTTTGAGGGACACGTTTGCAACGTAACGCCCGGCCAGCTCTGCTTCCGAGATCCCGAGTGCTTGCGCCCGCTCGCTTTGAACCCTTGCCTGGCGGGCTCTGAACAGCGGCCAGCTGCGGACGGGGATATGATCACACGGGACGGGACAGCTATGCTTTCAGCATCAACGCGTCCACCAAATAGTAGTTGTTGCCTGCATGGGCGATGTGCCGATTGCAGGGTAGGCCCGACACCTAGCACCACCCATAATGCGTTTTTGCTGAACGCGAAACTCTCCGGTCGAGCGAGGTGACTTTCCTGTGAATAAGGATTTATGCGCATACTGATTGTCGAAGACGAAAAAAAGACGGTCGAGTTTCTTCGCAAAGGATTGACGGAGGCCGGCTTTATCGTCGATGCGGAAAAAAATGGACAGCAAGGCTTACTTCTGGCCCTCAGCAAAGACTATGACCTGATGATTCTTGACGTGATGCTGCCGGGCCGGGACGGTTGGTCCATCCTGGCGACCTTACGTCAAGCCGGAAAGAAAATGCCGATACTTTTCCTGTCCGCGCGCGATGCAGTCGAAGAGCGCGTCAAGGGACTGGAATTGGGTGCAGACGACTATCTGATCAAGCCCTTTGCATTTTCTGAATTGCTGGCGCGCGTTCGCCTGCTACTGCGCCGAGGGCCGGTCCGGATCAGCGAGAGCTTGCGTATTGCCGATCTGGAAATTGAATTCTCGCGTCAGAAAGCGACGCGCAACGGCAACCGTCTTGATCTGACTGCCAAAGAATTCGCGCTCCTTTCCTTGCTTATGCGAAGAACCGGAGAAGTCTTGTCCAGAACCCTGATTGCCGACCAGGTCTGGGACATCAACTTCGACAGCGATACCAACATCATCGATGTGGCAATACGTCGCCTGCGGAGCAAGGTGGATGACCCGTTTGAAAAAAAACTGATTCATTCCGTTCGCGCCGTCGGCTATGTACTTGAAGAACGATAAAGCTGGTCGAGCCGTTGCAAATTCCGGGGCACCACCCTGGTCTATCAGCAAACGGCTGGCGTGGTTTTACACCCTTGCGAGTTCTTTGTTACTGATTTTCGCTTCAGTGTTTTTATACTGGGTTCTCGGCACCACTCTGGAAAAGGAAGACGAGCGCATCCTTGCCAACCAGATTCACGAGTTACAAGCTATTTTCCAAACCCAACCCGACTATGCAAAAGCGCTTGACCGCGAAGTGACCCATGGAAACGCAGGCATGGCAAGTCTTCAATATTACATTTACAGCCGCATATTGGACGAGGCAGGCCGCACGTTGGCGGAATCCCCCGGAATGGGCGGTGAAATTCCATCGCTCGTATTCCCGGCGACGAGCTCAGCGCCTTACACCTCGTTGAAATGGCGCTCTACCAATGGTAAAACCTATCTACTTGCAGCTGCGCCGGTAGGCGCAGCAGGCACCGACCGACCCCCGAGCCAAATTCAGGTTGCATTGGATGCCTCGCTTGAAGACGCGCTGATCAGCCGCTACGAGCGCTATTTGATGGTGGTGCTGTTGATCGGTATCCCGATCTCTGCATTGATCGGTATCGTTGCGGCGCGCCGCGGCATGCAGCCATTGACCGATATCACCAAGGCCGCTGAACGCATCACGGCAAGTCAGCTCCATGAGCGTATCAATGCCGCGCAATGGCCGCAAGAGCTGGTGGTGCTCGCGTCGGCGTTTGATGGGATGCTGGATCGGCTGGAAGACGCTTTTAATCGCCTTTCGCAATTTTCAGCCGATTTGGCGCATGAATTGCGCACGCCGATCAACAACCTGCGCGGCGAAGCCGAAGTGGCCATGTCAAGACCGCGCGCAGCCAGTGAATACCGGGACATACTGGCGTCGAGTCTGGAAGAATATGAGCGTCTGTCGCGAATGACGGACAGCCTGTTGTTCCTCGCCAAGGCCGACAGTACACAAGCAATCCCCAATTTGTCGCCGGTGGATGCAGGCAAGGAAGTCGCGAAAATTATCAGTTTTTATGAGGCACTGGCTGCGGATCAGGGCGTACAAGTTTTATGTGAAGGCAACGAAACGGTGCAAGCCGATCCCACTCTCTTCCATCGAGCGGTCAGCAACCTTCTTTCCAATGCATTGCATTACACGCCCCGTGGAGGAAAAATCGTTTTTTCCATCCGACATGTACCCAATGGAACGATTCAGGTGGTCTGCAGCGATACGGGAATTGGGATTGCGCCTGAACATTTATCGAGAATTTTTGACCGTTTTTACCGGATCGACTCATCGCGACATGGACCTGCGGAGGGGACCGGCCTGGGACTGTCGATCGTGAAATCCATCATGCACCTGCACGGAGGTGATTTCACCGTGACAAGTGTCGTCGGCGAAGGCTCATCGTTCAGCTTGATCTTTTTTGACAACACGTAAGCAGAACGTTCGACAAGTTGCCATGTTCCGGCTGGCTGTTCGACCGTGTTGGCAATCATTGCAAATTTGTAATTGTTCCGACAGCGTTGTGTCACTCCCTTCTCTTTATGATGAAGGGTCGCATTGAGAGGGCAAACGAAGTCATGAGAATCTCCGCCGTGTCCTGCCTTGTGGCAGTGCTTTTCAGTGGTTGCGCAAGCTTCGCGCCACAACCAATTTCACCAACCGCCACTTTCGTCCGTTATGAATCGCGTACGCTTGACGACCCTGAGCTGAACGCATTTATTGAAAAGAATAGTCAGCACAAAGTCGTTACGTGGCCGTTGCCCCAGTGGGATTTTGACCAGTTGACTCTGGCGGCGCTCTTTTACCATCCGGACTTGGACCTTGCCCGGGCAAAGTGGGGCGTCGCGCAGGCAGGCGTGTCGACCGCAAGCATGCGGCCCAATCCGAGTATTAGTCTTAATGCACAGCGCAATGCCGACGCACCCAGCGGTACATCACCCTGGACGGTGGGATTGAATCTTGATATCCCCATCGAAACTGCGGGCAAACGCGGCTACCGTATCGACCAGGCGCAATATCTGTCGGAAGCAGCACGTCTGGCAATTGCGGGTACAGCCTGGCAAGTTAGAAGCAGAGTCCGCAACGCCATGCTGGATCTGTATTTTTCGCAGCAGACACAATTGGTATTGCTGCAACAGCAGGCGCTTCAGCAAAACAACGTGGCCTTACTGGAACACCGGTTAGCGCTTGGCATGGCTTCGCAGTCAGAAGTGACACAAGCGAGGATCGGTCTAAATCAAACCACCTTGTCATTCAACGAGACGCAAAAACTTCAAGCCGACGCGCGGGCGAGGCTGGCCAGTGCATTGGGTGTGAGCAGCAAGGTCATCGACAACATTTCGATTTCATTCGATGAGTTCATCCGGTTTCCTGAATTTCCGGTTGATGAGGTGCGCCAGCAGGCATTGATAAGCCGTCCCGACATCCTGAGCGCATTGGCAGAATACGCGGCAAGCCAAAGCGCGTTGCAACTGGAAGTCGCCAGGCAATACCCGGACCTCCATCTCGGTCCGGGTTATTCATGGGATGCCGGGACGCGCAAATGGTCTTTGGGGCTATCTTTGGTGTTGCCCATCTTCAATCAAAACCAGGGACCGATCGCTGAAGCCAGAGCCCGACGTTTGCAAGCCATGTCCGCTTTCAATGCGGCACAGGCCCGTGCCATTGGCGAGATCG
>JANMXS010000072.1:0-2009 GCA_031394335.1 Burkholderiales bacterium
CAAGGACGGCCGGATGATCGGGGTCATCTATCACACCGAGGAACCCCACGCGTATTACCTCGATGCTTACTTTCAATCCGTCGACGCCGCATTGCGGACTCGCTTTCCTGACACCTTCAACTACATCCGCGACATGACCGAGGATCAAAAGACGTTCGTGGTGGATTCCTACAGCGACGTGGAAGCGGGGCGCTGGGTCATCTACGACTCCGTCAAAGGCTCGCTGGAACCATTGGGGCGTGCGTATCCAGACCTTCCGGCGGAGAAGATGGCGCGTCTGCGCTGGATTCACTATCCCGCGAAAGACGGCACCACCATTCCCGGCTACCTGACCATCCCCAAGGACGCCAAACCCGAGAAGCTTCCCTTGATCGTCATGCCGCACGGCGGACCCATCCACCGCGACACGTTTGATTTCGACTTTCTAGGGCAATTTCTCGCCAACCGCGGCTACGCCGTCCTGCAGATGAATTTCAGAGGATCCAGCGGCTACGGTACGAAATGGCTGCGGGATGCGCATCAGGATTGGGGTGGCCTCACCTACTCCGACATCACAGACGGTGCACGCTGGGCGATTGCGCAAGGCATCGCCGATCCCAACCGGGTATGCATCCTCGGCTGGAGCTTCGGCGGCTACGCCGCGCTGTTGGGTGCAGTCCGCGACAGCGACTTGTATCGCTGCTCCGTGAGTATCGCCGGGGTGAGTGACCTGCGTGAACTCCTGTTCGACGAAAAGAATTTCGCCAACAGCGCCATTGCCGCGTTGCAGATTGGCACCGACAGCGACAAGCTCAAGAACGATTCACCACGACTGCATGCCGCCGAGATCAACATTCCGGTGCTTCTGATTCACGGCGATCTTGATTTTCAGGTCTACCCTCACCACTCCAGCGACATGGCCAAAGCGTTGAAGCGCGCCGGCAAGAAATATCAATACGTGGATATCGACGGCGGCACGCACCAGCTGTGGCGTGAAGCGGAGCGCGTCACGCTGTTGCAATCGGTGGAGAAATTCTTGGCGGAGAATATCGGCGCGCCCTGACGTGTGAGATCATGCGACCCCGCATCGCTCCCATTCGGACTGAAGACCGCGTTGCAGAACCTCTTGGTCGAGAAAGGAGCGGTCGACCGAAGTCGCGGCAAGTATGTAGCGGATATCGCGCACATGTTTGTCGCTGTGACCTTGGTCAGCCTTGGCTCGCCATAGATACTCGATGCGACTGAACCTGTTATGCAGTACGGAAGTTCGAGTTTCTCAAGGGGCCCGATGAATGGTTGAAATAGGCTAGGTACCGGCATGGCGCAATGCCTTACGCGCCTCGAAGTCCAACTCAGCCAGCGGCCGATCGGGATGCTGTAGGCGCAATCCAGCTACGCGTAGCGCGATGCCAGCGTCGTACAAGTCGCTGACCATGGCCAATTTGCGCTCTGGTGTCAGCCGAAGCAGCCCATCCGATTCAATGGAGTAAATGGGTTCGCGCATCAGAGTCAATTCTCGGATTTCTTCAACGCCTTGTCGACGCGCGCTTTCTTTTCCTCGGCATTGAATTTCTCAGGCGGCTGCCATTCATTGATGGACACTTGCTTGGCGCGCTCCAGGGTGAGTGTGCCGGCAGGTGCCGTCTTGGTGATGGTGGAACCCGCGCCGATGGTGGCGCCGGAGCCGATGCGTACCGGCGCAATCAACATGGCGCCGGAGCCGATGAACGCACCGTCCTCGATCAGCGTCGGCCATTTATTCACGCCATCGTAATTGCAAGTGATGGTGCCGGCACCGACGTTGACGCGTTTGCCGATGCGGGCATCGCCCACATAGCTCAGGTGATTGGCTTTGCTGCCCTCTTCGATCTCGCTGTTCTTGATCTCGACGAAGTTACCGATGTGCACGGCGTCGTGCAGCACCGTGCCGGGGCGCAAGCGCGCAAACGGCCCGATGTCGCAACGCCGGCCGATCGTCGCATCGACAATGTGGCAGTTGGCGCGCAGCTCCGTGTCGTCACCAATCTGCG
>JANMXS010000073.1:0-22263 GCA_031394335.1 Burkholderiales bacterium
ATTGGTAATTTCCTATGCCACCTAATCGTTTCACCATATTACACCACTTTGGTGAATAACTGATAATTTCTACTCCCAGCGCTCCTCAAGCCAACGTTCCAACCCTAGCAAATCATTCACCGCAACAGGCACATCATCACCCGCCCACACCACATTGGCGCGATTTATCCAAATCACGTGCAGCCCGGCGGCGCGCGCGCCGCGCACGTCCAATTCCATATCATCGCCCACATGCACTACTTCATCGGGATTGCACGCCAGTTCGCGGCAGGCTATGTGAAATAACGCCGGATTGGGTTTGCTCGTGCCATGCGCATGCGCGGAAATTGCCACTTTGAAATGGTGTCCGATGCCAATACGCGCCACATCGGCATTGCCGTTGGTGAGCGACGCCAGCAAAAAGCGGCGCGATAGACGCGCAAGGCTATCGCGAACTTCCGGGTAAAGATTGACTTCGTTTCGTGCGGTCATGAAGACGTCGAGCGCGCGTTCAATCAGTTCGAGGGCCGCTGCGCCGGACAAACCCGCCCGCTCGAAAGCAGCGTGCATCGCCATGCGCCGGATGCGCAGAAAATCGTGACGCAGATCAAGACGCTCGTTGAAGATGGACATGCGCAGTTCGCGCAACTGCTCTATCGACCACATCGCCGCAACCACGGGAGCATGTGTCGCAAGCCAGGCATGCGCGACCTGCTCCGCGCGTGTAATGGTGGGCGCGGACGGCCATAGCGTGTCGTCGAGGTCCAGGGTGATGGCTCGTATGTGCTGCAATTTGGATTTATTGCCTTCTATTGAGGCTCGATGCGGGCGGCCTTGACGACGGTACTCCAACGCTCGGTTTCGCGTTTGTTAAAGTCCGTGAAGTCGCGCGGGGTGCCGCCTCCGCCGATCATATCGGCGCGACGCCAGTGGGTTTGAGCTTGGGGCGTCTTCATGTACCGGTTGACAGCCTCGCTCCAGCGCTGCAAGAGCCACGCAGGCAGCGCTTTAGGTCCGTAGATTCCATACCAGACGGTCGCCTCAAACCCGGGCACGCCGGATTCGGCGACTGTGGGCAAATCGGGTGCAAAGTCGGCGCGTTGTGCGCTCGTCATGGCGAGCGCTCGCAGTCTGCCTGCCTTCACGTGCGGCATCAATGTGCCCGGCGTGTTGAAGTGAACTTTGACCTGTCCACCTACGAGATCCGTGATCGCCGGTCCTCCGCCCTTGTAGGGCACGTGCAGCAGGTCGATGCGCGACATCGACTTGAACATTTCGAGTGTCAAATGGTTTGTAGTACCGATCCCCGATGAGGCGGCCGAAATCTGTCCGGGCTGCGCCTTGGCCAGCGCGATCAACTCTTGCACCGACTTCACCGGCAAACTTGAATTGACGACCAGCATGAACGGACTGACAGCGGCGAGACTCACTGCACTCAGATCGCGTAGCGGATCGAAACGCATGTTCTTGTACATGCTCGACAGTATCGCTATGGTCGAGCTGGTGCAAAGCATGGTGTAGCCGTCAGGCTCTGCGCGCACGACGATTTCAGTGCCGATCATGGTGCCTGCGCCCGGGCGATTGTCCACGATGACCTGGTGACCCCAAATTTCGGAGAGGCCCGCAGCAACTGCTCGGCCCACCAGATCGACTGACCCGCCAGGCGTGTAAGGATTGACTATACGCACGGCGCGCTTCGGAAAGTCCGATTGCGCGTGTACGCCGATTCCCCAGCCGAACATCACAGCGCACGCGGCGCACACTGTCGCGAGCCGCTTCAATTTATGCCTGGTTTTCACGGTGACTCCCTTAGCAAATGTGGGTGCGTGATGCGGTAGCCGGCAACCGGCCCAGTTTAACCCTCATCAGCGACAAGGCGATAGCCTACACCGCTTTCAGTGAGCAGATGGTGTGGACAGATAGGATCGTCTTCCAATTTCTCACGCAACTGCTTCATGTAGATGCGCAGGTAGTGGGTATGCTCGACGTGCGCGGGACCCCACACTTCGCGCATCAACTGGCGGTGTGTGACCACCATGCCGAGATGCTGGGCGAGGCAGGCCAGCAGGCGGAACTCGATGGGGGTCAGATGCACCTCTTGCCCGGCGCGAGCCACAATTCGGCGTTCCATATCTGCTTCGACCTTGCCGAATTGAATCACCGTAGCGCCGCCTGCGGCAGAACGTGCGGCGTGTCTAAGCGCCACCCGTAGCCGCGCAAGCAACTCGCCGACGCCAAACGGTTTGGTCACATAGTCGTCGGCGCCAGCATCCAGCGCTTCGATTTTGGCCTGCTCTCGCGCCCGCGCCGAGAGCACGATGATCGGCATCGTTGACCACGCACGGATTTTACGGATCACTTCGACCCCATCCATGTCCGGCAGGCCAAGGTCTACGATAGCGAGGTTCGGCTTGTGGGTGCCGGCATCGACAATGCCGCGCGCGCCGGTCTCGGCTTCCACCACGCGATAGCCGTCAGCACCGAGAGCGCTGCGCAGGAAGCGCCGGATCTCGGGCTCGTCTTCGACCACAAGTATAGTGGCGCGAAGCTCGGTCATGCGTTCTCTGGTGGCATCGGGGGTGCATCCTCGAGCGGGAGCGTAAAGCGAAATGCAGCACCGCCTGCGGGGCGCCGCTCCGCCCAGATATGTCCACCGTGCAAGGTCACGATGGCATGGCAGATCGCGAGGCCGAGCCCGACCCCGGCGATGGCGCCCTCGGTCGTTCCGCGGTGAAACTTGGCGAACAACTGCTCGGGTTCGCCTGGCGGCAAGCCCGGCCCTTCGTCCTCGACGGAAACCAGCAGTTCGCGGTTGTGGACCTGTGCGCGCAAACTAATTGCAGTACCTGGCGGGGTGTACTTGGCGGCATTCTCCAGCAGGTTGGCGAAAACCTGCTCAATGAGCGTGGCATCCACACGCACCAGCGGTAAATCGGCGGGCAGCTCGACCCGCACTGGATGCGATTGGAGACGCTCGCGCAGCCGCCGCAACACCGAGCCTGCGATTTCTCCGGGCGCGTGCCAGTCGCGTTCGAGGGCGATCTTGCCGGCCTCGAGCCGTGTCATCTCCAGCACGTTGGTCACCAGCACGCTCATTTCCCGCGACTGTTCATAAATGCTGCGGGCGAGCGCCTGGCGCTCCACCGCGTTTAGCCGCTCTCCGGCTTCGGTGAGACTCGATGACGCTCCTGCAATGATTGCCAGCGGTGTGCGCAAATCGTGCGAGATCGATGCAAGGAGCGCATTGCGGAGTCCCTCCGTTTCCGCATGGATGCCGGCTTGCTGCGCATGCTCGGCAAGATCCGCGCGCTCCAGCGCGAGCGCGAGCTGTCCTGCGAATGTCTCAAGCAGGTGAAACTGTTCCGGCAGCAGTACACGGCGCGCATTTGCCGGCAGCACGCCGAGCACGCCCAGCACCGCCTTGCTGCCGTGCAGCGGGAGGTAAAGCGCTTCCGTACCGGGAAGCGTGTGGGTGCCGAGTCCTGCCGGTTCGCCGTGGTCCTGCACCCATTGTGCGACACCGAGGTCGGCGCCGTGTAATGAGCCGTTGATGCTCTCGCTGCGCGGATAGCGGATGTGTCCGCCGGCATCCGGCAATAGCACCACCACCTGGCTTTCGAACACCTCGCTCACGTGAAGTACCGCGATGCGTGCCATGGGCTCGTGTCCGCGCGTCGCAGCGAGTTCGCGGCTCATCGCGTAGAGCACCGCGGTGCGCCGCTCGCGATGGCCTGCCACTCGTGCCTGCAGGCGCACGCTGGCGGCGAGATTGGAGATGATGAGCGCTACCGTAAGCATGATCGCGAATGTCAGCAGGTACTGCACATCGCTCACGCCGAAGGAGAATTGCGGCGGCACAACGAAAAAATCGAACGAGGCGACGCCAAAAACCGACGTGGCAACTGCCGGTCCGCGCCCGTGACGGAAGGCGATGAGGGCAACCGCGAGCAGATACACCATCGCGATATTGACCAGTTCAAAGGCGGGTGCAATCGCGAGGCCCAGCAGCGTACATACCACTACGGAAAGCAGACTCCACGCATATCCCGGCCAGCGTGCCTTGGCGGCATCCGGTTCACGCGATACCTGCAGGTAGGCGCGGCTGCGCGCGAGGAATGGGCTGCGCAATGCCGCCGTCTCGTCTATGCCCGCAACGATGTGGATGTCGACATCCTTGGTGCGGGCGAGGAGTTCTCCGTAAGTGGAAGGACGAAACAGCCGGCGCCACAACGAACGCCGCGGCCGCCCGATCAGCACGCGCGTCACGTTGCGGGTGCGGGCATAGTTGGCGAGTTCTTCACCTACGGAAGATCCGCCCAGCGTCACGCTCTCGGCCCCGAGCGACTCAGCCAGACGCAGCAGCGCGATACGGCGGTCGCGTTCTGCGTCCGACAGCCGCAGCAGGTCGGGAGTTTCGACAAATACCACGATCCACTCCGCATGCAGCGCGGTTGCCATGCGTTTGCCTGCGCGTACCAGCCGTTCGGCGTGCTCGTCCGGGCCTATTGCCACCAGCAGCCGCTCGCCTGCTGCCCAGATCGCGCGTATGCCTCTGCCCTCGCGGTACTCGTCCATCGCGGCGTCCACCCGGTCCGCGGTGGTGCGCAGCGCGAGTTCCCGCAGGGCAATCAGGTTGCCTTTGCGGAAAAAGTTGTCGATGGCGTGCCGCGCCTGCTCGGGAATGTAAATCTTGCCCGCGTGCAGCCGCTCCAGCAGATCGTCCGGCGGCAGATCGATCAGCTCGACCTCGTCAGCGGATTCAAACACGTGGTCGGGCACCGTCTCCTGCATGCGCACACCGGTGATGCCGGTGACCACGTCATTCAGACTCTCGATGTGCTGGACGTTTACGGTGGTGTAGACGTCGATGCCGGCCTGCAGCAGTTCCTCGACCTCCTGCCAGCGTTTGGCGTGCCGCGGCTTGGGCTCGCCCTCCATCAGATTCGAGTGCGCAAGTTCGTCGACGAGCAGAATCCGCGGCTTGCGGGCAAGTGCCGCGTCAAGATCAAACTCGCGCAGGATGACGCCGCGGTAGCTGACCTGGAGATACGTTAACTGATCGAGTCCTTCAAGCAGTGATTCAGTTTCGCTGCGGCCATGCGGCTCGACGTAGCCGGCCACGATGTCGATGCCCTGCGCTTTCAGGCGGCGCGCCTCGACCAGCATGGCATAGGTCTTGCCGACACCGGCGGTAGCACCGAAGAAAACCTTGAGCTTGCCGCGTTTGGCCCGTGCCTCTTCGCGCTGAACTCGCGCAAGCAGGGCGTCAGGATCAGGGCGGGCTACACTCATGCGCTTACTTTAGCGCATCGACAGCGAGATTCAAACGAACGACATTGACGCGCGCCTCACCCAGCAGTCCAAAGATGCGATTTTCCGTGTGGGCCACGACCAGTTCACTCAACCTGGATTCGGGCAGGCTACGGACGCGTGCCACGCGCGCGAGCTGGTATTCAGCCGCGTCGGGGCTGATATGAGGATCCAGTCCGCTTGCCGAAGCGGTGACCAGGTCCGCCGGCACCGATTTTTTATTGCCCGGATCGGCTGCACGCAGCGCCTTGATACGATCGGTTACTGCTTCAGCGAGCACCTTGTTCGTCGGTCCCAGGTTGGATCCCGATGAAGACGCGCCATTGTAGGGCTGCGGCGAAGTCGCGGACGGCCGGCTCCAGAAGTATTTCGGGTCGCTGAACGGCTGGCCGATCAGCGCCGAGCCGACCGCCTTGCCATTGACCTCGATTACGCTCCCTGTTGCTTGGTTCGGGAACAGTTGTGCGAACGCAGTCACCAACAGCGGGTACGCGACCCCTGTGATCACGGTAAGTATGATGAAAGCGAACACGGCGGGGCGAAGTTCCTTGAACATGATCATCTCCTTTTCTGCTTATTCAATTTATGCCAGCCCGAAGCTGACAAGAATCATATCTATCAGTTTGATGCCTATGAACGGCACAATGATGCCGCCAAGGCCGTAGATCAGCAGGTTGCGCCTGAGCAATGCTTCGGCGCCCACCGGCTGGTAGGACACGCCTTTCAGCGCAAGCGGGATCAGCGCGATGATGATCAGTGCGTTGAAAATCACTGCCGAGAGGATGGCCGAAGAGGGCGTAGCGAGCTGCATCACGTTAAGCGTATTTAGCTGCGGGTAGGTGGTGGCAAACGCCGCAGGGATGATCGCGAAATACTTGGCGATGTCGTTCGCGATCGAAAACGTAGTGAGCGAGCCGCGCGTGATCAGCAATTGTTTGCCGATCTCGACCACTTCAATCAATTTGGTGGGATTGGAATCGAGATCCACCATATTGCCGGCTTCCTTTGCCGCCTCGGTCCCGGAATACATTGCCACTGCGACATCGGCTTGCGCCAGCGCGGGCGCGTCGTTGGTGCCGTCGCCGCACATGGCGACTAGCCGGCCCTGCGCCTGATACTCGCGAATCAGTTTTAGTTTTGCCTCCGGCGTCGCTTCGGCCAGGAAGTCGTCCACGCCGGCCTCGGCGGCAATCGCGGCGGCAGTGAGGCGGTTGTCACCCGTGATCATCACCGTCTTGATGCCCATACGCCGCAGCTCGGCAAAGCGCTCCTTGATGCCGCCCTTCACAATGTCCTTAAGTTCGATCACGCCAAGCACCTTGGTGCCCTCAGCGACCACTAAGGGCGTCGAGCCGCGTCGTGCCATGCCATCGACGAGCGTGGTTACGTCCTGCGGAACCTGCCCACCCTGGGACTCAACCCACTGGCGCACTGCATCGGCGGCGCCCTTGCGGATAGCGCGTCCTTCGAAGTTCACACCGCTCATACGCGTATGCGCGGAGAACGGCACGAACTGCGCGCCGAGGGCTTTTAGATCCCGCTCGCGCAGGCCGTAGCGCTGTTTGGCGAAGACCACGATCGAGCGGCCTTCGGGCGTCTCGTCGGGAAGCGAGGCCAGTTGTGCCGCATCGGCAAGCGCCTCGGCGGTGACGCCCGGCGCAGGTGCGAACGCGGAAGCCTGGCGGTTGCCAAGCGTAATGGTGCCGGTCTTGTCGAGCAGCAGCACGTCGACGTCGCCCGCCGCCTCGATCGCGCGCCCGGAGGTGGCGATGACGTTCGCCTGGATCATGCGATCCATGCCGGCGATGCCGATCGCCGAAAGGAGTGCGCCGATGGTGGTGGGGATCAGGCACACCAGCAGTGCGACGAGCACCGTGATCGAAATCGGGTCGCCTTGTCCGGCAGCCTTTACCGCGTAGATCGAAAAAGGCAGCAGCGTGGCGCAGGCGAGCAAAAAAATCAGCGTGAACTTGGCGAGCAGGATCGACAGCGCGATCTCGTTAGGTGTCCTTTGGCGCTTGGCGCCTTCGACCAGTGCAATCATGCGGTCGAGGAAGGTCTCGCCGGGATTGACGCTGATTTGAACCATGATCCAGTCTGAAAGTACGCGCGTGCCGCCGGTGACGGAGGAGCGGTCGCCGCCGGACTCGCGAACTACCGGCGCGGATTCTCCGGTGATTGCCGACTCATTCACGGTGGCGGCGCCTTCAATCACCACCCCGTCGCCGGGGATGTAGTCGCCTACTTCGACGAGTACGATGTCGCCTTTTTTCAGGCTGGAGCCGGGCACCAACTGCGGGGTGGTGTTACGCAAGGGCATCGCCAACTTCTTCGCGATAATGTCTTGCTTGGCGCCGCGCAGGGCCGCGGCCTGCGCCTTGCCCCGGCCTTCAGCGATGCTTTCGGCGAAGTTCGCGAACACGACGGTAAACCACAGCCACAGGGTTACGGCGAGTATGAACGCGGCGGATTCCTTGCCTGTGCCGCTAAAAAACGCCGCCTGGATAAACAGCAGCGTCGTCAGTACGCTGCCCACCCAGACCACAAACATCACCGGGTTCTTCCACTGCACATTCGGCGCGAGCTTGATAAACGACTCAAGTGCTGCGCGCTGCAGGATCGGCGCGCTCAGCGTTTTGATTTTGACGGTATTAGTAGCGTTAGCCATATCAGCGGCTCCACAATTGCAAGTATTCGACAATCGGTCCCAGCGCGAGCCCCGGCAGGAAAGTAAGCGCGCCTAGTATCAGCACGGTCCCCACCAGGAATGCGATGAACAACGGCGTGTGCGTCGGCAGCGTACCAACGCTTGCCGGGACCAGCTTCTTGGCCGCAAGGCTACCTGCCAGCGCCAGCACCGGCACGATGATCCAGTAGCGCGAAGCCCACATCGCGATGCCGAGCGCCGTGTTGTAGAAAGGCGTATTCGCGCTTAAGCCCGCAAAGGCACTGCCGTTGTTATTGCCCGCCGACGAGAACGCGTACAGCACCTGCGAAAAGCCATGCGCGCCGGGGTTGGACATGCTGGAAGTGCCCACATCGACCACCACTGCGATCGCAGTGCCAATCAGCACCACCGCGAACGGGAACAGCACCGCGAGCGAAGCCATCTTGATCTCGAAGGCCTCAATTTTCTTGCCGACGTATTCGGGTGTGCGCCCGACCATGAGGCCGGCGATGAATACGGCGATGATGGCGAAGACCAGCATGCCGTAGAGGCCGGAGCCGACACCGCCGAAGATGATCTCACCCAATTGCATCAACACCATGGGCGCCAGGCCGCCGAGCGGCGTATACGAGTCGTGCATCGAATTCACCGAGCCATTCGAGGCGGCGGTGGTGACGGTCGCCCACAGCGCCGAGTTGGTGACACCGAAGCGCACCTCCTTGCCTTCCATATTGCCGAGGGGTTGCTCGACGCCCGCTTTGGCGAGAATCGGGTTGCCCGCCTGCTCGGCTACGACGCAGAGCGTGAGGAACGCGATGAATACTACAGTCATCGCTGCAAGCAGCGCCAAGCCTTGGCGCGTGTCGCCGATCATGCGCCCAAAGGTGTAGCAGAGCGCGGCCGGAATCAGCAGAATCGCCAGCACCTCCAGAAAGTTGGAGAGCGGCGTTGGATTCTCGAACGGGTGCGCGGAGTTGGCGTTGAAGAAGCCGCCGCCATTGGTGCCGAGCTGTTTGATCGCGATCTGCGAGGCGGCCGGTCCCAGCGGGATTGTCTGCTCCTTGGTAGTGGCTTTCTCCATAGCCGGTTTGCCATCTTTGTCAGTCAAAGCCTTGCCGTCGGGACCGGTTTTCGGCTGCTCGAACTCCAGCGGCTGCTGCACCAACTCCACAGTCTTGTAGGGCTGGAAGGTCTGCACCACGCCCTGCGTGACCAGCACGCAGGCGAGAATAAGCGACAGCGGCAACAGGATGTAGATCGTGGATCGCGTCATATCGACCCAGAAGTTGCCGATGCCGGTGGCCTGCTTGCGGGAGAATCCGCGCGTAAGCGCTATCAACACGGCCATACCGGTGGCTGCGGAAAGGAAGTTCTGCACGCCCAGTCCCAGCATCTGCGTGAGATAACTTAGGGTCGACTCGCCGCCGTAACCCTGCCAGTTGGTATTGCTGATGAAGCTCACCGCGGTATTAAAAGACGAGTCGGGCGAAACGGCGCCCATCTTCTGCGGATTGAGCGGCAGCACGTTCTGAAGGCGTTGCAGCGCGTACACGACCGCAAAGCCAAGCACATTGAACCAGAGGGTCGCTGAAAGATAGCGCTTCCAGTCCATGTCATCTTCCGGCTTCACGCCGGCGCCTCGATACACCAGGCGCTCCAGCCAGCCGAGCACGGGGGACATGAACGTTCGCTGGCACTCGTAAACATTCGCCATGTAGGCGCCGAGTGGCTTTGCGAGCGCGAGCAGCACCACAAGGAAGAGGGCGCATTGGAGAAAGGCGTTCATCAAAAATCCTCCGCGTTGAGCAGGGCATAGACCAGATATGCCGCGAGTGCAGCGGCGAGTACCAGTGCGAGTATTTCGAAGCCGCTCATGATTTGCGCTCCATCAGCCGGGCGCATAGCGCGCCGAGCCCGAGGGTCGCGACAAAGAGCGCGATCGCGATAAGCAAGAAGATAAGATCCATTACGAGCCTCCTGTTCGGTGGTGCTAAACCGTGTAATCTACGGATGGCTGCGTAAAAACGGCGTAAAGAAATGTGTCTTTGCGTGGAATGCTGCTCAACAGTCCTTAATAGACACCGTAAGCGCAATCAAGGACGTAATGGGCATGAATATTCTGCGCTGCAAAAGCGCGCAGATGGTGCAGAAAGATGTCGGCGTTTATTTCCTCGCCTACAACCTGAACCCGCACCGTGGCGCGTGCGAAGCTCCGGCGCGCGCGCGCCTGCTCCGCTTCGATTGTGCCATTGACCTCCGTTACGACATTACCCGCGCGCCAAAGTGCCCGCGATGTCGGTGCGATACGCGCGCCACGCCGGAATCAACGCCGCCACAACGCCTACGCCGGCGGCCAACGCCAACACCCACCACTCAGCTTGCACCCACGTCCAGCCGGTGACCGACACTTGTTGCGCGGTTTTTAATGCGTAGCCCAGGAATTCCGCCAACACATGACCCAGCGCCAAGCCGAGCACGCCGCCAATCAGTGCCAGCAGCAACCCTTCAAACAGCAGCAGCATCATCAAGGTCAGCGGGCGCGCGCCCAAAGTGCGCATCACCGCCAGATCGTAGCGCCGCTCGTTCAAGGCGTTATAAAGTGCGATGAACACCGACAGCCCTGCGCTGAATACCAGCACCAGCGCAAAACCGCGCAGCACATCGACACCCACGCCGATGATGCTGAACAGCCGCGCCGTTTCGTACGCGGGTGAGGCGGCCTGCATCGCGGAATTATTGTTGATATAGCGCGGCAAAATCGCGGCGGCGATCGGCGAGGCATATTGAATCAGCAGTGCGGTGTATTCTTTTTCTTCTTCCTTCATCTGCTTGGCGATATCGCTGATGTCCTTGATTTCGAGATGCTCGGCGTGCATCGCCCACACGCTTTCGACGCTGCAAATCACCAGCCGGTCGAGCACCGTGCCGCTGCGTTCAAGGATGCCGGCAACGACATACGGATGCGCTTCGTGCGCATCTCCAGCGTCACCTAATCCGTGCGAACCCTGAAACTTCGCGCCTAGCGCGAGGCCGGTGCGCGCGGCGACATCCGCGCCGATTACCGCTTCGAGCGGCTTTTCCCAGCGCTTGCCCGCCGCGAATTTAGCGTTGTAATGCGCAAGGTAATCCGGCGTAGTGCCGACAATGCGCGCGCCCTTGTAACTGTCGCCCAGTGCCAGCGGGATTGCTTTTTTCACCATGCGATGCTTCGCTATCTCAAGCGCTTGTTTATAGGGGATATTTCCCGTGGGCACATCCAGATGATAAATGCTCGACAGAATCACCTGCATCGGACTGCCCTTGGCGCCGACCACCAGATCAATGCCCTGCGCGTCGCGCCGCATGCGCTGATCAAGCTGTGTGGTGGCGAGCAGCAACAACACAATCGTCGCCACGCCCAACGCCAGCAGCAGAATATTCAGCAGCGTGTTGAGGCTGCGCGCTTTTAGATACGCAAAGCTGATGGTTGCGAGGTTCATGTTACCGCCGCCGGTTGGTATTGCGCCGCCAGCTCGTACTGGTTAGGCACGCGCGACTTGATACGCTGGTCATGCGTGGCAATCACCAGCGTCGCGCTACACACCTTCGCTTGCGCCAGCAACAAATCCAGCACCTGGAAACAGCGCGCATCATCGAGATTCGATGTCGGCTCATCCGCCAGCAGCAGCTTGGGCTTATTCACTACCGCACGCGCCACGGCGACTCGTTGCGCCTGCCCGTGTGACAATTCGTGCGGGCGCGCGTTGGCCTTGTCGCCCAAATCAAGACTCGCCAGCACCTCACGCACGCGCGCCGCGTCTTGCGTTTCGCCCGCCATGTATTGCGCCAGCAGCAGATTATTCAAAACCGTCAGGCTGTCGATGAGATGCAGCCGCTGCAGCACAATACCGATATTCTTCCCGCGAAAGCGGTCAAGCGCCGAAGGCGAGAGCGCCGTCAGATCCTGATTCGCGACCGTGACTTGACCGGAAGTCGGCCGCAAAATCCCCGCCAGCACATGCAGCGCAGTCGTCTTGCCGCTGCCCGAAGGCCCCAGCATCAACCACTGCGCACCCTGCTCGGCTTGCCACGACGCGACATTCAGCACCGTGGCGCCAGCGTAGGCGTGGGTCAGGTTTTGGATGGTGAACATTAATGCGGCTTTTCCTTCTGCTCGCCCCACCCCGTCGTTTTCGCACCCTCGGTGGCAATCAGCACAAACGCCATCACGCACGGTATGTTGCCGCGATTGTTCCAGTTGTGGTTGGTGCCGAGCTGGATAATCACGTCGCCCGGCTTCAGATGCACTGCGCCTTCTTCCATCTCCATCCACATTTCGCCGGAAATGCAAATTGCGTAGTCCACCGAGTCGGTGCTGTGCCAGCGCGCAATATTGCCTGGCGCGTAAACTCCGAAACGGAACACCGAGCCGCCCGCAAGACTGGTGCCGAGTTCCCAGTTATTCGGGTCGTCGGTGGCGGTTTCGGCGGGCAGTTTTTTGGTGGCCCACAGGGGTACGTTGTCAAAGCCCGGCCGCAGATTGACGGGATCGATGGCGCTGTCCCATTTGATGCAGCTTTTGCCGTCTTTATTGAATCCCGTTACGACTCGTCGAAATGCCATTTGCAGTGATCTCCATTCGCTCATAGTTGATTGGCGCTTGCAAGCGCTGGATCAGCGATCCATCGCAATCGCGCTCTTCAACGCCGAGTATATTACAGCCGATACGATACGCTCTGCGTGACGCACAGACCGCGCGCGCTTGAGGGTTCTTACCGCACCAAACCCAGGCTTTTGAATCGCAGATAAAGCTCCCGCCCGATCCACGCATCCGTCGCCGCGTAGGCAATCTGCGTGGGCGTCAGCGTCGCCGCGGCCCAGTTGGAGGTGCGCGCGCCTTTGGTCACCCGGCAACTCAGAAAAATCCCGGCAAGATTGCGCACGCCCGTCTGATCTAGGCCATAGCGCCGCGCAACCACCCCCAGATCGATCACGTTCTTCTCGGCAAACGAGAATACTTCCTTAAGCGACTTCAGATCGTGCGCCACTGCCACGCCCGCCTTGACGATGCGCGGATCGGAGAGCATCTCCGCGAGCCCCGGAATCACATCCACGCGCCGCAGTTGAAACAGATACACCGCATGCGCCGTGGCCACTTGAAGCAGCGCAGGATCGTAACGCTCGCCCTTCTTGAATGCGGGCCGCGTTTCGGTGTCGAAGCCGACGACGGTCTCTTGCAGGATATCCGCGAGCGCCGCGGTAAGTTCGGTGCGCGTGGTGACCACGCACACCGGGCCGTCGTAGCGGCGAATAGGCAGACTCGCCATCGCCTCGCGGGAGATGGTCGGGGCGATGCCGATGGGAAGAGTATAGGCTTCTGAAGGTTGCATATGCGCTATAGAGTAACCCCGTACGGCGCGCCGTGCCAGCGGCCTGCTTGTGCTATGGCTGTTTCACCTGTGCCTCCACCCATGCCTCCATGCGCGCCCGCACCAGGCTCAGCGGCAGATGTCCTTCGGCGAGGAAGGCGTCGTGGAAAGCCCGTATATCGAAACCTGCGCCCAGCCGCTGTTCGGCCTTGGCGCGTATATCCAGTATGGTTAGCTCACCAATTTTATAGCCCAGCGCCTGTCCCGGCCACGCCATGTAGCGCAGCACTTCGACGGTCGCGCCCTCCGGCGATGAGCCGCATTCACCCGGGACCTGCGCCGGAAATCCGGAATATCGCTTTCCAGTTTGATGCCGCCGTCGAAATGGCGGCCCGGCATGCCTTCGTGCGTGAGCAGGGCTTCGAGGCCGAATATCGACACCGTGCGCGGGTTCACCACGGGCATGGCGAATATGCCGGGGCGCGTGCCGTCATCCGGCGGCGGATACCACTGCGCCGGATCGGTGAGGCGAATCTCGAAACGCGCCTTGGGCAACCGGCCAAACAGGCGCGGCAACTGCGGCACGATGCGCGCGTGTATGCGGCTAAACGTCGTATCGCTGGAAACACCGCATCGGCAAGCAGCTTGCGGTAATCGGCTTCAAAACGCTGACGTGCCGCAGCGTCCATCGCGGTGGGATATTGCAGCACCGGCTTCAAGCTCCCGCAACACCCAGCGATTGTGTTCCCGCTGCCGCTCGCGGTGCGCCTCGCTGAACATCAACGCCCACGTTGTCACTTTGACCGTAGATGATAATTGACGGGGGGGGGGGGATTTGCATGCAAAGTGCCGAACGAGGAACTTCTGCCTACAAGTAAAGCGTTGTTGCGGGTTATCGCCATATAGAATTTCCTCATCATATTTTTTGGCAAAGAAAATAGTCAAGGTACTCATTCGGCGGGTTATGCTGGCTAACCTGCCCCGGGACTATGAGTAAGCACACTCGCCTGCACCCGCGAACAATCCCGAGGTAGCCTAATACTCGCCACACTTCGCCATGCAACGCATCTTCATCTTCCTGATCAACGTCTACAAGCTGCTGCTGTCACCATTTTTCGGGCAACAGTGCCGCTTCTATCCGACGTGCTCCAGCTACGCCAAAGAGGCCATCGAACGTCACGGCGCGCTGCGCGGCGGCTGGCTTGGTGTAAAGCGAATTTTGCGCTGCAATCCGTGGTGCGCGGGCGGCGTGGATGAAGTGCCTTTGGGGAAAGGGCGTGAAGGGGTGAAGAAGTGAAGACGTGAATGGGGTACCTCCTTTACCCCTTCACTCCTTCACGTCTTCGCGATCAGTCACTACGGCGTGCTCCTGCACACCAGGCCTTTCAGATATTCCCCTTCCGGAAAATTAAGCGCCAGCGGATGATCCGCCGCGGCGTGATGCCACCCCTCCACGCTCGCGGTCACACCCGCATCAAGCGCAGCACCCGCGACGATTTTCTGGAACAGGTCGGCGGACACGCCGCCTGAACACGAATAGGTCATCAGCACGCCGCCGGGTTCGAGCAGCTTGAATGCAAGCAGGTTGGCGTCCTTGTAGGCGCGCGACGCCTTCTCCGCATGCGCTGCTGTGGGTGCAAGTTTGGGCGGATCGAGCACGATAATGTCGAAGCGCCGTCCGGCGTCGCGAAATTTGCGCAGCATTTGAAACACGTCGCCTTCGATCCACTCCACTTCGGGTAGCTTGTTCAGGCGTGTATTCTCGCGGGCGAGTGCCAGCGCCGGGCCGGAACTGTCGATGGCAGTGACCGCGCGAGCGCCGCCGGCGAGTGCGTTCAACGCAAATCCGCCGCTGTAGCAAAAGCAATCGAGCAATACCGCATCTTTCGAAATATTCTTTAAAAACAAATGGTTATCGCGCTGATCGAGATAGTATCCGGTTTTATGCCCGGCCTCGATTTCGATTTTGAATTGCAGGCCATGCTCGTGAATAATTAGCGGGCCGATGGGCGCGGCGCCGCGCAACAAGCCGCTACGCGCAGGCAAGCCTTCGAGCGTGCGCACGTCGGCGTCCGAGCGTTCCCACACGCATGCCACACCCGGGAGCGCGTTGAGCGCATCTGCAATCGCATCGCGCCAGCGCTCGGCGCCCGCCGCAAGCAACTGCACCACCACGGTGTCGCCGTATTGATCGGCGATCAAGCCGGGCAGTCCGTCGGATTCTCCGTGTACCAACCGCGCGCTGTTGGTCACGCCGCTGGTCAGCAGGTTCGTGCGCGCATGCGCCGCCTGTGTAATGCGTTCGAAAAAAAACGCAGCGTCGATTTCGCGCGCGTGCCAGTCCCACACGCGCGCGCGGATTTGCGACTCGGGGCTGTATGCCGCAACCGCGAGCAACGCGCCATCGGCTGCTCGCAGTTCGACGGTTTCGCCCGATTCGGGTTTGCCTTCAACGCGTGCAATGGCGCCGGCAAATACCCATGGGTGGCGGCGTTTGAGTGATTTTTCGCGAGCTGGTTTTAGGATGAGTTTCGCTCGTGAGGTGTGAGGCGTGAGGGGTGAACCGCGCGTGTCGTTGCCGCTTGAAGTCCGCGCATGTTCCTCGCGCCTCACGCCTTACGCCTCACGTTTTTCTCTTTGCACGCGGATGCGCCGCATCATAAACCTTCGCCAAATGCTGAAAATCCAACTGCGTATAAATCTGCGTGGTCGAAATACTCGCGTGGCCCAGCATCTCTTGCACCGCGCGCAGGTCGCCGCTGGATTGCAGCACGTGCGAGGCAAACGAGTGCCGCAACATATGCGGATGCAGCGAGCTATCCAGCCCCAGTTTCACCGCCCAATGCTTGAACCGCAATTGCACCGCGCGAACACCCAGTCTGCGCCCGTTTTGGCCTAGAAACAACGCCCTCTCATCGTCGTGCGCAAGCAACCCACGAGGGGTTAGCCATTCCTGCAGCGCGGCGAGTGCGTGCCTTCCTACCGGAACCACGCGCGTTTTGCCGCCTTTGCCGGTGACACGCACGGTAGCGTCGGCGACGTCGATATCGCCGAGCGCCAGTGAGGTCAGTTCGGAAAGCCGCAATCCCGACGAATAAAATAGTTCAAACATGGCTTTGTCGCGCAGTGCAAGCGCGCTTTCTTCGTCAATGTTCATCAACTGCACGGCTTCGTCGGGTGACAGCGCGTGCGGCAGGCGCCGCGCGGATTTGGGCGCACGCACGCCCATGCACGGGTTGGCGGAAAAACCGCGATCACGCACCAGATAGCGGTACAGCCCGCGCCATGCCGAGAGCATGCGCGCTATGGAGCGGCCATCCAGTCCGCGCGCATGCAGTTGCGCGACGAAACGGCGTATCTGATGAACTTGCAACTCGCCCAGATTGCCGGCGCCGGCAAGTGCTATCAGGGCGTCGATGTCGCGCTGATAGCTGGCGGCGGTGTTGGCGCTTAAGCGCCGTTCATGCGTGAGATACGACAGGTAATCGTGGAGATGCTGATGGGCCATCTCGTTCACCATCGCTGTCGGGCGCGGCGTGTCGCGTTTCATCAATGATTCTGCGCCGCGCGAGATCGTCACAGTGTCGTTCAAGCCAGCGGAAGATGCGGCGCCAACGCGCACCCGATCAGATCGCCTAAACGTGACAGGTAAACCGTGCCCATGCCGGAGTAGTAGCGGCGCGGTTCTTCGCTCGCCAGTGCCAGCACGCCGAAGGTGTCGCCATCGCGCAGCGGAATGTACGCGTACGACTTCAGCAGAGACGCGGCTTCGCCAAATAATGACGCGGTGTCCACGGCGGGTTCAGCGCTGCAATTGGGCGCGGTGAGCGTTGCGGCAAAATTGCGTGTGGTCTCGCTCACGGCTTGAAACTCGGGAAGCTCACTCTGCGCGCCGCGCCATAGACGCATCACCACGTGCGGCACGGCAAAATCTTCGTGCAGATGTTTCAGCGCAGCTTGCACCGCTGAGTGCGCGTCACGGGCGCGCATCAGGGCTAGCGAAATAGCATGGATTTTTTCGCTAACGGCATCGTTTTCTTCGCCGAACTGGATGATCTCGCGCAGCTTGCTTTCGAGTTGTTTGCTTTTTTCGCGCAACGTCAATATCTGCCGCTCGCTGATGGGGATGGTGCGCCCGCCGTGTGGATGCGGAATGCGGATCTGCGACATCATCTCGGCGTACTGTTCGAAAAATTCCGGATGCGCTTTCAGATAAGCCGCTATGTCTTCTGAATTCATTGTTGTCCCTGGATGATTGGCAATCAGCGTCGTGCTTACAAATCCACTTCCCCTTTAAACACCGTTACCGCCGGCCCGGTCATCAGCACCGGTTTGCCAACGCCCTCCCATGATATCCAGAGGTCTCCACCGCGTGTGGTGACGCGCACCTGGCGATCGAGTAATGCGCGTTGTACGCCCGCAACAACGGCAGCGCAAGCACCCGTGCCGCACGCCAGCGTTTCGCCGGCGCCACGCTCATACACGCGCAGCTTGATGTGGCTGCGACTGACAATCTGCATAAAGCCCGCATTGACCCGTTTGGGAAAACGCGCGTGCGATTCAATCAGCGGCCCATCGCTGGCGACCGGTGCTTCATCAATGTTGGCAACCACTTGCACTGCATGTGGGTTCCCTAAAGATAAGATACTGATTTGTATGAGTTTTTTGTTTATATCCAGTTCATATGTGAGCGCCTGCTCCGGCGCAGAGAATGGTATTTTCGCCGGCTCGAAAACCGGTGCGCCCATGTCCACCGTAACCTGCCCGTCGGCTTCGAGTTGCGGCTCGATCACGCCGCCCAAGGTGCCCACGCGTATGCGCGTTTTGCGCGTCAGCCCATGGTCATGCACATAGCGCACAAAACAGCGCGCGCCATTGCCGCATTGCTCGACCTCGCCGCCATCGGCGTTGAAAATGCGATAGTAAAAATCAGTGTCCGCGCTGCGCGCACGTTCAACCACCAGCACCTGATCGCAACCCACGCCAAAATGCCGATCGGCCAGCGCGCGCAGTTGGGTGGGTTCCAGTTGCAGAGGCCGGACGGTGGCATCGAGCACCACGAAATCGTTGCCCAGGCCGTGCATTTTGGTGAATTTGAGCAGCATTTAACGACAGTAGTCTCGGTAGTCACCGAAAACCAAAGCCCTGCATCGCCGCAGAAACCTCATAGCTGGGTCGAGACGGATTGGGTGAAAGACCGACGACTGCGATGGTTTTGACGTTTTTCAGCAAAGCGCAGCATGCCTGCGGACTCGGATTTTTAAACATTACCTGCTCCTAAAATTATCACTTCACCCGCGCAATGGTTATTCCCGTTCACGGTCTTTACCATAATGTAATCGTCCATCCAAAACCCGCCGCCGATTGGTTTGAGCGACGTCTCGGCGACTTGAAATCCATGTTTGAGATAAGCGGCAATCGCCGATTGGTTATGCCGGTTCACCGCCAGCGTTAAACGCTTGCAGCCTTGGCCCGACATACGTCTCGCAATGTGATCGATCAACATCCCCCCATAGCCGTGGCGCTGCACACGCGGATGCAAATACAACTTGTCGATCTTGATGGCGTCCGCCAGGTTCGCCCAAAAGTATGCGGTATAACCTGTTATTTGTCCGTTGAGCATCAACACATCCCACCACAAATCACGCCGCTCAAGTTCTTTGCAAATCACCGCTTCGTGGTAACGCTCGTTGAGCATGTATTCTATCTGCGCCTCGCTGATGATGCCCGGATAATGTGCGCGCCAGATTTCACGCGCCAAAGCGCACAACGCCGGCACATCACTCGAGATCAACGCACGAATTTCAGCCATTTCCGGCACATCACGCATAAGGATTCGTCTCCCCCGGCGGACGCGTCTTGAAACGCTTGTGTACCCAGTAGTATTGTTCCGGCATTTCACGCACACGCTCCTCGATGAAGGCGTTCATACGGCGCGTATCGGCTTCAATGTCATCGCTCGGAAAATTCTCCCACGCGGCATAGAAGCGTAGTTCGTAGCCCTGCGCGTCCGGCAACTGCCGCGTGACGGCGGGCACAACCACCGCGCGCGCCAGCCGCGCCATGCGCGCGAGGCCGGTAATTGTCGCCGTCGGCACGCCGAAAAACGGCACGAACACCGCGTCACGCGCACCCAAATCCATATCCGGCAGGTAATACAGCGGCAGGCCCTCGCGCATGGCTTTGACCACCGGACGAATACCGTCCTGCCGCGAAAACAATACCGGTGTCACGAACCGCGTACGTCCGTGGCGCAACACGCGGTCGAATACCGGGTTCTTCTGCCGGCTGTACACGGAAACGCCACGCCATTCGGTAATAATGCGCGCGCCGCCCATATCAAGCCCGGCAAAATGCGGCGCGAGCCAGATCACCGGTTTGTGCGCAACGGCTTGCCAATGTTCCAGGCCTTTGACACGCACCAGTCTTTGGATGCGCGCTTTGGATGACCACCACAAAATGCCGTGCTCCAGAAAGCAGCGCGCCACGACCTGAAAATGGCGGCGCGCAACACGTATGCGCTCGGTTTCGCTCCAGCCTGGAAAACACAATTTGAGATTCGTAAGCGCGACATGCCGGCGTTCGCGCGCAACCGCGTAGAGCAGCAGGCCAGTCATGCGGCCCAAAGGCGCCAACAGCGCCAGCGGCAGCAGGCGCAGCAGCCAGACGACGAATAGACCGATGCGCATCATAAGAAAACCCCTTCACCGCAGAGGCGCAAAGGCGCAGAGAAGAACCGCAAAGAAAGGTCCGTCTCTGCGTAGTCTCTGCGCCTTTGCGCCTTTGCGCCTCTGCGGTGATGCTTTTTTTCTTTCATTCCCCCACCTTCGCTGCTGCGCCCGCCGGAACCTTGTAACGGTTATAGCCCCACAAATACTGCGCCGGGCAACGCCGCACCACGGATTCAATCGCGCGGTTTAACGCAGTCTCGTCGAAATCCGCAGCGGGTAACGCCTCGAAGCGCAGATGATAGCCTTGACCGCGCGGCAAACGCTCTGCATAGGTCATGATCAGCAACGCATTCGTGGATTTCTGCAGGCGGCTCACCAAGGTCATGGTATAGGCAGGGCGGCCGAAAAAATTGGCCCACGCCCCCTCGCCACCACCGGCCGTTTGATCGGGCAACAAGCCCACGGCCTCACCGCGCCGCAAAGCCTTTAAAAACAATCGCACGCCGCGCAGATTCGCCGGCGCAACGTGTGATTGCCAGCGGCTGCGACCAGCAATCATCAAAGGTTCCAGCCAGCGCAGTTTCGGCGGACGGTAGAGCACGGTGATCGGCATGCGCTGCGCGATGTATTGCGCGGCGATTTCGAAGCCGCCCAGGTGCGGCGTCAGAAACAGAATGCCTTGACCGGGCTGGCGTGCGCGCTCCACGTCGGACCAGGTGTCGCAAACGACCCAGCGTTGTATCGCCGCATCCGGGGCAAACCAAAACGCGGCCAATTCCACGGCGCCCTTGCCTGTTTCGGCCACGACCTGCCGCTGTAGTTGGTTACACGCTTCTGGCGCGCACACTTTGCTCGTACGCAAGTTTTCGCGCAGCCGCCGCGCATACGTCGGCGAGCATGCATACACCAGCCAGCCAGCCGCCGCACCCAAAGCGTGCAGCCAACGCAGCGGCACGCGGCCAACACATTGAAATAGCATGCGAATCATGGATTATCGTGAAAAATCAATACCTTCATGGTATTCTATGCGCTTTTTTCTAAACCCTAAACCGACGAAGCCAGAGTCCTCTCCCATGAGCAATTTCCTTTTTACCTCCGAATCCGTCTCCGAAGGCCACCCCGACAAGATTGCGGATGCGATTTCAGACGCTGTACTCGATGCCATCCTCACGCAAGACAAAAACGGTCGTGTTGCCGCCGAAACCCTGACGCATACCGGCTTGGTGGTGATGGCAGGGCAGATCACCACCAGCGCGCGCGTCGATTACGCACAAGTCGCGCGCAAAACCATTAAACGCATCGGCTACACCGATTCTGATATCGGCTTTGATTACAAAAGCTGCGGCGTCATGGTGTGTTACGACCAACAGTCGCCCGACATCGCGCAGGGCGTCGATGAAGGTAAGGGGTTGGACCTTGATCAAGGCGCGGGCGATCAAGGCCTGATGTTCGGTTTCGCCTGCGACGAAACGCCGCAACTGATGCCGATGCCGATTTACTATGCACACCGGCTGATGGAACGCCACGCGGAGTTGCGCCGCGACGGTCGTCTGCCGTGGGCGCGCCCCGATGCAAAATCGCAAGTGTCCGTGCGTTACGTCGACGGCAAACCGCATCACATTGATACCGTAGTGATCTCCACCCAGCACACCGACGACATCTCGCACGAGCCGCTCACCGAGAGCGTGATCGAAGAAATCGTCAAACCGGTGCTGCCGAGGGACATGGTCACTAAGGACACCAAATACCTGATCAATCCCACCGGCCGCTTCGTCATTGGCGGGCCGCAAGGCGACACCGGCTTGACCGGACGCAAGATCATCGTGGACACCTACGGCGGCTATTCGCGTCACGGCGGCGGCGCATTCTCGGGTAAAGACCCGTCGAAAGTGGATCGCTCGGCAGCCTACGCCGCTCGTTATGTGGCGAAAAACATCGTCGCCGCCGGCCTCGCCAGCAAATGCGAAATTCAGGTGGCCTACGCCATCGGCGTTGCGCGGCCAGTCAGCGTGCTGGTTGAAACCTTCGGCACCGGCAAGATTTCCGACGAAAAAATCGCCGCGCTGGTGGAGAAACATTTCGACCTGCGTCCGAAAGGCATCATCCACTCGCTCAATCTGCTGCGTCCGATCTACGAGAAGACCGCCGCGCACGGCCACTTTGGCCGCGACGAGCCGGAGTTCACGTGGGAAGCGACGGATAAAGTCGAGGCATTAAAAGCGGACGCCAAGTAATAAGGTAGCGTCAGTAAAAACCGGCGCAAGCCGGTTTTTTTACGCCAGTCAGG
>JANMXS010000074.1:0-3475 GCA_031394335.1 Burkholderiales bacterium
GCCGGGGATCAGCGCGGTGGTAATGATGATGTCGACTTCCTTCGCCTGCTTGGCGAAGGTTTCGCGCTGGGCTGTCTGGAAGCCTTCGCTCATCACCTTGGCATATCCGCCGACGCCGGTGCCTTCCTCGGTATATTCCACTGGCACGAATTCGCCGCCCAATGATTTGATCTGATCCGCGACTTCGGGGCGCGTATCGTTGGCGCGCACGATCGCACCCAGGCTGGCGGCGGCGCCAATCGCGGCGAGTCCGGCAACCCCGGCACCGATCACAAATACTTTTGCCGGCGGCACCTTGCCCGCCGCGGTGATTTGCCCGGTGAAGAACCGGCCGAAGTGATGCGCGGCTTCGATGACCGCGCGATAACCGCCGATGTTCGCCATCGAGGAAAGTGCATCCAGCTTTTGCGCACGCGAAATACGCGGCACACTGTCCATCGCCAGCACCGTGGCTTTTTTCGCCGCGAGCTGTTGCATCAATTCCGGATTTTGCGCGGGCCAGATAAAGCTCACCAAGGTGCCGCCCTCGCGCAGCAGACCGACTTCCTCTTTCGACGGTCCGCGCACCTTGAAGACAATATCGGAGCCGGCCCACAACTTGGCGGCGCTGTCGACAATGGTCGCGCCCGACGCGCGGTAAGCGTCATCGCTGACATTGGCCAGATCGCCGGCGCCGGATTCAACCGTTACCGAGAAGCCCAATTTGATCAGTTTTTCGACCACCTCGGGAACGGTCGCTACGCGCTTTTCGCCGGGAAAAATCTCCCGCGGTACACCGATCATTAGACCCATGCTGAATCACTCCCTGATTGCGGTTTGCTGTTGTTGAAACGATCTTTTGTGTGCTGCGATGGTGGTGGCACGTGATTGTTCAGGGACGTTTTGCGGCCTGACGCTTTGCCACGGGATTATTTGTACAAGTGTAACGCAAGGCGGCTGCCCGACCACAGTGCCGCGCCGGAAAGCGTTTTGACTTTTATCGCAGCCCTTGCCCAAAGGGTTTATTGGTTTGTTGAAATTCGATAAGAATGCATGAGACGCGTTCGCTCGGAGTACTTCCCCCTTTGGAAAAGGGGGAAAAAGACGATTCGGCAACAGTGGCCAATCTCGCGCATTGGCAACTGAGAATTTCAACAGATCTCTAAGAGCTTGTTGAAATTCGATATATTTTGAGCCGCTTAAAAAGCATGACCTCTCTGAACGCGCCCAAATCGATTTGTTTGGAGTCGCCGACCTTTTTACAACCGCATAAACAGCGCTTTTTTATGCGAAACATCGAATTTCAACAAACCCCTAAAGCATCACCCTACAAAGGCAGCGGACGCGCCGCCGCCAGCGCCGCTATCGACACGTCACCGCGCGAAAACCCGATGACCTTGAAAAATTCGCCCATTTCCGCCGGCGACAGCAGCCGCTGCGCCTGATTGGTCAACTGCAAATATTCGGCGGCGTTGGCAGGATCGTGCTGGGCAATCAACTCGGTAATGCCGGCTTGCAACAGAAACTGCGCCTGCGAGCTATAGCCGATCAGCTCCAGGCCCTCGGCCAAGGCGGCTTCGGCCACGCTGGTGAAATCGACGTGGGCGGTAATGTCCTGCAGGCCCGGCAAGTAGAAAGGATCGGCGTGCGCATAATGGCGGTAGTGGCACATCAGGGTGCCGGTAACACGGCTGTCGTGATAGAACTCGGCGCGGCGAAAGCCGTAGTCGATCAGCAGCAAGGTACCGTGCCTGAGCATCGCGGCCAGACCTTTCACCAGGCCATCGACGGCGGGCGCAACTTCGGTGAGGTAGCCCTCCGGCGGCATATGGTTGTCGAATCCCGCCTGAATGCGCGCAACCGGCGCCGCCAGTTGCGCAGGCAGGGCCGGCACATCGCGCCATTTGAACTGCTGATTTTCATCGGCCACCACGCCGCGCTCGAAAATCCAGCCACCAAGGAATGTCACCAGGTGTACCGGCACCACGTCCAGCACTTCATTGGCGATTACTGCACCATCGAAGGTGTCCGGCAACGTATCGATCCATAGCGCGCGCTCGGCAAGATGTGCCGGCAATTGCGACAGGGCTTGTTGCTGACGCTCACGTAAATCGGCGCTGACTTCGAGCAGCAAATAGCGCTTTGGCAATACCCCCAGGGCATCGAGTTCGAGCAGCACATCGCAGGCAAGTTTGCCGGAGCCCGGACCAAGTTCCAACACGTCGCCGCCGGTGGCGCGAACCGTATCGGCAATGGCCCGCGCAATGCATTGCCCGAACATCGCGGAAATTTCCGGCGCGGTCACAAAATCCCCGGCCGCGCCAAACTTGCGCGCACCGGCCGCGTAATAACCCAGGCCGGGGGCGTAGAGGGCCAGATACATGAAGCGCGCGACCGAAATCCAGCCATCAACCCTGGCGATTTCGGCACGGATCATCGCTGCACAGGCCTGCGAATGGACCAGAGCATCCGCATCCGGGGGTGGCAGTTGCGCGGAGTGGCGCGAATTCAGCGGGGTTTTCAAGGCAATGGAAAGGAAGTGAACAGGGAAGAAAGGGGGAAGAAAACGGGGCAGTGGACAGGGCGCTGGGATAAAATGCCGGTCTGCTGGCGCCTATGGTGGCGTCGGCAAATCGAAAGCAAATATAGCATGCAGCCCCCCGCCGTTCCGGCCATCCTCGTCACCGGCAGCGCCCGGCGCGTCGGCGCCACCATCGCGCGCACGCTGCACGCGGCCGGCGCCAATGTCATTATTCACTTCAATCGTTCACGCGGCGATGCAGAAGGCTTGGTCAACGAGCTGAACGCAATACGTGCGAATTCCGCCGCCGCCGTGCAGGGCGATCTGCTCGATGCGAAGATCCTGGCGGCCCTTATCGATCAGGCGCAGGGCTGCTTCGACCGACTCGACGGCCTGGTCAATAACGCCTCGTCGTTCTACGCCACGCCATTGGGGAAAATCAGTGAAGATCACTGGCTGGATTTGATCGGCTCGAACCTGAAAGCGCCGCTGTTTCTGTCGCAGGCAGCGGCCCCGTATCTGCGCAAAAGCCGCGGCAGCATCGTCAATATCGTCGATATCCATTCCGGCCGGCCGTTGAAAGATTTTGTGGTGTACACCGCGGCCAAGGCCGGACTGGCCGGCCTGACGCGCGCCCTGGCGCTGGACCTGGGGCCGGAGGTACGCGTCAATGGCGTGTCACCGGGCGCGATCATGTGGCCCGAGCCCGGCCACGGCAATCCGGACGACTATCCTGAAGCCGAGCGCCGGCGTATCGTGCAGCAGACGCCCCTGAAGCGCGTCGGCAGCGCCGAGGATATCGCCGGCGCAGTGAAATACCTGATGCTAGACGCGCCCTATGTGACCGGACAAATTCTGGCGGTCGATGGCGGACGCGAAATAGTCTTGTAATGAGCGCTCTGTAAACATGGCAATGGACAACCTCACGCAAAAGCAGCAATACGAAGCCAACAAACTTGCCAAGCGCCTGCGCCG
>JANMXS010000075.1:0-4827 GCA_031394335.1 Burkholderiales bacterium
ATCAACTATTCCTCATCGGGTAACTACGGCACTTATCATGTCGCCACCGAGATGTTCGATTACGCGGCCGGTATCGAGATGAAACACATCCCCTACGCCGGTGGTGG
Source organism: Burkholderiales bacterium (assembly GCA_031394335.1). GTDB lineage: Bacteria > Pseudomonadota > Gammaproteobacteria > Burkholderiales > Usitatibacteraceae > UKL13-2. The sequence goes on from JANMXS010000075.1 coordinate 108, forward strand.
CCCCGCGTTGATCGCATTGCTCAGCGGCCAGGTCGATGTGGGCTTGCTCGGCCCCTCGATTGCCAGCGCGCAAATCAAAGCCGGCAAGCTGCGGCCACTGGCCAGTTGGGGCGGCAAACGCCTTGCTGCGTTTCCCGATCTGCCGACGTTGAAGGAGCTGGGCTACAACGTCGAGTATTACATCTGGTCCGGCCTGTTCGCGCCCGCCGGTACGCCAGAGCCGGTAATGAAAACCCTGCGCGATGGCGTGCGCGCGACGGTGAATGATGAAGAATTCAAGGCCAGCATGGCCAAGATCGAGACGCCGATCTTTTATCTCGATGCGCCCGAGTTCAAGAAATTCTGGGATGAGGATGCGAAGCGATTGATTGAGGTGGTGCGGAAGATCGGGAAGATTGAGTAGCGATTTTCTGAACAATGAAACCCTAGCACTGGCGCGGATTTCGGAGCATTTTTGGCTGTAAAGGCGCGTCGAATGGCGTTCTACGATTTTAATTGCCGGTTTGCAGAGTGGGTGCGGCCAATGGCGGCAATCATTAAACCTTCACTGTCATCCCGGATTTAGTCCGGGATCAAATTTTGCAACCACGCGAGCCCGAATTAAATTGGGCCCCGGACTAAATCCGGGGCGACACTTCATCGAAATTTATACTTGCGCCTCGACCAGTCGTAGCCGCAATGAAGCGCCGCGTAATCGAGGGCGATCTTTCGGTGGCAGCAATCCCGGATTCCGCTGCGCTGCATCCAGGCTACAGGACTTCATCGAAAATTGAACCTCTGCCTCAAGCGCCATCAGCTTTTTCCGCAGGCTTGTTCCGCCACGTAAACGGAAACCCCACCTGCTTCCAGAATCCGTTCGGCACATAGTCGCCGAGCACGCCGTATTTATCCGGCCACTTGCGCTCCGCATTCACCGCGGTGCCGAACATATAGTCGATAAAGGCAAACTGCGCCGCATAGTTGCGATCCAGCGCTTCCTGGTCCTGCGAGTGGTGCCAGTGGTGAAAATTCGGCGTGACGATGAGGTAGCGCAGCGGGCCGAGCCGCACATCGACATTGCAGTGGTTGAACACCGCCTGGAAGCCGACGATGATGATGTAGGCATCGATCACGCCCTTGGAAAATCCGAGCACATAAATCGGCGCGAGGATCAGGGTGCGGGTGATGATGAGTTCGAGCACATGCTGGCGCGAGCCGGCCAGCCAGTCCATGCTTTTGGCGCTGTGATGCACCGCGTGCAGGCGCCACAAGACAGGCACCTCGTGATAGGCGCGATGCGTCCAGTACTGCACCATGTCGGCGATAAACACGATTAGCAGCAGCTCCAGCACGAAGGGCAGCCCTTGAATCCAGCCTTGCAGATTCGCATTGATTGCCCAATCGAATCCGCTGTGCACCAGCTTGTTGGTGGCCAGCAGGATAAAGCCGACGATCAGGTGATTGACGATGAAATGATGAAAATCCGTCTGCCATTCGGGGCGGAATACCGGCTGCGATTTTTTGAGCGGAAACAGCTTTTCGATGAAGATGAAAATCAGCGTCGAGCCGAGCAGATCGAGAATGAACCAGTCGAGGCCGATGTAGTTTGTGTTGTCGGCGAACTCGCCCACCGGCACCTTGTGACCGCCAAGCAAGGCGCTCAAGGTAACCAGGGCAAACGCGGATGCCGACAACCAGCGTGAGCGATTGAAGATGATATTGGCCAGCGACAGTCCACCGGCAATGATCATCGCCGCCAGCAGCACATGGCGCAGCGTCTGCACGTCGTAGGCCTTGCGCAATTCGGGCGTGGTGAGATAGGCCGGAAAGTGAAACGCCAGCACCCCGAGAAAGCACAAAATTGCCAATGACAGCGCGATCACGCCGGTGATGAGGCCGCTGCCCCTGCGCAGCTCGCCACTGGATTCGGATAACTGATTGAGTTTGCGAACCGTGGGGACCACCACTTTGCTTTTAACCGGCATTGACTGCTCTCTGACGAATTTTGATCTGGTCATCATTCTGACGCAGCGACAAGCAGGGGTCAATTGACACCTCAAACAATGCGCCACAATTCGCCGCGCGCCGTAGTGCACGGATCGTCGATACCGGCAGATTGCAGCTGACCGCTGTAAAGTATGCAACGCAGCGTTCTGACCATATCAATCCCAAGGGATATAACAATGAACATGAACCCGCCCCGCCCAGCATCCGCCCCGCGCTTGGTTCGCCAATGTACCTTGGCCCTGCTGCTTGCGTTTTCATTCGCGCTCGCATCATTTGCCCATGCCGCCTTCCCAGACAAACCGATCAAGCTGATGATCGGCTTCCCGGCCGGCGGGCCGCTCGATACGCATGCACGCCTGCTGGTCGATAAATTGCAACAGGCCCTGGGGGTTCCGGTGATTGTCGATTACCGGGCCGGCGCCGGCGGCTCGATCGGCGCCGAGTTCGTCGCCAAGTCGGCGCCCGATGGTTACACCTTGTTGGTCGCCAATACCGGCACCATGGTCATCAACCCGCCGCTGTATACCGCGCTGCCCTACGACACTCTGCGCGATTTCGTGCCGATTGCACGCACCGCACAGCAACCGCTGGTGATGGTGATCAACAACGATGTCCCGGTGAAAACGCTCGCCGAGTTGGTCATGTATGCGCAGGCCAATCCGGGCAAGCTCAATTACGGTTCGGCCGGCAACGGCGGCATCTCGCATCTGGTGCCGGAAATGTTGAAGCAGGCCACCGGCATCAATATGCTGCATGTGCCGTACAAGGGCACCGCGCCGGCGTTTACCGACCTGCTCGGCGGCCAGGTGCAGTTCATGGCGGAATCGATTCCTCAGGTGTCGCAATACGTGAAGCAGGGCAAGGTGCGCGCATTGGCGATCACCTCGCCGCAACGCAACCCAGCCTTGCCGGACGTGCCGACGATGGCCGAAGCGGGCGTGAAAAATTTTGAGGTGGTCGGCTTCTACGGCATCCTTGCGCCGGCGAAGACACCGAAGGAAATAGTCGCCAAATTGAGCGAGGCGTTTCGCGTCACGCTGGAATCGCCGGAAGTGAAAACGCGCATGGTGCAACTGGGCGCCGATCCGGCGTTTTTGGGCAGCGATGCTTTCACGGCCTTTCTGAAAATCGAGAGCGAACGCTGGGCGAAGGTGGTGAAAGCGGCGGGGGTCAAGCTGGATTAAATCCGCAGGTTGGGTTAGGCGCGGCTTTTTGCGACGTAACCCAACATCCCACTGCAGCCATTTCCTCCGACCGGCACGACATGGGACAAGGAAGCCGCATCGCGCCGGTGCTAAACTTTTTCCGTCCCCGATAAATGAAAGTTGATACGCCATGAAAACCTACCGCATTGCCTGCATCCCCGGCGATGGCATCGGCAAGGAAGTGATTCCGGCCGGGCGTGAAGTGCTTGCCGCGTTGGCCGCCGCGCAATCCCATTTCAAATTCGAATTTGAAAACTTCGACTGGGGCGGCGATTACTATCGCCAGCACGGCGTGATGATGCCGGCCGATGGCCTGGAGCCGCTGCGCAAGCAGGATGCGATCCTGTTCGGCTCGGCGGGGGACCCGCATATTCCCGATCACATCACGCTATGGGGCCTGCGCCTCAAAATCTGCCAGGGCTTCGACCAGTACGCCAATGTGCGTCCCACCCGCGTGCTGCCTGGAATTACCTCACCGCTGGCGCGCCTGGGGCCGAATGATCTCAACTGGGTGATTGTTCGCGAAAATTCCGAGGGCGAGTATTCCGGTGTCGGCGGGCGCGCGCACCAAGGCCATCCGATCGAAGTCGCCACCGATGTCTCGATCATGACGCGCGCCGGCGTGGCCCGCATCCAGCGCTTCGCCTTCAAGCTGGCGCAATCGCGGCCGCGCAAGCATCTGACGGTGATCACCAAATCGAATGCACAGCGTCACGCGATGGTGATGTGGGACGAAATCGCGCTGGAAGTGAGCCGCGAATTTCCCGACGTCACCTGGGACAAGGAACTGGTCGATGCCGCCACCGCGCGCATGGTCAATCGCCCGGCTTCGCTCGACACCATGGTTGCCACCAATCTGCACGCCGATATTCTTTCCGATCTCGCCGCCGCCTTGGCCGGCAGTCTCGGCATCGCGCCCACCGGCAATATCGATCCCGAACGCCGCTACCCGTCGATGTTCGAACCGATCCACGGCTCGGCCTTCGACATCATGGGCAAGGGCCTCGCCAACCCGATCGGTACCTTCTGGTCGTGCGTGATGATGCTGGAACATCTGGGCGAGAACGAGGCGGCCGCAGTGCTGATGCGCGCCATCGAAACCGTCACCGCCAACCCGGCGCTGCATACGGGTGATTTGGGCGGCAAGGCGAAGACGGTGGAGGTGACGCGCGCTATTTGTGAACTGGTGAGCAAAGCCGGGAGCCATTCGAAGGCCACCTGAACATAGCTTTGCGACAAAGGCTATTTATTCGTCGTCCCAGCGGAGGCTGGGATCCAGTCCGAACCAAGTTTTGAAAATACGATGGACTGGATTCCAGCCTGCGCTGGAACGACGGATGTTGAGTTTGTTGCGGATAATCACACCGTACACTTGCAGAATAAAAAAACCTTTTCAAGGAGATCAACATGTTCGGCAACAAAAAAATCGCAGCCGCTTTCGTTCTTGGCTTAATACTTGCACTCGGGGCCGGTAATGCATTGGCGCAACCCTATCCGCAAAAAACCATCACCCTGATCGTGCCCTTCCC
>JANMXS010000076.1:0-5451 GCA_031394335.1 Burkholderiales bacterium
TTCACGGCGCGCGCTTCGGCTTCATTCAGTTCCACCCGCAAACGCAAACAAGCCGGGCCGCCACCATTGCGCATGCTTTCGCGCAGATCAAAAATCAGCAATTCCTGGATCGGCGTATTCATCGCCAGCAGCTTTTGCAGATACGCCCAGACGCGCGCATTGCTGCGGCATTCTTCGGGCAGCACTAGCAGCATCTTGCCGTCCGCCCGTGTCAGCAGCTGGCTGTTGAACAGATAGGTGGAAACCGCTTCGGCAACGCTGACGTCATCATTACCGACTTCAATCACAGTGAAATCCGCGCCGAATTTTTCGCGTAGTTCAGCATAGGTGCCGGCCTGGTCGAGGAAGGCCTGCTGGTGGCAGAACAGCACATTGCCATTGCCGACGGCGATCACATCGTTGTGGAATACGCCAGCGTCGATCACTGCCGGATTCTGTTGAGAAAACACACTGCGCGCGGCGGGCACACCATGCAGACGCGCCACCGCCTGCGAGGCCTCCAGCATTTGCCGCGCCGGGTATTTTTGCGGGGCCGGTGCGGATGTATTGAATCCCGTGGCACCGTAAACAAACAGTTCAACTCCCGGCTCGCCATAAGCGCGGCAAAAGCGCGTGTGATTGGCCGCCCCCTCATCGCCCATTTGCGGACAGCCTGGCAAGGCGGCGTGATGCACGAAATGCTTGTCGCCGGGGAACATGGCTTTCAACAGCCGGCTGGTGGTCGGATGCTCGATGGCGCGATGAATCTTGTTGTTGAGGTTGGCGGCGGTGAAATGCACGCGACCATCCGCCGTATTGGCGCTGGGACTGACGGTAGCCGCATTGGCCGCCCACATCGACGAGGCGGAAGTGGTTGCGCCAAGCAGCAGTGGCGCCTGTCTGGCGACAGTTTGAATGACCTCTGCATCGCTTCCGGTAAATCCCAGTGCGCGCAAAGTCGCCACGCTGGGCCGTTCCTGCGGGGCCAGTACACCCTGCTTAAAGCCACGATCATGCAGGGCCTTCATCTTGGCGAGGCCTTGCAGCGCCGCCAGCTTCGGATTGGCCACCGCGCCCTGATTGATGCTCGAGGCGATATTGCCGAACGACAGGCCGCTGTAGTTGTGCGTGGGGCCGACCAGGCCATCAAAGTTGAATTCAAACGTACTCATAGCGTCAATCCGGGACTCAGTTTGTCGGGTAACACGATGGTTTCGCTTTCCAGCGAGGCCTGCGGATAGGCGCAGTAATCGGCGGCGTAATAGGCGCTGGCGCGATGGTTGCCGCTGGCGCCAACGCCACCGAAGGGCGCCGCACTTGAAGCGCCGGTCAGCGGGCGATTCCAGTTGACGATGCCGGCGCGGATATGACGCTCGAAATATTCGTACTGCGCTTTACTGTCCGATAGCAGTCCGGCGGCCAGGCCATAACGTGTGCGATTGGCGATGCGCACGGCCTCTTCAAGATTGGCATAGCGAATCACCTGCAACAGCGGGCCGAAATGTTCTTCATCGGGCAGGCCATCAATGCCGGTGATGTCGATGATCGCTGGTGACAGCAGTGCGGTATCGTCGACCAGCAACTTCATCGCCAGCAGCGACTTGGCGCCACGCGCCAGCATGGCCGCCTGTGCGGTGAGCAATTTTTGCGCGACCGCGGCACTGACGACCGCTCCCATGAACGGCGGCGGCTCGGCATCGAATGCGCCAACCGTCAGGCGCGCGCTGACCTCGACGAGACGCTTGAGCAGCGCATCGCCTGGCGCGCCAACCGGCACCAGCAGGCGACGCGCGCAGGTGCAACGCTGCCCTGCCGAGATAAACGCCGACTGCACGATGTGATGCACGGTCGCGTCCACATTACTCACCTCGCCAACAATCAGCGCGTTATTGCCGCCCATTTCCAGCGCCAGAATTTTGTTGGGCTGGCCGGAAAATTGCTGGTGCAGGGCATGCCCGGTCTGCGAGCTGCCGGTGAAAAACAGGCCGTCGATTTCAGGATGACTGGCAAGCGCCACGCCGGTATCGCGCGCACCCTGTACAAGATTGAGCACACCCGTCGGCAGCCCTGCCTGCTCCCACAATTCAACGGTGGCCTGCGCACTGGCCGGCGCCAGCTCGCTCGGCTTGAAAATCACCGTATTGCCGGCCAGCAGCGCCGGCACGATATGCCCGTTGGGCAAATGCCCGGGAAAGTTGTAGGGACCAAACACCGCGACCACGCCATGCGGCCGATGCCGCAGCACCGCAACGCCTTCCGGCTGTGCTGTGGTTTTGCTGCCGGTGCGCTCGTGATAACTTTTGATCGAAATATCGATCTTCGCCGCCATGGTCGCCACTTCGGTCAGCGCTTCCCATAGCGGCTTGCCGGTTTCGCGACCGATGGTATGCGCAAGTTTCGCCTTGTGTTCTCCCAGCAGGCGCGCAAATTCGCGGATGATGGCTTCGCGCTTTTCAAACGCCAGATCAGACCAGGCGGTGAACGCGCTGCGGGCTGCGGAGGCGGCCGCAGCAACATCTTGTGCCGACGCGGCGCGACCGCGCCATACGCGTTCATTGCTTACCGGGTTGCGCGAGAAAAATTCGGCGCCCAGACCTTCTTGCCAGCGACCGTTGATCCAATGGGTTTTCATTTGCGCTGCTTCATTCAAGGAAATTGTGGTTCGACGGTGGCGCGTCAACGCCAGGGTTGCATCCAGTGTTTTACAGAATCAGGCTACGCCGCGAATGGCGCGATCCTTGGGCGAGAGCGGGACCGCGCGTATCGCATCACCGGGTTTTACATCGAGCGCCGCGCACTGCTCTGCGCTGAGCGAAAAGACCTCGCCCTGCGGTGTTCCCCTGCATAGCAGCACGCGAAATCCGGCAAGGCTGGTATTCGATAGCAGGTAGTTAACCTCCGGCGAAGCAGGCTGGGCGGAGGCGGCTGCAGCGACTTTATAAATCCGGCTGGCGGCAACCGCTCCAATATCGTCGATATCACATTCCACTGCCGGGCCCGCATCGAAAATATCGACATGGCCCTCATAGCGGAAGCCCTCGCTCTCCAGCATCGCCAGCGCCGGACGCGTCAACTCATGGGTCTGGCCGATCACGGCCTGGGCTTCGGGCGTCAGAAACGAGCTGTACAAGGGATGCTTGGGCATCAGTTCGGCAACGAAAGATTTCTTGCCGATGCCGGTCAGGTAATCGGCCTCGCCGAATTCCATTGAGAAAAAATGGCGGCCAAGGCTGTCCCAGAACGGCGATTTGCCATGGGCATCCGAGACGCCGCGCATTTCGGCGATGATTTTTTTCGAGAAGCGCTCGCGGAACTGGGCGAGAAACAGAAAACGGCATTTCGACAGCAGGCTGCCGTTTTTGCCGACGCGATATTCCGGGTCGAGGAACAGGGAACAAAGCTCGCTCTGGCCGGTGTGATCATTCGACAGGAACAGGGTCGGCGTCCGGGTGAAGATGCCCAGTTCCTGCGAGGCATGCACCACCAGGCCGACGCGATAGGAATACCAGGGCTGGCGCAGGCCAACCGCACCCGCGATGGCGCAGATGCCGACAATGCGTTTTACCTCTGTATCTTCGAGCACGAATACGAACAGCTCGTCGGCACGCGCGGCACTGCCGGCAAACGTGGCCAGCGAGGCGTCAATGCGCTTTTTCAGCTGCTCCTCATTGGCCGGCAGGGTGGTCAGGCCCACGCCGGCCCGATTGGCCAGCTGGAACAGTGCGGCAAGATCGTCAGCCGCGATCGGGCGAACGATCATCATGATGTCGTCCCCCAACTGCCGGCCAGCGGCACCGCGCGCACCGCATCGCCGGGCGCCAGTTCGAGCAACCTGGCAACCTCATGTGTCAGCGAAATTTCCTCGCCCGTTTCTTGGTTGGGCGCACCGGCTTGCCGGCTCGCATTGGCGATGGTCGCGCGAAACGATTCAGCAGATGTATTGGCGATGATGCATGGCACGCCCGCCACCGAAGAAAGCAGATTTACACTCAGACGTTTGTTTCCTTGCACAGTACGCAACGACTGCACCCGCGCCTCCACAGTCGGGCCGGCATCGAAAATATCGACATAGGTATCGGCCTCGAAGCCTTCGTCAAGCAGGATGGAAAACGGCAATTCGCCGATCGGGTTCAGCTGACCGATCGCCAGTTTGGCGTCCGCCGGCAGCAGCGGCACATAGATCGGATACTGCGGCATCAGTTCGGCGATGAAAGTTTTGCTGCGTCCGCCCGACAACTGTTCAGCCTGCGGATATTCCATATTGAAAAAGCGTTTGCCCACTGCCTCCCAGAACGGAGAGCGGCCATGCTCGTCGCAGAGGCCAGGGTTTTCGGCGGCGATCTTGTCGGCAAAGCGGCGCGGAAATTCGCTGATGAACAGCAGGCGCGCGCGCGACAGCAGTTGCGGCCATTCGCTTTGCCGGTACGCCGGATCGATATAAAACGAATTAAGCAGTGAATAGCCGGTGAGATCGTGGCACAGGTGCAGAGCATGAATCTTGTTGCTGACTTTCAGTTCCTGCGAGGCGTGGACGATGATCTCGTTGCGATAGCTGTAAAAGCGGTCATGGAAGCCGGCCGAGGCGACGATGCCGCTGGTGCCGACGATCTCGCCGGTGGTGATATCTTCCAGCACGAACAAATAGATTTCCTCGCCGTTGACATCGACCTCGGAGGAGAACGAATGCGCCGAGGACAGAATCTTGTCATGAAGTTTTTCGCGGTCCGGCGGCAGCGAGGTGATGCCCACCGCACTGCGCGCCGCGATGCGCTCGACCGCAGGCAGGTCCGATATCTGGCAGGGACGAAGGATCAGCATTTCAATTGCTCAGGCCGCCGCCGAGGTTTCTGCCGCCAGCAATTCCGCGATGGTGGCGTCGAAGCGCTTCAGCCCTTGCTCGACATCGTCTGCGGTGATCAGCAGCGAGGGTGCAATGCGCATCACATCCGGGCCGGCGATCAGAATCATGAGGCCATGCTTCTCGGCCATCTTCACAAATTCCTTGCCGCGCCCTTTCCACTTCTCGGCCAGCTCGGCGCCGATCAGCAGGCCATCGCCGCGCACTTCCCTGAACACCTGGTATTTGCGTTTGAGCTCGTTGAGGCCGCCAACGATTTGCCGGTGGCGTTGGCTCACGTTTTGCAGGGTATCGGGCGCGCTGATGATATCGAGCACCGCCAGGCCAACCGCGCAGGCCAGCGGATTGCCCCCGTAGGTGCTGCCGTGTGCGCCAACCGCGAAACTGGTGGCGATCTCGGCCGTGGTCAGCATCACCCCCAGCGGAAAGCCGCCGCCGATGCCCTTGGCGGAACTCAGAATGTCCGGCGTCACGCCGTACTTCATGTAGGCAAACAGCTCGCCGGTGCGGCCGGCGCCGCATTGCACTTCGTCGAATATCAGCAGGGCCTTGTGCTGGTTGCAGAGTTCACGCGCCGCCTGCAAATACTCGCGGGTTGCCGGTGTCACCCCGCC
>JANMXS010000077.1:0-19493 GCA_031394335.1 Burkholderiales bacterium
AGATTTGTACCTGCCCTACAAGCAAAAACGCCGCACCAAGGCACAGATCGCCCGCGAGGCCGGCTTGGAGCCGCTGGCCGATGCCTTGCTGACTGACCCGATGCTGACGCCTGAAACCGAAGCAGAGAAATATCTGCGCGCGGAGCCTTTGAAGCCGGCAGAAAAGGACACCGTGGTGCCAGATGTGAAAGTCGCACTCGAAGGCGCCAAGCAAATCCTGATGGAGCGCTTTGCCGAAAGCGCACCGCTGCTGGCGCGGGTGCGCGATTATCTGAGCGCGCATGGGGTGGTGGAATCGAAACTGATCGAGGGCCAGGCGGATAAAGGCGCCAAGTTCGCCGATTATTTTGCGTACTCGGAAACCTGGAAGACAATTCCCTCGCATCGCGCACTCGCGCTGTTCCGTGGCCGCAACGAGGGCTGCCTGACCGTCGCCTTACGCCTCGATACGGAAGAAGAGAAACCAACATGGAGCGCGCCGTTCAACCCGATTGAAGACATGATCGCGGGCCTCGGCAAGATCGCCAACAAGAATCGCCCCGCCGACAAATGGCTGAGCGAGGTGGTGCGCTGGACCTCGCGCGTGAAAATTTCGCTGCATATGGAAACCGAGTTGATGGGCAATTTGCGCGAGCGCGCCGAGATCGAGGCGATCAATATCTTTGCGCAGAACCTGAAAGACCTGCTGCTGGCCGCCCCCGCCGGCCCGCGCGCGACCATGGGGCTGGACCCCGGCATTCGCACCGGCTGCAAGGTGGCGGTGGTGGATAACACCGGCAAGGTGTTGGAGACGGCCACCATCTACCCGCACGAGCCGCGCCGCGACTGGGAAGGCTCCTTGCACACGCTCGCGATCCTGGCGAAGAAGCATCGCGTCGATCTGATCTCGATCGGCAACGGCACCGCCTCACGCGAAACCGACAAGCTGGCAGCCGACCTGATCAAGGGCCTGCCGGAACAGAAGATGACCAAGATTGTGGTCTCGGAAGCCGGCGCCTCGGTGTATTCGGCGTCGGAATTTGCGTCCAAGGAATTGCCCGATCTGGACGTCAGCCTGCGCGGCGCGGTGTCGATCGCACGGCGCCTGCAGGATCCGCTGGCCGAGCTGGTGAAGATCGATCCAAAATCAATCGGCGTTGGCCAATATCAGCACGATGTAAACCAAAGCCAGCTGGCGCGCAGCCTCGAGGCGGTGGTGGAAGATTGTGTGAACGCGGTGGGCGTGGACGTGAACATGGCCTCCAGCGCCCTGCTGGCGCGGGTCTCGGGGCTATCTTCATCGGTGGCGGCGAATATCGTCAATTATCGCAACAGCCACGGCGCATTCAAGTCGCGCGCGCAATTGAAAGCGGTGCCGCGTCTGGGCGACAAGGCGTTCGAGCAGGCGGCGGGATTTTTGCGCATCGTCGGCGGCGACAATCCGCTCGACGCCTCCAGCGTTCACCCCGAAGCGTACCCCGTGGTCGAGAAAATCCTCGCCGATATCCAGAAAGACATGAAAGCGGTAATGGGCGACGGCAAGCTGCTGAAAGGCCTGCACGCTGAAAAATACGCCGATGAGCGTTTCGGCGTGCCGACCGTCAGCGACATCCTGAAAGAGCTGGAAAAACCCGGCCGCGATCCGCGACCTGAATTCACCACCGCCACCTTCCAGGACGGCGTGGAAAAACTGAGCGATCTGCAGCCGGGGATGATTCTGGAGGGCGTGGTGACCAACGTGGCGGCGTTCGGCGCGTTCGTCGATATCGGCGTGCATCAGGATGGGTTGGTGCATATTTCCGCGCTGGCGGAAAAATTCGTCAAGGACCCGCGCGATGTGGTCAAGACCGGCCAGGTGGTGAAGGTGAAAGTGCTGGAGATTGATGAGCGGCGCAATCGGGTCGCGCTGACGATGCGGCTGAACGACACCCCCACACCGAAGGCAGGCCCAAACACGAGCACTGGCGCGGCTTCCCGAGGCAATGCTTCCGAACGGCGCACCCATGCCGGGTCTCCGGGCAATCGCCCTCAGCAAAATCAGTCGCGCCAAGCCGAACCGGGAACGGCTGCAAGCGCGATGGCGGCGGCGTTTGCCAAGCTGAAGGACCGTGGTTAGCGGCAAGTCGTGCTCGCTGCCTCGTGCTTCTCCCTTTGTTTTTGTAACGGGGGAATGAGGGGGATTTTTGCTGTTCGCCAGTTAGATATTGCGTAAATAGTAACGGCCGCAAATCCCCCCCGCCCCCCTTTTTCCAAGGGGGGAGTAGACCGCAAAGTGTTGGACGCAACCGCGATCATCAATCGTGGGCACGCTGCCCTAAAACTCCCGCACCACATGCGCCTGGCGGCGCGACACCGGCAGTTTTTCCGCAACACCGTGCAGCAGCACCACCCAATGGCTGCCGCTTTCTTCGCCGTTGCCGGCATCGTCGGCCACTTTCTCGAACCCGGCCACCGCCTTGTTGGCCACCAGCGCGCTGCGATGGATGCGCGTGAACATGCCGGCGAATTCGTCTTCCAACTTGGTCAGCGACTCCTCCAGCAGATGTTCCTTGGCGGCGGTTTTGACGGTGACGTATTTGAGTTCGGCCTTGAGGTAAATGATGTCGGCAATCGGCACCAGCACGATCTTGCCGCGCTCGTGGATGGCCAGGTGCTTGCGGCGCGCGCTGGTGGCCTCGGCAACGGCTTCAACTTGGCCGACCTCGACCTTGCGGGCCTTGTTCAGGGCCGCCAGCAGGCGTTCGAATTTGATCGGCTTCAACAGGTAGTCGATGGCATTGAGTTCGAACGCCTTGACCGCGTATTCGTCGAAGGCGGTGGTGAAGATGAGTTTCGGTGCGGCATCCATCCTGGCGATATGCCGCGCCACTTCGAGCCCGTCCATCACCGGCATGCGGATATCGGTGAGGATGATATCGATGCCGCCGCGATTGATGATGTCGATCGCCTCGACACCGTTGGCGGCCTCGTCGGCAATCACCAGCGGGAAGCTTTCGCGGCAATCGTCGAGCAGATCGCGCAAACGGCGGCGCGCGGGGGCTTCGTCGTCGATGATGAGGATTTTGGCGGGGGTCATCGCTCGTCTCTCGCATTCACGATTGGCACGGTAATGGTGACAGCGTAGGTACCGCCGTGGATTTCGGTTTTCAGGCTGGCTTCGGCATCGAAGTGCAGCTGCAGGCGTTCCTTGATATTGGCGATTGCCATGCGGTTGCCGGAGACATGTGTGGAATCGGGTTGGAATGGATTGGTCAGCCGTATTAGCACCTGCTTGCCCCTGGTCTCGATGGTGATTTTGAGCTCGCCCGGCCCGTTGAGCGGCTCGATGCCGTGGTAGACCGCGTTCTCGACCAGTGGCTGCAGGATCAGCGGCGGCACCAGCGTATCGGCGGGCATATTGTCGGTTTGCCAGGTGACGATCAGCCGATCGCCAAGGCGGATATGTTCGATTTCCAGGTAGCGACGGCACAGCTCAACCTCGTCGGCCAGCGGCGTAAGCTTGCGGTTATCCGCCATCAGCACGCGGAACAGCTCGGCCATGTCTTCCAGCATGCGCTCGGCACGACGCGGCTCAGCCCGAATCAACGACAGCACCGCATTGATGGTGTTGAACAAAAAGTGCGGGCGGATGCGCGCCTGCAGCGCCTGCAAGCGCGCCTCGACGAATGCGGGCGAAAGCGCACGGGAACGCAGGTCGAAATACAGCAGCACCACGGTGGTAATGAACAACAGGAAAAACGCGAACTGCCAGAACGCCATCGGTTCGACGAACGGCAGCAGTTGCGGCAACAGCAGCCACAGGGCCGCACCCACACTGGCTTCCAGGGCAAAAATGACTGAAACGCCTTGCCAATAGGCGAGTTTGATAAATAGCGGATGCAACGCACAGCTGAGCAGCAACGAGACGATGATCGCCGGCTGCACCACCGCCGACATCAGCAAAAACTGCCCCCACAGCTCGCGACCGGCGTCGCTGCGCACCACGGCCGCGGCAAACATCAGAGCGTTCACCACCAACACCAGCCGCAGCATGATGCCAAGGTTGCAAAAATTGGGCAGGCGCGCGACCGTATTGGCGGCGGATGCCGATGTAGCAGCGCGAGGAGGGGCTTGTTTTATACTGGGGCTGTTCATCCTGCGGTGATTCTGCGCGAAATCGCCGCCGCTTGACAACAAATAAGACAACTCACCCCAGAAAAACCACCATGTCCGATTCGTTTCAAAGTTCCAAAAGCTGGTCCGGCCGTTTTTCCGAGCCGGTCAGCGAGCTGGTCAAGCGCTTCACAGCTTCGGTCAGTTTCGACAAGCGTCTGGCCGAAGTCGATATCCACGGTTCGCTGGCGCACGCCAGGATGCTCGCCAAGGTCGGGGTGCTGGGCGCCAAGGACCTTGCCGACATCGAAGGAGGCATGAGCAAAATCCTGGCGGAGATCCGTGCCGGCGGCTTTGAATGGTCGATCGAGCGCGAAGATGTGCACATGAATATCGAGGCACGACTGACCGCGCTGATCGGCGATGCCGGCAAGCGCCTGCATACCGGCCGCTCGCGCAACGACCAGGTGGCGACCGATATCCGTTTGTGGCTGCGCGGCGAGATCGAGACGATTATCGCCCTCCTGCGCCATACCCAGCTGGCCCTGGTGACACTGGCCGAACAGCATGCCGATACGGTGATGCCCGGCTTCACCCATATGCAGGTTGCCCAGCCAGTCACCTTCGGCCACCATCTGATGGCCTATGTGGAAATGCTGTCGCGCGACGAGGCGCGGATGATTGATTGCCGCAAACGCCTGAACCGTTTGCCGCTGGGCGCCGCCGCACTGGCCGGCACCACCTTCCCGATCGACCGCGAGTTTGTGGCGAGGCAGCTGGGCTTCGACGGCGTTTGCGAAAACTCGCTGGATGCGGTTTCCGACCGGGATTTTGCCATTGAGTTTGTGTCCGCCGGCGCCCTGGTCATGACCCATCTGTCGCGCTTTTGCGAAGAAATCATCATCTGGATGAGCCCGAATTTCGCCTTCATCGATCTGGCCGACCGCTTCTGTACCGGTTCCAGCATCATGCCGCAGAAGAAAAACCCGGACGTGGCCGAACTGATCCGCGGCAAGACTGGACGGGTAAACGGCGCCCTGATCACCCTGCTGACCCTGATGAAGGGCCAGCCGCTGACCTATAACAAGGACAATCAGGAGGACCAGGAACCGCTGTTCGATACCGTCGACACGGTGCGCGATTCGCTGACGCTGCTGGCCGATATGGCCGGCGGCATCGAGGTCAAGAAAGCCAATATGGCAGCGGCGGTCAAACGCGGCTTCGCCACCGCCACCGACCTGGCGGACTATCTGGTTAAAAAAGGCCTGCCGTTCCGCGATGCGCATGAGGCGGTGGCGCGGGCGGTGAAAGCGGCTGAAACGGCGGGCAAGGATCTGGCGGATTTGCCGCTGTCGACCTTGCAGGAATTTTCGGCGCTGGTAACGGATGATGTCTATCAGGTGCTGACGCCGGAAGGTTCGCTGGCGAGCCGGGATCATATCGGCGGGACGGCGCCAGCGCAGGTTCGGGCGGCGACGTCGAGGGCCAGAATGCGCCTGGCCGTTAAATAGATCACTGATTCAGAACACCCGCTTCCATGCGGGATACCGCCGGCTGGGCGGGACGGCGAGGGTTATTCTTCTTCGTCCTCGTCTTCCGCGCCCGTCCCCTTCTCTTCATATAACCAGCAAATCCGCCTGGTTTCCGGCCCCGACAGTCGATCGCCCATCAGGCCGCAGCGATAGGCGCGCGCCGACAGTCGTTCAAAATGCTGACAGCCTTGGCAGCTGCCGAACGGGCTGCCTTCGTTATCCTGTTGCAGTGTGGTCAGCGCTTCGCGCAAGGCCGAAACCGCATTGCGGATGCGGTTGGGGCTGATGTTGCGGGTGGCTTGTTGCCAGCTATGCTGTGGCTGGTTGTCATACAGGAACTGTTCGCCGGTCTGCGACAGGCGCAGCCGCACTACACGGCGATCCAGATCATCCTGATAACGCTCGATCAGGCCACGGCGATCCAGCAATAGCAGGCTTTGCGAGACCGTGCCCTTGGTTATGCCGACGTATTCGGCAAGCGCCTGCGGAGTATTGGAGTAACGGTTGGCCTTGGAAAGGTAGACCAGCGCCTCGACATGCACCGGCTGCAGTTGCTCCTCACTACCGACGCGGCGGCTCTCGGCGCGCATCAGATTGCCGAGGCGTTCGACCAGTTCCAGCAGCACCAGCGGGTTTTTATCCAAGATCCATCCCTTCACTTTGGCGCGGTTTAATTATTGCCTTGGCGCGCTTCCTGTAAAATATAGTTTCGATTCGATACCATGCAGGTTCAATTTTAAACTTGGGGGCTTTGGTATTGATCCGATACTAAAGCAGGCGCCGAACTTTTTCAAGCCGGATTTTTAGGGCTTGACGCAAGCAATGAACATCAGAATGTGATCGCGATCACACTTTCCGACTGCATGCTGATCACGCGCGACAGCAAACGCTCGAGCCGCTCTGTCGAGCGCGTGTCGTACCATGCGGTCACGCCATCCTTCTCTGCCCAGCGGAAGTGAAAGCCGCCGGATTTCGCTGCAACCCAGATCTCGCGATTCGGCGTCTGCCGGTTGACGATGACCTTGCTGCCATTCTCGAAGGTAAGCGAAAGAATGCCGCCGTTGAGCTCGGCATCGATGTCCGCCTCAACCTCGTCGAACGCCGATTCGATGGTCGCAAGAATTGCATCGACGCGTTTATGAAACTCGCTCTCGTCCATTTGCTGAGTGTCCGCCATGCCCGTGATACCATCCTTTCCGACTCAAAACTGTGTGATTGCCATGTCAATTTTCGCTCGCGTACCACTCAAAACCGCGCACTGCGTCGCCTTCATTCTAGCCGCAATGCTGACAGCTTCACTGCTGGGCGCATGCGGCCAGAAGGGCGCGCTGAAGCTGCCGCAGGATCCCCCCAGGAGTTCGCCCGCAGACGCCGCAAAATGAGCGCGCCACTGGAAATCTTCGGCGTCTCGCGTCACGGCGGTGAACATGGCTCGCTGCACATGGAGGACGTTGCGCTGCGCGACGTGGCGACGATGTTCGGCACCCCTGTTTTCGTCTATTCGCGTGCCGCGCTGACGGCGTCGTTTGCGTGTCTGGACGATGCGCTGAAGAAGGCGCGCAAGGGCAAGCCCTACCTCATCTGCTACGCCGTAAAGGCAAATTCGAATATCGCCGTACTGAATGTATTCGCCAGGCTGGGCGCGGGTTTTGATATCGTTTCCGGCGGCGAACTCAGGCGCGTCATTGCTGCCGGTGGCGATCCGCGCAAGGTCGTGTTTTCGGGACTCGGCAAGACGGCCGACGAGATCGAGTTCGCACTGCGCATCGGCATCAAAGGCTTCAACGTCGAATCCGAGCCCGAGCTTGAACGCATCAATGCCATCGCCGCACGCATCGGCAAGCGTGCCGCCATCAGCCTGCGGGTGAACCCCGACGTTGACGCCAAAACGCATCCGTATATCTCCACCGGCCTCAAGAACAACAAGTTCGGCATCGCTTTCGAGCGGGCGCTGGCGGTCTATCAACTGGCTGCATCGCTGTCGCATCTCGATGTGGTCGGCGTCGATTGCCACATCGGCTCACAACTGACCGACGCAGCACCGCTGCTGGAGGCGATGGCTCGCATCGTGGCACTGGCCGATGAGCTGATGAAGAATGGTATCCCGATCCACCACATCTGTCCCGGCGGTGGTGTCGGCATTACCTATTCCGACGAGTCCACCATCGATATCGATGCCTATGCGGCGGCGTTGCAGCAAAGCCTTGGCGACCGCAATGTTGAATTGCTGCTTGAACCCGGCCGCGTCCTGGTCGGCAATGCCGGCGTATTGCTGTCCAGGGTCGAGTATGTAAAGACGACGCAGACGAAAAATTTTCTGGTGGTGGACGCCGCCATGAACGACCTGATTCGCCCCTCGCTTTACCAGGCGCACCATGAGATCGTGATGGCACATACGGCAAAGCCCGGCGTGGCACTGCGCAGCTACGACGTGGTCGGGCCGGTCTGCGAGAGTGCAGATGTACTCGGTCACGAGCGTACGCTGGCGGCAAGCGAGGGCGATCTGGTGGCGGTGTTGTCGGCGGGCGCTTATGGTTTTGTGATGGCCTCCAATTACAATTCGCGCCCCCGCGCGGCTGAGGTGCTGGTCGATGGAAACGCCTTTCATCTCATTCGGGAACGCGAGTCATTCGACGATTTGATCGCAGGCGAGCACCTCGCCGGCTAGACGCTTTTTTGCGCCGCCCAACTTCAAGTTGATGCAAAAACCCGCAATGCAAATTTGATTGGTATCGTATCGATACCATTTGCAATCGGGCGTATGCAAATAATCACTCTTGACACCTACATAAAGTGGTGTTCAAAAAAAATTCTGTAATAGAATCCGCTTCACCAAGTGCTCGCGATGTTCTTCAAACATTTGGTTTCTTGTGCAGATGTTTGCGAAACAACCGCGAGCGGAGTGAGGTTGTTTTGCCATTCTTGCAGTACGGCATTCGCCATCGCTCGATCGTTCGCATGTCTGAACTGATTCATTGGTAGTGCGGCAAAGTCG
Source organism: Burkholderiales bacterium (assembly GCA_031394335.1). Lineage (GTDB taxonomy): Bacteria > Pseudomonadota > Gammaproteobacteria > Burkholderiales > Usitatibacteraceae > UKL13-2. The sequence continues at coordinate 8,599 of JANMXS010000077.1, forward strand.
TTGATGTCCGCCGTGCGCAATATCAAGCAATTCGGTCCAACCATCGAAAGGAGTTGATCATGGCAACAGCCAAGAAAAAGCCGGCAGCTAAGAAAGTCGCAAAAAAGCCGGCAGCAAAGAAACCCGCTGCTAAAAAAGTAGCGAAGAAGCCGGTAGCTAAAAAAGCTGCAAAGAAGCCCGCCGCTAAAAAAGCAGCCAAGAAGCCCGCTGCCAAAAAAGCTGCGAAAAAGCCTGCCGCTAAAAAAGCAGCCAAGAAGCCCGCTGCCAAAAAAGCTGCGAAAAAGCCCGCTGCGAAAAAGAAGGTAGCCAAGAAGCCTGCTGCCAAAAAAGCTGCGAAAAAGAAGGCTGCCAAAAAACCTGCTGCCAAAAAAGCTGCCAAGAAGCCTGCTGCCAAAAAAGCTGCCCCAAAAAAGAAGGCAGCTGCTCCCCGGCCCGCGCCGATGGTCACCCCGGTGATCACGCCGCTTATCAAGCCGATGGGCTAAGCCGCAAGGCTTTCGCTGAACTACCGATTCCGGTCCGTGCGGGTGCTGAAGTTGCAAACCCGCCGGATCGGGTTGTTATTCAAATGAAAAAATCCCCTCAGAGCCAGATTGATCGGCGCTCATCATCGCGCCCCCGCGGACCACGTCCCCGTCAAGACCGGCCCAGCCGCTAGTCACCGACGCCGCGTGTCCATCGCCATTTCCGCTGCGGAAATGTAAATTATTATTTTGCCCTGAGTTGCCTAACCACTGAATAGATCGCCGCGCCCGTTAGCAAGTAAAGAATGGGTACCAGCACGATCAGGTCCAGGCGCAACAATGGATTCGCGTCCACCCCGGTAACCATGCGCGGCATCAACGCAATCATTTGCTTCTCGTAAAAACCGAAAATCAACCAAAGCAGCCCGGCAAAAACCGGCGCTTCGCGGAAAAACGACGCGTCGAGACGACGTCCCGCCCGCAGCGTTAGCGCAAGCTGGAACGCAATGGCAGCGGCGGCAATAACCGCCCCCGCAACCGGCCAACGCGAGATCAGCATGGCGGGGCCGAAAAATACCCATGACATCAGTTCCATCGCGCATCCTTCATGGCAACTGCGCCTGCGGCATGCGCTCAAGGATGATCTGTGCCTTCTTTAACAGCCACGGCGCATTGCGATTGCGGTCATAGAAACGCGGGCGTGGCACCATCGCCGCGAGCTTGGCCGCCTGCTCCGCCGTCAATTGCGCCGCCGATACGCCATAGTAGTGTCGCGCCGCCGCCTCGGCGCCGAATATACCATCGCCCCATTCGATGACGTTCAGGTAAATCTCGAAGATTCGCTCCTTGTCGAGTACCGCTTCCATCATCAGCGTAATCAGCGCCTCCTCACCCTTGCGCAATGCACTGCGTTGCCCGGATAAAAACAGATTTTTCGCGAGCTGCTGGGAAATGGTCGAGCCGCCGGCAACGATCTTGCCTTTGCGCTGGTTTTTTTCCACGGCCTTCTGAATTCCTTCCCAGTCGAAACCCTCGTGGTCGACGAACTTGGCATCCTCGGCAACGATGATGGCGCGTTTGAGCTGGCCGGAAATCCGGCCATAGGGGACCCATTGATACTTCAATATCGCCTTCGGATCTTTGACGCGCATGATCTCGAGACGCGCCTCCATGAACGCGGTGGTACTGGGGGCATGATCGGCCCACCACCAGAGTCTCATCAGAACATAGCCCTGGTAAGCCAGCAGCGCCACGACCAGCAGGCCGATAAGTGCGGCGAAATAGATGAAAAATTTGCGGATCATGACGAGCCTGAGCTGGCGGACGTTACAGGCCGCCGGCTTGCGCCTGCCGCAACATGGTCAACACCGGAGCGGTAGACGGCCTGACCCCACGCCACAGTATGAACGACTCTGCCGCCTGCTCAACCAGCATGCCGAGCCCATCTGCAGTGCGCGCACCGCTGTTGGCTGCCAGCATCAGGAACGGCGTTTGGGCCATGCCATACATCATGTCGTAAGCGAGGCAGCCTTCGGCAAAACTCGAGGCTGGCACCAGTGGCAGACTATCGCTGAGGCTCGCCGAGGTGGCATTGATGATCAGATCAAATCGCGATGCCGGCAGCGCCGCCAGCGACAGCACCCGAAAGTTGTGTGCGGTATCGTTGCCCACCAGGTGTTCAACGATGGCCTCAGCCTTGCGCAGAGTGCGATTGGTAATTGCCAGCAGCGCCGGCCCCTCATCCAGCAGGGCACCGGCGACCCCATGCGCAGCACCACCTGCGCCCAACAACAGTACGCGCTTGCCGGCAATCGCGAAGCCCAGGTTGTCGACAATATCGCGGCATAGTCCAACGCCATCGGTGTTGTCGCCAATAATCTTCCCGCTATCGAACTTGAGCGTGTTGACGGCACCACCACGATGCGCGCGCGCGGTGCGCTCGGTCGCGAACTCAAAAGCTTCGAGCTTGAACGGCAGCGTGATGTTGGCGCCGGCCGCACCGCTGCTGCGCCACGCGTTTACGGTTTGCCGAAAGTTATCCAGCGGTGCCAGCATTCGCTCATAGCTTAAATCCTGGCGGGTTTCACGCGCGAACGCAGCATGGATTTCTGGCGATTTCGAGTGCGCCACCGGATTCCCGATGATGGCGTAGCGATCTGTCATTGTTATAAAGCCTGTGGTTGAACATCGCACCGTCCACGGTCAACCAACCTGCTGGTTGCATAATCCGTTCACGTATCCTACGGGCATGATCGCGATAGAATCAAGGTTGTTACCGCGTAATATGCCGCATTTCCACGATGCACCATGTTGGTGCAGTTACTATTTTTTTGGCCCCATTATTGGGCATAAAATTTGAGGTGATGACAAAATTTTACGCAATCTCAACAAGTTAACGCTGAGTATTCGGTGGCATGTTTTCTGCTATTTAGATAATCCAATTATCACAGTCTAATTGTTTATGCCGGCATCAAGGCGTGAACTTCACCATTAACTTATAAGTTCCAGTTCAGTTCAGTTTCGTTCCGCAAAAAACTTACCAGGAGAAAAAAATGGCTGTCGCAGATGTATTGAAGATGGTGAAAGACAACGAGGTCAAGTTCGTCGACTTCCGTTTCACCGATACCAAGGGCAAAGAGCAACACGTTTCCGTGCCAATCAAGGCGTTTGGCGAAGACAAATTTACGGAAGGTCACGCCTTTGACGGCTCTTCCATCGCTGGTTGGAAAGGCATTGAAGCCTCCGACATGCTGCTGATGCCCGATGCCAACACCGCGTTTATCGATCCGTTTTTCGATGAAGCCACCCTCGTTTTATCCTGCGACGTACTCGAGCCCTCGACCGGCAAAGGCTATGACCGCGACCCGCGTTCACTGGCCAAGCGCGCCGAGGCTTACCTGAAAGCCAGCGGCATTGGCGATACTGCCTACTTCGGTCCGGAGCCCGAGTTTTTCATTTTTGACTCGGTCGAATGGAACGTCGACATGTCCGGCAGCTCGTGCAAGGTGTTTTCCGAAGAAGCCGCCTGGTCTACCGGCGAAAAATTCGAAGGCGGCAATCTCGGCCACCGTCCGCCGGTCAAGGGCGGCTATTTCCCGGTCCCGCCAGTCGATCAGTTGCAAGACATCCGCTCGGCGATGTGCCTGGCGCTGGAAGACATGGGCGTGGAAGTTGAAGTCCACCATCATGAAGTTGCCAACGCCGGCCAGTGCGAAATCGGCACCAAGTTCTCGACGCTGACCCAGCGCGCCGACTGGACGCAGATCCTTAAATACGCCGTGCACAATGTCGCCCACAGCTACGGCAAAACCGCAACCTTCATGCCCAAGCCGATCGTTGGCGACAACGGCTCCGGCATGCACGTGCATCAGTCGGTCTGGAAAAACGGCAAAAACCTGTTTGCCGGTAACGGCTATGCCGGCCTGTCGGAATTTGCGTTGTACTACATCGGCGGCATCATCAAGCATGCACGCGCCTTGAACGCGATCACCAACCCTGGCACCAACTCGTACAAACGTCTGGTGCCCGGCTTTGAAGCGCCAGTGAAACTGGCCTACTCCGCACGCAACCGTTCGGCGTCGATCCGCATTCCGTATGTGCAATCCGACAAAGGGCGTCGCATCGAAGTCCGTTTCCCGGACCCGACCGCGAATCCGTACCTGGCCTTCGCCGCGATGTTGATGGCCGGCCTCGATGGTGTACAGAACAAGATTCATCCGGGCGACCCTTCCGACAAAAACCTGTATGACCTGCCACCGGAAGAAGATGCAAAAATCCCAACCGTGTGCTCGTCGCTGGATCAGGCGCTTGAGCACCTGGACAAGGACCGCGAGTTCCTGACCCGAGGCGGCGTGTTCTCCAATGACATGATCGACGCTTATATCGAACTCAAGATGCAGGAAGTAACGCGCTTCCGCATGACCACGCATCCAATTGAATTCGATATGTACTACTCGTCCTGATCCGTTTCGGCAGGACCATAAGCGCTGCAGGGGCGGCAATCGCAAGGTTGCCGCCCTTTTTCATGAACTTCTTAGTCGCATTCCAACCGGCATTGCACCTGGAATCCGCCCAATGGTGCAGTCTATTGCCGGCCATTACCATCCCTAGTGTCAACACGCAGAAAACACACAACCCATTGAGTTGTAAAAGAAATTTTCCGGGCATATGCTCATAGACCCTTCTCCCGCTGTTGAAACGGAAGATTCCGCATATGCATCGACTTATCAAAACCACCTGTTTCGCCTTGGTCTGCATGGTATTCGTACCTTTTTACGCATACGCGCAGAGCGCGCAGATTATTTATAAGCATGTTGATGAAAACGGGCGAGTCACCTATAGCAATTCCCCGATCAAAGGCGCCGAGCGGATGGATCTGCAACCGATTACTGTGCTCCCCTCCACGCTCCCTGCGTCGTCAACGGCAAGTGGAAACGTCGCGGTGGCGCGCGTAACAACCGTGCCACGTACGCCAAAAACAGTCGCCGTGGCCGCAATGAACGTTGCACACACGATGGCTGCCAAGCCCGCTGAAGCGTCGCTACCCGCGAAGGATGCAATCGAGACATCTGCTTCCGCAAACGCATCATTGGCCATGACCGCACCGACAGCGGCCACAGAACCGGCAAATGTCCTTGCAACACCCACCCAGGCGCGTCAGGCTGAACTGCAGCGTCGCAGTCTGCAGAACTCGCTGCTGGCCGAGCAGGAATCACTGGCCAATGCAAAAGCGGGTCTCGCCGACGAGTCCAGGAAGAGTGATTCGATTCGCGCGCTGCGCGCGTCGTTCAGCGCCGCACCCGACAAATCCGGCATCAAAAAACTGATTACCACTGAGCAGCGTGAACAGGTTGAGCATCACTTCGAGCGCATCCGCGACCTGCAGGATGAAATCACCATGCATGAAAAAAATGTGGTCGGCCTGCGCTCCCAGTTGCGCGCCGAACCTGCGGCGGGAGTGGTTGCCGTTCAATAATCCTTATCAAAACTCCTTTCGATCGTTCGACTGATCGAAATTTGAACGCCGGACGCGATGAGCTTCCGGCGTTTTTTTATGTTTCGGCCTGTTTCCCGCTTTTTTACCGCTGTTTCGTTGACGTTTTGTCCACAGTAAGCCGTGATGTCTACAATCAAAGCTGATCTTCAATCAGGCTGGCAAGGAACTTGCTGGTAGTAGAGTACAAGAACCCATGGTGAATACTCATAATCCACTTCACGACTACGCCGGCCTCGAACTGTTATCGACCGCGATCCTCATTCTGGATCACGACTTGAACATCATCCACGCCAACCCCGCTGCCGAAAGCCTGTTCGCCTTCAGCCAGAAGAGCGCGCACGGCCATCCCCTGAACAAATGGCTGCCAGGGAATGCCGCGCTTTTTTCCATGCTTGAGCAAGTGATCAAAACCGACACCGGCTTCAATGAAAACGAGCTCACGTTGGAGCTGCCGAACGCGCCCCTGCTGCATCTGGCCTGCGTGGCCAGCCCGGCCGAGGATAAGCGCGTGGTGCTGGAATTGCACCAGCTCGACCAACACCTCAAGATCGCCCGTGAGGAAAAGATCATCGAGCACCAGCAGCTCAACCGCGAACTGATACGCAACCTGGCGCACGAGATCAAAAATCCGCTCGGCGGGATTCGCGGATCCGCCCAATTGCTGGAGCGCGAACTGGGCGACCTGGGCGGCGGCGGCCTGAAGGAATATACCCAGGTCATCGTCAATGAGGCCGATCGCCTGCAGGCGCTGATGGACCGGCTGTTGACGCCGCACCGCGTGCCGAAGATGCGCCATCTCAATATTCACGAGCTGCTTGAACGCGTGCGCAAGCTGATCCTGGCCGAATTTCCCGAGGCGCTGTCCGTCAAGCGGGATTACGACACCAGCCTGCCCGAGCTGTATGGCGATCCGGAGCCGCTCATCCAGGCCTTGCTGAATGTGGCGCGCAATGCGGCGCAGGCGCTGGATGGTCGCGGCGAGATTCGTCTCATCACCCGCATTGCCCGACAGGTCACCCTCGCCAAGCAGCGCTATCGCCACGCCATCATGGTGCAGATCGTCGATAACGGCCCCGGCGTGCCCGAAGCCCTGCGCGACAAGGTGTTCTATCCCCTGGTGTCCGGTCGCGACGGCGGCACCGGTCTGGGACTGTCGCTGGCGCAGAATTTCGTCAACCAGCATCACGGCATCATCGAGTTTGACAGCGTTCCCGGCAACACCCGTTTTACGATCCTGCTCCCCATCGTGGACGCCGCCACCCATGGCGTTCACGGTAAATAAGCACGTACGTCAACCGCGAACGGCCGAACCTACCCGAAAGACACAATGAAACCTGTTTGGATCATAGACGACGACAAATCCATCCGCTGGGTGATCGAAAAATCACTTTCCCGCGAAGGCATTGCCTATAAATCATTCGTATCCGCGCAAGACGGCCTAGACGCACTGGCCGACGATGAGGAAACGCCGCAGGTCGTGATCAGCGATATCCGCATGCCGGGCGCCTCAGGCCTCGATTTCATGCAAGCCTTGCGCGCCAAGTTGCCGGCCACGCCGATCATCATCATGACCGCCTACTCCGATCTTGAAAGCGCGGTGGCGGCCTTTCAGGGTGGCGCGTTTGAGTATCTGCCCAAGCCCTTCGATGTCGATCACGCGGTGGAGCTGATTCGCCGCGCCATCGACGAAAGCCTGCACGAAGCGCCGGCCGATGAAGTCACTGCCGCCGCACCCGAGATTCTCGGCTCCGCGCCGACCATGCAGGAAGTATTCCGCGCCATCGGCCGCCTCTCGCAGTCGCACGCGACGGTGATGATCACCGGCGAATCAGGTACCGGCAAGGAACTGGTGGCGCAGGCCCTGCATCGCCACAGCCCGCGCGCGGGCAAGCCCTTCATCGCCATCAATACCGCGGCGATTCCGAAAGATTTGCTGGAGAGCGAGCTATTCGGCCACGAGCGCGGCGCATTTACGGGCGCGGCCGCGATGCGCCGCGGACGTTTCGAGCAGGCCGAGGGCGGCACCCTGTTCCTCGACGAAATCGGCGATATGCCGGCCGACTTGCAAACGCGCCTGTTGCGCGTGCTCTCCGACGGTCAGTTCTACCGTGTCGGCGGCCACATGCCCGTCACCGCCAATGTGCGCGTGATCGCCGCCACCCACCAGGCGCTCGAAGAACGGGTGAAGCAGGGCCTGTTTCGCGAAGACCTGTTTCATCGCCTCAACGTGATCCGCCTGCGCCTGCCCGCCCTGCGCGAGCGGCGCGAGGACATTCCCTTGCTGACCAAGCACTTTCTCGCCAAGAGCGCCAAGGATCTGGGCGTGGATTCGAAACGCCTGACACCTGCGGCATTGGCCTTCATCACCCAGCAGGAATTTCCCGGCAATGTCCGGCAGCTGGAAAACCTCTGCCACTGGATCACGGTGATGGCGCCGGGCCAGTCGGTTGAAGTCGCCGATCTGCCGCCGGATATCCGTGGCGAAAAATCAACTGTGGTTACCGACGGCGACTGGAAACGCGCGCTGGAACGCGAGGTTGCGGCCTCGCTGGGTCGCGGTGAGAAGGAAATTTTCGATGGCCTCAACCGCGCCTTCGAAGGCGCGCTGATTACCAAGGCGCTGGAGCATACCGGCGGACGGCGCATCGAAGCCGCGACCCTGCTGGGAATCGGGCGCAATACGCTGACGCGGAAAATTCAGGAGCTGAATCTGGATGTGAATGGCGGCGCTGCCGAGGATTAGCCGCTGCGTTAAAAAACACGAGTGGCGCGGCCTATTTGCTCACGTCGTCTCGGTCTCCGACTGCTGCGGCCGCCACTTGAGCAATTTGTTTTCCGCGAACGTGACGATGTAATCCAGCAGCAGCGCAAAGATCGTCAACACCAGAATGCCGGCGAACACGGTGTTGATATCGAAGGTGCCCTCCGCCTGATGGATCAGGTAACCGACACCCTTGGCGCTGCCCAGGTATTCGCCGACCACCGCACCGACGAAAGCCATGCCCACCGAGGTGTGCAGGCTAGAAAATACCCATGAGGTTGCCGAGGGCAGATAGACGAAGCGCAGCAACTGCGAACGCGAGGCGCCGAGCATGCGCGCATTGTTCAGCACCACCGGGCTCACTTCCTTGACACCCTGATAGACGTTGAAGAACACGATGAAGAACACCAGGGTGACGCCCAGTGCCACCTTGGACCAGATGCCGAGGCCGAACCAGACCATGAATATCGGCGCCAGGATCACGCGTGGCATGGCGTTGGCAGCCTTGATGTAGGGATCGGCGACGGCCGACGCGGTGGGCGACAGCCCCAGCCACAGGCCGACACCGAGGCCCATCATGGTGCCGATAGCGAAGGCCAGCACCGTCTCTTCCAGCGTGACCCACAGATGCGGATAGATTTCGCCTTCGGTGAACCAGACCCACATCACTTTGAAAATGCGCAGCGGCTCGCCGAAGAAGAACGAGGCCTTGTCGTCGTTTTCAAAAAAGAAGGTGGGGATCAATCCAGGCGCAGTGAGCACATACCAGATCAGAAACAGCGCGATCAGCAGCAGCACCTGCCAGACCCATAGTGGAATTTTCTTCATACGGCCAGCTTGTTTTTGGTTTGTGCGTAGCCCTTGAGCACTTCTTCCTTCATCGCGCTCCAGATTTGCTCGTGCAACTGCAGGAAGCGCGGCGTCATGCGGATCTCGGCGACGTCTCGCGGACGCGGCAGATCGATCACGAATTCACCGATCGGATGGGTAGCGGGGCCAGCCGACAGCACCACCACGCGGTCCGACATCGAGATCGCTTCCTCAAGATCGTGGGTAATGAACAGCACCGATTTCTTGTCGCCTTCCCAGATTTCGAGCAGCTCGTTTTCCATCAGCTGCCGCGTCTGGATATCGAGCGCCGAAAACGGCTCATCCATCAACAGAATCTTCGGGTCGAGGATCAGCATCTGCGCGAGTGCCGCGCGTTTGCGCATGCCGCCGGAAAGTTGATGCGGATAGCGCTCGCCGAAGCCGCCCAGGCCGACACGTACCAGCCATTCTTCACCACGGCGATTGGCCTCGGCCTTGTCGACGCCGCGAAACTGCAAGCCGGCGGTGACGTTAGCCAGCGTCGAGCGCCACGGCATCAGCGATTCAGCCTGAAACATATAACCCGCCTTGGCATTGATGCCGGTGAGCGGCTCGCCAAACACTTTGCAACTGCCGCTCGAGGCTTGCAGCAGCCCGGCGCCGATGTTGAGCAGCGTCGATTTGCCGCAACCGGTGGGGCCAACCACGGAAACGAACTCGCCGTCGGCGATATTCAGCGTGGCGTTTTTGACCGCTGTATAGCCCGCACCCCCGGACTTGGCAGAGAAAGTGACGGTAATATTTTCGAGGGAGAGGGCGGGGGTCATCGGCGGTAGCTGATTGAGGGTCTGTGCAAATTAAAATGACAAAGTCAAGCACTGGCGCGGCTTTTCAGGCATTTTTGCCTCAAGAACCGCGCCAATGCTGGATCTACGTAAAAAATTCTCTATTTGTACTTCGCGTCCGCCTTGGTAACGAAACGATTATCAAAGGTCGCCTCCAGCTTGATCGTATCGCCGGCCGCCATCACCGAGGGTTCGAACTGCTTCAGCACTTTGTACACATTTTGCGCGGCCTTCAGGCTCATTTGCCCATCCGTTGAGTAGCCGATCATGTTCTTGAGCAGGGCGTCCTTGTACAGCGAGCGGTTGCCGGCCAGATAGGCCTCCGGCACCACCGCCATCACCTGCTCGGGCGTGGCCCTGGACAGCCAGCGCAGCGCGCGCACCATGGCATTGACCACCGCCTGTGTCGTATTCGGATTTTTCTTGATGTAGTCGTCGGTGGCGTAAATACAGGAAGCGAGGTAATCGCCGCCGTAATATTCCTTCATGCCCTTTTCGGTGCGGCTGTCGGCCACGGCAACATACTTGCCGGTAGATTCGAGCTGGGTGGTGACCGGGTCGAGATTCGACATCCCATCAATCTCGCCCTTCTCCATCGCCGCCACCGCACCTGCGCCGGCACCGGTGCCGACAATGGCAACGTCCGATGGTTTCAGGCCTTCCTTGGCCAGCAGGTTATTGACGAACATATTGGTCGACGAGCCCGGCGCGGTCACGCCGATCTTGAGGCCCTTCAGGTCCTTGGCGGATTTGTATTTCGCGGCTTTGTCCTTGGTCATCACCAGGGTGATGGAGGAAAAATTCGCCTGCAATACCACCGCCTTGATTGGCTGCTTCTTGGCCTGCATATTGATGGTGTGCTCAAAGGCACCCGATACATAATCGGCACTGCCGCCGACCAAGGCCTGAAGCGCCTTGGCGCCGCCGGCGAAATCGGGGATTTCGACTTCCAGCCCTTCGTCCTTGAAGTAGCCCTGACGTTCGGCGATGGTCAACGGCAAATAATAAAAAAGACTTTT
>JANMXS010000078.1:0-34745 GCA_031394335.1 Burkholderiales bacterium
CGGCTTCATTTGCGTCTGCGCGCAACGGCGTCACTGCCCAGCACTGAAATTCAAATGTCGCCATGATGAAGCCCCACAAGATTGTGATTGGATAATGCCGCATTGCCACTGTTGAAATTGTTAAATCCTGAAAACTGCTAAAACGAATGTTGCGCCCGGGATGTGAAACGCCGGTGACAAACTTGTGGCAATCTTGTGGCAAGAAAGAAAAACCCGGGCAATAGCAACCCGGGCAAAGAGCCGAGGGAGGTATCGACCCGAAGCCACCTGCAACAGGATCGTTTGACGGCGCTACAAGCTGGCGGGACTTTCAACACGCGTGGCGTTGGCGACATCTGCAGCAGTCATCCGGCGCGATGCCGAAACACCAATCGGGTGCACCTTCCGTTTTTCGGCCGCGACCCCATCCGTTTTTTCCATGACCTCGCTGCTGCGGCCGGTACGCGCATCAGCGCTGGTCAAATTGCCGGTAAGGATAAAAACCAGCATCATTGCCAGTATTACGGCGGTTGCGAGTGAATCTTTAAGGCCAAATTTGGATTCGGTATTCATGGGGCTCTCCTTGCTTCCGGGCTGCGCAGCTCACTGGTTGTGAGGCTGCAGTTCTTCGATGACGTCACTTTATTAAGATGCGCATGCTCAAACGGATTGAGACGAAACGCAAAATTTGAGGAGTAGGGATTTAGGACGATATGTCGCGCACCTGCTCCATGGCGGCCCGATGCAGCAGGCGGCGGTCGTGGAAGATGCATCGAAGCGAACGCAGAAACAACTGCTGCGCACGACTGGCGGCGCCGACATGCCTCGCTATAGCGCCGTTTGTCGTCGGCGCGCGCCGCTAACCCTCAGGCGTGGCGATGTCCCGAATGCACCGGCGACGCGTGTCCGGCGGCATGCCCCATATCGGGATGGGCTAGATGTTCATGAGGCCTGGACAGCAGGGAGCCGCCGACCATGCCGACACCGGCCATCAATACGCCCGCGAGCTGCGCCGGAAAGACCTGGCCCAGGTCCTTGATGACGATGAAGAACAGCCAGGTCATGATGCCGAGCACGATCGAGGCAATCGCGCCGTGGCGTGTGGCGCGCTTCCAGTAAAGTCCCGCGACCAGTGGCACGAACGCACCCACCAGGGTCACCTGATAAGCCGCCGACACCATTTCATAGATCGGCGTGCCTTTCATCGCCATCGAATAGGCCAGTACGATCGCCGTAAACAGGGCCAGCGTGACGCGGAACGCGAACAGCTCCTGTTTATCGGTGAGCCCGGGGCGCAGCTGTTTATAAATATTTTCAACAAAACTGGTCGACGGCGCCAACAAGGTCGCCGAGGCGCAGGACTTGATCGCGGACAGCAGGGCGCCGAAAAAAATCACCTGGGCCACAAACGGCATTTTGGTCAGGATCAGGGTCGGCAGGATTTTTTGCGGGTCGGTCGCCAGCAACACCTTGGTCTGTTCGGGCATGGCCAGCACCGCGCAGGCAACGATGAACATCGGCACAAAGGCAAAACCCAGGTAGCAGAGACCGCCGATCACTGCGCCGCGCGAGGCGGTCTTGGCGTCCTTGGCCGACATCACCCGCTGGAACACGTCCTGTTGCGGGATCGAGCCCAGCATCATGGTGATGGCCGCCGCGAAGAAAAACACCACATCATGGAACTTGGGCTCAGGGAAGAACTTGAACCAGTCATTGGTCTGGGCCAGCGCCACCACCTTGTCGGCGCCGCCGGCCAGATCGGCTGCCATCACGGCGATGATGGTCAGGCCGATCACCAGCACGATCATCTGGATAAAGTCGGTCCAGGCCACCGCCAGCATGCCGCCGAAAATCACGTAAACCAATACCGACAGGGTGCCAATCACCATGCCGGTCTCGACCGTGATGGCGTTGGCGCTGACCACGTTGAACACCAGTCCAAGCGCGGTGACTTGTGCCGCCACCCAGCCGAGATAGGACAGGATGATCGTCACCGAGCAAAAAACCTCGACGACCTTGCCATAGCGCTTGCGATAAAAATCACCGATGGTGAGCAGCGACATCCGGTACAGCTTGGCGGCGAAGAACAGGCCGACAAACACCAGGCACATCGAGGCGCCGAACGGGTCTTCGACCACGCTGTTGAGACCGCCCTGCACAAATTTGGCGCTGATCCCCAGCACCGTTTCGGAGCCGAACCAGGTGGCGAAGGTGGTGGTGATGATCATCGCCAGCGGCAGGCTGCGCCCGGCCAGCGCAAAATCCGAAGAGGTCTTGACGCGGGTCGCCGCATACAGGCCGATCGACAGGGTGCCGAGCAGGTAGAGGACGACGAAGCCAAGTAAAGCGGTCATGGACAGGGATCCTTAAAGTACCGGAAATACGCAAATTCGCGCGACGCAAAAGTGTAGCAAAACGCGTGCCCCGCGGCGACAGAACGCGTATCCGCAACCGCTAAAGCGGATAGAAAAACTGCAAGTACAGATACCCCGCCGCCAGCAGGGAAATCAGCGAGACCAGGACGACGAGCACGCCTGTTTGCCGGCGCTGGGTACGCGCCACCTGGATGATGGCTTGTTCAATCGCTGCCAGGCGCTCGCCGGGATTGCTGTCCAGGGCACGGTGAATCAGGCGCGGCAGTTGCGGAATGGTCGCCGTCCATTGCGGGCCTTCCTTGCGCAATTGCTTCACCAGGCCGCGCCAGCCCAGCTGCTCATTCATCCAGCGCACCAGAATCGGCTGCGCAACCGGGCGCAGATCGAGCTCGGGGTACAGCTGCCGGCCCAGGCCTTCCACCTGCAGCAGCGTTTTTTGCAGCAGCACCAGCTGCGGCTGGATTTCCATGCGGAAGCGGCGCGAGACTTCAAACAGGCGCAGCAGCACATTGCCGAAATAGATTTCGTTCAGCGGCTTGTCGAAAATCGGCTCGCATACCGAGCGGATCGCGCCCTCGAATTCATCGACGCGGGTGTCCTTGGGGACCCAGCCGGCTTCGATATGCGCAACCGCCACCGCCTTGTAGTCGCGATCAAAGAAAGCGGCAAAATTGCGCGCCAGATAACTTTTGTCGGCATCCGAAAGCGTGCCCATGATGCCAAAATCCACGCCCGAGTAAATGCCGTTGCGGCCGACGAAAATGTTGCCGGGATGCATATCGGCGTGGAAAAAACCGTCGCGGAACACCTGGGTGAAAAATATTTTCACGCCATCCACCGCGAGGCGCGCGATGTCGATATTGTGCGCCTTCAGCTGCTCGATATCATTGACCGCGATCGCGTCAATGCGCTCCATCACCATCACTTCGCGCCAGGTGTAATCGAAATAGACTTCGGGTACGTACAGCAAGGTGCCATCCGCAAAATTGCGCCGCAGTGTAGAGGCGTTCGAGGCCTCGCGCACCAGGTCGAGTTCATCATGCACCGTCTTGTCGAACTCGGCGACGACCTCGCGCGGTCGCAGGCGTTTGCCGTCTTCGATCATGGCCTCGACCAGATCGGCGACGATATACAGCAGGGCCACATCGTGGCCAATGGTGTCGCGAATGTCGGGGCGCAATATTTTTACCGCAACCTGACGTCCGGCCAGCTTGCCGTCGGCCAGGGTGGCGAAGTGGACCTGGGCGATCGACGCGCTCGCGATTGGCGTGAGATCGAATTCGGAAAATACCTCACGGTATGACCGCCCGTAAACGCGTTGCAGCGTGGCCACCACGTCCGCAGCCGGAAACGGCGGCACCTGGTCCTGCAGTTTCGACAGTGCGGTGGCAATATCCGCCGGCACCAGGTCCGGTCGGGTGGAGAGCAGCTGGCCGAATTTGACGAAAATCGGCCCCAACGCTTCCAGCGCCTGGCGCAGGCGTACGCCGCGCGGCTCGGCAAACGAGCGCCAGAAAAAAATCCTGCCAATCAGCGCCCGCAGGAATCCCTTCGGCAGAAATTCATCAAGGCCGTAGCGAATGACAATCGACAGGATTTTCAGGAAGCGGAAGAGACGCATGGAGCGGGGATTTTACCCGTAGCCCTGCCGCACAGGGAAACGATGATTTTAAAACCAGATCTCGGCGCGGCGCCTCAGGCGCCAAACATGCCCTGCCACCAGGCTTTCAGACGCGCCTTCGCCGTATGCATCAGGGTATGGGCGCGCTGGTAGGCCGGCAGTGCGCGCACATAGGCGTAGAGCCGCTCTTTCCAGCGGATCACAGCGTGATAGCCGCGTGCAAACCAGCCTATGCTCAACAGCGCGTTCTTGGTCAGGGCAAAAATACGTGCCAGAAAAGCGGTGCCGATGATCTTGGCGATGATGAATACCCATAGCCCGTAAATGCCGTGGCCGTGGGCAATCAGCCACAAGGCGGCGATCTTGAATGGCAGCAGTATCGCCGCCGGAATGAGAAACGCGATCAGCGCCGCATAGGGCGGCAGGCTGGCGATCAGGCCCTCACACCAGCGAATCGGCGGCAGCTTGCCCAGCCAGGCCATGAACGCAAGCATCGCGTCCCATAGCCACTCTTCAAGAAAAATCCACAGCGCGGCGAGCACGGCAAAAACGCCGGCAATCACCCGACTTAGCAGATGTTTATTCGTGGCGGGATCAGTCACAGAGCGGGCGCCGTATTGGGTGAGCAGGTTACGGAAATGAAACGGGGCAGGGCATCGGCCTGAAACGCCCTATCCACGGGCGTTTCCACAGGCATGCCCTGGAGACGCGCATGGATACTGGCTTGCGGGGCCATCGACAATCCGGAAAATCCGCCTAGCGATGATAGGACGTCGCCAGCTCGACTTCGTTCTTCGAGCCTAAAAATACCGCAACACGTTGATGCAGGGCGTCCGGCTGAATATCAAGGATGCGTTGCTGGCCATTGGTGGCAGCACCGCCGGCCTGCTCGATGATAAGGGCCATCGGGTTGGCCTCATACATGAGGCGCAGGCGCCCGGCCTTGCCCGGGTCCTTGCTGTCGCGCGGGTACATGAACACCCCGCCGCGTACCAGGATGCGGTAGACATCGGCGACCATCGAGGCCACCCAGCGCATATTGAAATCCTTGCCGCGCGGCCCGGTTTTGCCGGCCAGCAGCTCATCGATATAGCGCGTCACCGGCGGTTCCCAGAATCGGCTGTTCGACATATTGATGGCGAACTCCCGGGTGTCGGCCGGAACCTGGATATTTTCCTGGGTGAGCACGAACGAACCAAGCTCACGATCCAGGGTGAAGCTGTGGACACCATTGCCAAGCGTCAGCACCAGCACCGTCGAGGGCCCGAACACCGCGAAGCCGGCGCAGACCTGTTTGTTGCCGGCCTGCAGGAAGTCCTTTTCGGTCGGCTCGGTCACCCCCTCGGGGCAGCGCAGCACCGAGAAAATGGTACCGACGCTGACATTCACATCGATATTCGAGGAGCCATCCAGCGGATCGAACAGCAGCAGGTATTCGCCCTTGGGATAGCGATGCGGGATCGCGTGCGGGCCTTCCATTTCCTCGCTGGCCATGGCGGCCAGATGCCCGCCCCACTCATTGGCCTCGAGCAGAATTTCATTGGCAATCACGTCGAGTTTCTTTTGCGCCTCGCCCTGCACATTGATCGAGGCATCGCCGCTCCCAGCCACGTTGGCGTGTTCACCGAGCAGGCCCGCCAGCGCTCCTTTGCCGACGTTGATCGAGATCGCCTTGATCGCGCGCGACACCACCTCGATCAGCAGGCGCAAATCGGCGGGGACAGCTTTCTTGTTGTACTGGGCTTCAATCAGGAAACGGGTAAGCGTGACACGGCGCATGGGGGTTTTTCGATGTAATGATGAGCGGAGTAGGCATTGCGCCTGTGTGATGCGCCGACGCAGAGTACGGCAATCACCGGTTGAATAGCGGTAAAACAGTCAGGAACAGAGCGGTATTTTACGCAGGTCTCGCCAGCTTGTTGAGCCGCGCGCTCAACCGGGCCAGATCGTCGCGCAGGGCTTCATTGGCGATTGCCAGCGCTTCGAGCTCACGCCGGGTGATAAAGCTGCGGCGCTCTTCGGTCAGATATTCGGCAAGGTTGGCCATCAGCCGCGTGTTCGCGTCCTGCGTCCAGCCGCCGAATGATTTGGCAGCGTCCACGATGCGATGCGCAGCAATATCGCCGACCAGGTGGCTTAAATCTTCCTCAATGTCCCACTTGACGTTGCGCGCCACCATGGAGAAGGCGGCGGCAAGTTCACTGTCACCCGTGAACGCCACTTCCGAAAACGCGCCCTCGTCGCCGCGCGCCAGTCGTGGCAGCAGGGCAAGCGGTATCTGGAACGATACATCGGGCGCTACCGGATTATCGCCGCGTCCCCCGCCCTCGCCAACCATTTCCATTTCGCCGTGGTCGCTGACGCGCATTACCATATCCAGCGGCCCCACCTTTGCTGCAACCGTTTTCCCGGCATGGGCTCGCAGGCGATCTCGCGCCAGCGGGTAATCCGACAGCACGCGATTGAACAGTTTAACCAGCGGAAAATACAACATCGTGTCGGGCATCGGCGTCGGTTCAGGCAAGTTGCTGAATACCCGCCAACTGCCAGGTTGACTTCGGATTGGCGAGGTTTTTCACCACATGCCAGACTTCGTCAAAGGCTTCCGGCAGGGCGCCGACCGCGTCGCGAATGGTGCCGCTGTAACGCACGCTGGCAATCGCACGATTGTTTTCGGTAGCCACTTCAAGCACATTCACGGCGAGCGTGACGACCTCGGTGCGCTGCGCGACATCGCCACGTTCCTGCAGCTGCACCGCCAGCTCGGCATACATTTCGGGTGTGGAAAAATCACGGATGTCGTCGAGATCCCTGCGATCGTTGGCGTCCTGCAGCCGGATAAACGCAGTACGCGCCTCGCGCTCGAATGGCGCGACCTCGAAGTCGGCAGGAATGCGCGGGTTGACGGTGGCCGCTTCGACCTCGGCAGTTGAGGCTGCACCGGAAGCGAGGCGGCTGCCGATTTCGGGTGCCAGCACGCGACCGGCTGCAACGGGGGCCGTTTCAACGGAATTGTATTGGCCAAGGGCACCCGAATATTGTGTGCTTGATCCCTGCGCGGCGCCAGCTTCCATGCTCTTCTTGCGCATGATTGCCTTGAACACCATGAACGCGGCGAAGGCGATGCCGGCAATCAGCAGCACGTCCATCAGTTTGATGCCGTTGAAGCCGCCGCCCATGAACATCGACGCCAGTAATCCACCGGCAGCAAGACCCGCCAGAGGGCCCAGCCAGCGGCTGGCGCCCGACGGTGCGGGGGTTGCCGGGGCAGCCGCAGGGGCGGTTGCCGTGGTTGGCGCGGTTGCGGCGGGCGCCGTAGCCGGCTTCGGCACGGTGCCTGCATCTCGTTGAACCGAGTCGCGTTGCATACCGGTCGATTTGCCGCCGCCGAGACGTTTACCCGCGTCGGCATCAGAGATCAGGCCGAAAGAGAAAACAATTGCTGCAAGCGCTGCCATGATGGATTTCATATTGACCCCGAGATATGTAATTTTTATAGAATATTGTTGCGTTAGAAATACTACGTTGAGACAGTCGACTCGACTCAGAGTTTCACACCCTTGTGCAGTGCGACCACACCGGCGCTGAGATTGAAATACTCGACGCGCGACAAACCGGCCACAGTCATCATCTCCTTCAGTGTTTCCTGATCGGGATGCATGCGTATCGATTCCGCCAGATAACGATAACTGGCCTCGTCCTTGGCCACCCATTTGCCCATCAGCGGCAGCAGGCGAAACGAATAAACGTCATAGGGTTTTTTCAGGGCTTCATGCACCTTCGAGAACTCCAGCACCAGCAGGCGTCCGCCAGGCTTCAGCACCCGCGTCATTTCCGCCAGCGCCACCTCCTTGTGCGTCATATTGCGCAAGCCGAACGCCACCGTCACCAGGTCAAATGAATCGCCGGCAAACGGCAGGCACTCCGCATCGCACAGGGCATTCGGGGTCGCACGCCCGGTATTGATCAGCCGGTCACGCCCGACTTTCAGCATCGCTTCGTTGATGTCGGTTTGCCAGACATTGCCCGCGCCGCTGGCTTTGGCGAACGCCATTGCCAGGTCGCCCGAACCTGAGGCCACATCCAGTACCTTCTCGCCGGGCTTCACATTGGCCAGATCGACGGTAAATTTTTTCCACAGGCGATGCAGGCCGCCCGACATCAGGTCGTTCATCAGGTCGTAACTGGGCGCAACCGATTTGAAAACGTCGCGCACTTTAGAGGATTTTTCCTCCTCGGGCACGTTCTGAAAACCGAAATGGGTGGTATTGGTCATGACGCCTTATTCCCGTTTGGCCCCGGTCTGCTGCATGCGCGCCAGATAGGTTTGCCAGTAGCTGTCCTGCTTGAGGCCCAGATCGTGGAAAAAATCCCATGAATATAGCCCGGTATCGTGACCGTCCGAAAACACCAGTTTTACCGCGTAGGTGCCGACCGGCTCGATGGCGGTGATGTCGACATTTTTCTTGCCGACCTGCAGCACTTCCTGTCCCGGCCCGTGCCCGCGCACCTCGGCCGAAGGCGAGTAAACGCGCAGCAATTCGCAGGAAAAGCGGAACTGTTTGCCGTCATCAAACGCAATTTCAAGCTCGCGCGATTTCTGGTGCAGCTTGATTTCGGTCGGTCGGGGAGAGGTTGGGGTCAAGCCAGCCATGGTGGGTCCAATATCAGTGAGGCTGCCATGATACGTCGGGACGGGGAAACATGGTGAATGCAGGCTGAATGCGGACAAGGGCGCGGGTTGTCACATAATCTTCACATAGCTGAAATATGATGCATTAACCCCAATTGTGGCATCAACGTTAAGGTGAATCGGCAATGAACCCGACAATCATGGTGGTTGAAGACGAGCCGGCAATCCAGGACCTCATCCAGATCAATCTGGAGATGGGCGGATACCGGGTGTTGACGCACGGCAGCGCGGAAGAAGCGCTGCAGCATATCCAGCTCGAGCTGCCCGACCTGGCGCTGCTCGACTGGATGCTGCCGGGCATGACCGGCGTGGACATGGCGCGGCGCCTGCGCGCGGACTCCCGCACCAAGTCGCTGCCGATCATCCTGCTCACCGCCAGGGGCGAGGAAGAAGACAAACTGCGCGGGCTCGAAACCGGCGCTGACGATTACATGGTCAAGCCGTTCTCGGTACGCGAGCTGGAAGCGCGCATCAAGGCGGTATTGCGCCGCCGTGCGCCCGAGCTGACCCAGGATGTCATCGACTATCACGGTTTGCGTCTGGACCCGACCTCGCACAAGGTCAGCGGCCACGGCAAAACGCTGAGCATGGGGCCGACCGAATTCCGTCTGCTGCATTTTTTCATGACCCATCTGGAGCGCGTCTATTCGCGCACCCAATTGCTCGATTTCGTCTGGGGAGATCATGTTTTCATCGAAGAACGCACGGTTGATGTGCATATCCGTCGCCTGCGCGCCGCCTTGACCCCCTCGCAACACGAGAACCTGATTCATACGGTACGCGGCAGCGGTTACCGGTTCGCACTCGAGTAAGGGACCAGCTCGATTTCGAGGTTGCCGCAACGGGTCTGGCGTAACCTCACGCGCTTGCGTATGCTGATATTTATTTTGTTGCCGACTGATTTCATTTGGCCATGCCCATCATCACCAAACTCACCTTGACTGCATTGCTGCGCGTGGCGCTGCTGGCCCTCGCGGTCGGCGGTATCAGCGGTTTGTTGAGCGGGGCGGCAACCGGATTTGCCTTCAGCGCGATCACCGTATTTGCCAGTTTCGGCTACTACGCCTGGAAACTTGCCCAACTTTCGCAGTGGCTGAATGATCCGCAGGCCGCCACCCTGCCGGACGGCATTGGCCTGTGGGGCGATATGCTTGGCGACCTCTATCGGCTGATCCGCCAGGAACGAAGCAGCCAGCAAACGCTGGCGGCGACCCTGGAACGGTTTCAGGCGGCCGCCAACGCGCTGCCAGACGGCGCGGTGATGCTCGACAACCAGTACAACATTGTCTGGTGCAATCCCGGCGCCGAGGCGCATTGGTCGATCTCGCTGGCGCGCGATCGCATGCAAACCATCACCTACCTGATTCGCTACCCTGAATTCATCGACTATCTGAATGCGCGCGTTTACGGCGAACCGCTGGTTGTCAAAATTGCCCATGCGCAAGATCCGTCCGCACTGGCCACCACCACGACCGAAACCACACTGTCGGTGCAGCTGGTATTTTTTGGCAGCGACCAGATGCTGCTGCTGTCGCACGACATCTCCGAACGCGAACAGCTTGAGGCGATGCGCCGCGACTTCGTCGCCAATGTTTCCCACGAATTGCGTACGCCACTCACGGTGATGACCGGGTTCCTGGAGACGGTGTCGCGCGCCGGCACCGACAACCCGGCGCTGCTGGAAAAATCGCTGGCGCATATGGCTGCACAGACGGTGCGCATGCAGCGGCTGGTGGAAGATCTGCTGGCACTGTCGCGGCTTGAAGATAACCGCAACAAACTCACCTCCGCACCGATCAATATGCCGGAACTGATCACTGCATTGGTAAATGACGCCGACCAGATTTCGCAGGGGCGCCACCAGATTGCCTGCACCCTCGATGAGGGCTGCTGGCTGACCGGCAACCGCGATGAACTCGCCAGCGCGCTCGGCAACCTGATCGTCAACGCGGTGCGCTTCACCCCTGACGGCGGTCGCATTGAAGTCTCGTGGCAGGCAGCGCAGGGCATGCCGACATTCCGCGTCAGCGACAATGGCGAGGGCATTGCGCCGGCGCATTTGCCACGCCTTACCGAGCGCTTTTACCGCGTCGATCGCGGTCGGTCGCGCGCCTCCGGCGGCACCGGCCTCGGCCTGGCGATCGTCAAGCATGTCTTGCTGCGCCACGATGCGCGACTGGAAATCGTGAGCTCGCAGGCCACCGAGAAGCACGGCAGCACTTTTTCCATCATCTTCCCCGCTACACGCGCCTGTCCGCGCGCGCCCCGCCCGCAAGCCATCGCCGCTTGAGGCAAACCGGCGCCTGAAGTACCCGACACCCTGGGCGCATATTTCCGCTGCACCGGCGGCAACGCGTTCGCAGTAACAACGCGAGTTCCGGCTGTTACAATCGCGGTAATAAATTCGTCACAAACGAGGACACCATGTTCGGTCGCTTGATGCCAAAAGAAGGACGCTTCTTCGATTTTTTCAATGAGCATGCCGCCCTGATGGTGGCCTGCGCGCAGGAGCTGGATGCCTTTCTGCGCGACATGAGCAACCGCGAGGCGCATGCGCGCAACGTCAATGATCTCGAGAAAAAAGCCGACAAGATCACCCACGAGACCATCTCGCTGCTGCACCAGACATTTATCACTCCGCTTGATCGCGACGATATCCACAAGCTGATCAGCGCCATGGACGATGTACTCGACCTGATGGAGGACGTGGCCGAATGCGTGGTGCTGTACGACGTGCGCGAAGTCTCCGATTACGCACGCAAGCTCGGCGAAATCTGCGTGGCCTGCACCGAAAAAGTGAAGCTGGCGGTAGGCATGCTGTCGAATATGGACAACGCGCAGGCCATTCTCAAACTGTGCAACGAGATCGACACCCTCGAATCGGAGGCAGACCGGGTGATGCGTGCGGCCATGTCAAAACTGTTCCGCGACGAACCCGATACGCGCGAACTGATTCGCCACAAGGCCGTTTATGAATTGCTCGAATCAATCACCGACCGCTGTGAAGACACCGCGAATCTGATCGAGGGTATCGTCCTCGAAAACGCGTAGCCAACCGGCCGGAAAGCGACTATGGCTCACCTGTCGATCAGCATCGAGATGATCGTGTTTCTGGTTGTGCTGGCACTCCTGTTCGACTTCATGAACGGGTTTCACGATGCCGCCAATTCAATTGCGACCGTGGTCTCCACCGGTGTGCTCAAACCGCAATATGCGGTGGCCTGGGCGGCGTTTTTCAATGTGGTGGCCATTCTGGTGTTTCAACTGACGGTGGCCGCCACCGTGGGCAAGGGCACTATCGAAGCTTCGGTGGTGGATCATTTTGTCATCATGGGCGCGCTGATCGGCGCGATTACCTGGAACGGCATTACCTGGTGGTACGGCATCCCGTCTTCTTCATCGCACGCCCTGATCGGCGGCCTGATCGGCGCCGCGGTCGCCAAAGCCGGCGCCGGTTCGCTGATCTCCAGCGGGCTGATCAAAACGGTCGCCTTCATTTTTATCTCGCCGTTGCTGGGCTTCCTGCTCGGCTCGCTGTTGATGGTGCTGGTCTCCTGGCTGCTGCGCTATACCACTCCGCGCCGCGTGGATCGCTGGTTTCGGCGTATGCAACTGGTGTCCGCATCGCTATACAGCCTGGGGCACGGCGGCAACGATGCACAAAAAACCATCGGCATCATCTGGATGCTGCTGATCGCCGCCGGCGTTACCGGGGCCAAGGATCCGGTGCCGGCCTGGGTAATCGTCTGCTGCTATCTGGCGATCGGCCTGGGCACCCTGTTCGGTGGCTGGCGCATCGTCAAAACCATGGGGCAGAAAATCACCAAGTTGAAACCGGTTGGCGGATTCTGCGCTGAAACCGGCGGCGCCATCACCCTGTTCCTCGCCACCGCGCTGGGCATCCCGGTATCGACCACGCACACCATCACCGGCGCCATCGTTGGCGTGGGCGCGGCCAACAAGTTCAACGCGGTGCGCTGGGGCGTGGCCGGCGGCATCGTCTGGGCCTGGATTCTGACCATACCGTGTTCGGCATTCGTCGCCGCGGTGGCCTGGTGGGTCGCCACCCATATTGCCACCTAGCATCGCGCCGCTGTGGCCACAATCCGGGCAACCATCCGCATCAGTTAAAATGAGACCTGTTTATATTCGGGTCTTGTTGAAATGATCGGTCTGTTGATTGTTGCCCATGGCACCTTGGGCGAAAGTTTGATTCACTGCGCCAGCCATGTGATGGGCAAGCGCCCCCTGTACTTGCGCCAGCTTGGCGTCACCATTCACGATGATCCCGACGCGATTTTGCCGCAGGCTCGCGACCTGTTGCGATTCGTCGATCAGGGCAAAGGGGTATTGGTGCTGACCGATATTTTTGGCGCGACGCCCTCGAACATCGCCTGCCGGTTATTGCAACCCGGACGCATCGAAGGCCTTTCCGGCGTCAATCTGCCGATGCTGATCAAGGCACTGACCTATCGCGAATCGCCAATGGACGTTCTTATTGAAAAATCCTTGGGCGGCGCCATGGAAGGGGTGATTCGCATGCCGGGAGGTTGCTGATCGTGTTGAAATTGGAACTGGAAATTATCAACAAATTGGGTTTGCATGCGCGCGCATCAGCCAAGCTGACGCAGGCTGCGGGCCGTTTCAAATCGGATATTTTTGTCAGCAAGGCCGGCAAGCGCGTCAATGCCAAATCGATCATGGGCGTGATGATGCTGGCGGCCGGCAAGGGCAGCAAGATCGACGTGGAGGCAACGGGCGCGGATGAAACCGAGGCTATGGACGCCATCGTTACGCTGATCAACGATAAATTTGGCGAGGCCGAGTAGGCGCTGCTGCCCTGCTCTCATGAACATGCCCGCCTACCGAGGCCCCGCTTCAAAAATTCGAAGCCCCAGCATTGGCGCGGGTTTTCAGCCATTTTTGGCCTGTGATGCCCGTGGATGCTGGAGTTTGATATTTTCCGGTTTGATTAATCGACACATCGACGGCGCTATCGCAGGCCCCGGCGCAAAGGCCGCCTCATGAGTTTTACCCTGCATGGTCTGGGCGTCTCCGGCGGCATCGCGATTGGTCATGCCCACCTGGTCACCAGTGCTTCGCTGGAAGTCGACCACTATCAGATCCCGGCCGAATTCGTTGCTGCGGAAGTAAAGCGCTTCGATCAGGCAGTGGCCCAGGTCAAGACCGAACTCGATTCGCTCGAAGCCGACATCAAGCTCACCCAACGCGGCGATGCCTCAGCCGATATGGCTGCGTTCGTCACCGTGCATCGGCTGATTCTCGAGGACAACTCGTTCACCGAGACGCCGCGCGAAGTGATCCGGCGTGAGTCCTGCAATGCCGAATGGGCGCTGAAGCTGCAGCTCGATGAATTGCTCGCGCAGTTCGCCGATGTGCAGGACGAATACCTGCGCGAACGCAAGACCGATGTGCGCCAGGTCGCCGAGCGCATCGTCGCCGCGCTCAGCGGCCAGGGCGGCGCGGTGCCGGAGAAATTGCGCGAACGCGCCGAAGACACCATCCTGGTGGCGCATGACCTGTCGCCCGCCGATGTGATCCTGTTCAAGGATCATCAGGTGGCGGCCTTCGTTACCGATCTGGGTGGCTCCACCTCGCACACCGCGATTCTGGCGCGCAGCCTGGCGATTCCCGCGATCGTCGCCCTGCATACCTCGCGCGAATTGATTCGCGAGGACGAGCTGATCATCGTCGATGGCATGCAGGGTGTGGTGATCGTCGAACCCGACGATACGGTGCTCGCCGAATATCGGCTGAAACAGAACCAGTGGAAGCTTGAGCGGCAGAAACTGTCGCACATCAAAACTGCGACCGCGGCCACCCTCGACGGTGTCACCATTGAACTGCACGCCAATATCGAGCTGCCAACTGACCTGCTGGCGGTGAAACAATCGGGCGCCACCGGCATCGGCCTGTTCCGAACCGAGTTCCTGTTCATGAATCGTCGCGACCTGCCGACCGAGGAAGAGCAGTTTGTGGCGTATAAAACCGTCGCTGAAGGCATGCGTGGCCAGCCGGTGGTGATTCGCACGCTCGACATTGGCGCCGACAAGGCGCTGGTCAGCGCCGACCAGGTGTCCTCGCATTCGGCGCTGGGCTTGCGCGCCATTCGCTACTGCCTGGCGGAACCACAGTTGTTCAACACCCAGTTGCGCGCGATCCTGCGCGCCTCGCACTACGGCAATGTGCGCATTCTCATCCCGATGCTGGTATCCACCACCGAGTTGAAGCAGACCATTGCCGCCCTCGACATCGCCAAAGCGCAATTGCGCGCCGAGGGCAGGAAGTTCAACGACGCCATCCTGGTCGGCGGCATGATCGAAATCCCGGCGGCGGCAATTGCCCTGCCGATGTTTTTGAAGACGCTCGATTTTCTGTCGATCGGTACCAATGACCTGATCCAGTACACGCTGGCGATTGATCGTACCGACGATACGGTGGCGCATTTGTACGACCCGCTGCATCCAGCGGTGCTGATCCTGATCTCCAGCGTGATCCGCCAGGCCAATGCCGCCGGCGTGCCGGTGGCGGTCTGTGGCGAGATGGCGGGCGATGCCAACTTCACGCGCCTGTTGCTGGGTTTCGGTCTGCGCCATTTCTCGATGCACCCGGCCAATTTGTTGACGGTCAAACAGTGCGTGCTGATGTCCAACCTGCCCGATATCGACCCCATGGCCGCGCGCATCCTGAGGCTGGATGACCCGGACAAAATGCGTTCGCTGCTGGCCAAACTGAACAGCTGATTTGAGTATTCTAGTTGTGCCCCTGACGGCCGTCGGCATTTGAACTGCGCCGCGGGGTTAACGTCAAAGCCTGGAGACTCCCATGCTCAACGAGGTCCCCCACGTCATGCAATATGAAAGCGGCCAGCGCCGTCGCTGGTTTCACGATGAATTTTTCGATCTGTATACCTGGGAGAGTTACGACGGTGACCTGAAAGGTTTCCAGCTTTGCTACGCCAAGGACGGCGTGCAGCGCGCCCTGCGCTGGTCGCCCGAGGCAGGCTACCGGCACGAAGGGGTCGATGCACCGGAGGACAAGCCGGGCCGATCGATGAGCGCCATTTTTGTCGCCGACGGCGCGTTCGATCAGGACGGCATCGCGGCGCGCTTTGAGCGCGATGCGCTGGCGTTGCCGGAAAAAATAAGATCATTTGTGCTGGAAAGAGTTGGTGCTTATACATCGCAGCCTTAATTAGCGAATCCAGCATGGGCGCGGCCTGCGGAGCATTTTTGCCTCGGGAACCGCGCCAAATGGCGAGTTTGGCCTTCCGGCGCTTCCATCCCGTTTTTGCGCGAATCGCGCTTGTCACGTCCGCCACGGCTTCCGCAAACGCCACGTTGCGCCTCAGCAACAGGGTCACAAATCCATCGCTCGCCACGCTGCGCGAACCTTACTCACCATTGCCACGGAGTCAAACAATGATTCGCCGAATTTTGCTTGCCCTTATTGCGTCGGTACTTTTAATGGCGCTTGCCGGTTGTGCCAGCAATCCTTTGCTGCCCGGTGAAATCCGTTTTTCCTACGCCGAGCTCACCGAGCGCATGGCAAAGCGTTTTCCACAGGAAAAAAGCATCGCAGGCCTGCTGGACGTAACGCTCTCCAACCCGCGCCTGGCATCCCGCGACGACGCTGCGCAGCGTCGCCTGGCCGCCACCTTCGATGTGCAGGTCAAGGTCCCGCTGACCGGGAAAACAATGTTCGGCATTGTCTCCATGTCCGGCGTGCCGCGCTACGATGTTGAGGGTCGTGCGCTGTATTTGGGCGGCGCACGCGTCGACAGCCTGCGCACCGACAATATGCCCGATGGTCTATCGGCAGCGCTTGGCAAGGCCGCCTCGACGATTGCCAAAGAATCTCTTGAAGACAGGCCGCTCTACAACTTCAAGGCAGAAGACCTGCAACGCTACAGCGTGACCTTGACGCCCCTGCGCGTCGAGGTGCGGTCGGAAGGGATTGCGTTAATCATGCGCTGATCTCGCACCGCATTTACGCGGGAGGCGGACTGCACAAAAGCGCAAGCAAACCGTCAGTTCGACGCACGTATAATCATTTCGTTATTTCACCCCTGATACTCTGGAGCCAATTTGGATCTTCTGTTACTGACCAAAGCCTTCATTCTCGGCATCGTTGAAGGCCTCACCGAATTTTTACCGGTATCATCAACCGGACATCTGATCCTGGCCGGTGACCTGCTCAATTTCAACGACGACAAGGGCAAGGTTTTCGAGATCGTCATTCAGGCAGGCGCCATTCTGGCCATCTGCTGGGAATATCGCGCCAAGCTGCTATCGACGTTCGCCGGCCTCACACACGATCCGGTAGCGCAGAAATTCACGATAAACTTATTCGTCGCGTTTCTGCCGCTGGCGGTATTCGGCCTTGCGTTCAATAAAGCGATAAAGGCTGTTCTGTTCAAGCCGGTACCGGTGGCGCTGGCGTTCATCATCGGTGGCGTAATCATCCTGTTTGCCGAACGCTGGTACCAGGCGCGTACTGCCCGCCATACCGCGCCGCCGATCGACAGCGTCGACCAATTGACGTGGAAGGATGCGCTGAAGCTCGGTTTCGCCCAGTGTGCGGCGCTGATCCCCGGCACTTCGCGATCAGGTGCGACCATCATCGGCGGCCTGTTCCTCGGGCTCTCGCGCAAATGCGCGGCCGAGTTTTCATTCTTTCTGGCGATTCCTACGCTGTTCGCGGCAACGGCGTATTCGCTGTGGAAGGAGCGCGCGCTATTGTCGATGGCCGATGTGCCGATGTTTGCCGTGGGATCGGTGGCCGCCTTCATCAGCGCCTTCGTGGTGGTGCGCTGGCTGATCCGCTATGTATCGACGCATGACTTCACGATTTTCGCCTGGTATCGCATCGCCTTTGGCCTGGTGGTATTGGCCACCGCCTGGAGCGGGGTGGTGGCGTGGTCACCGAACTGAGCGCCGAACTGATTACGCTTCACTGTCAATAAAAAAGCCTTGCGGCACTCGCAAGGCTTTTTGTTTTTGTGGGCAATGCCGCATCGGCCGCTTCCGGCTGTCCCATCGTTCGATCAGGCCGCGACCTTCTGGCCGGTGTACTGCCGAATCAACACCAAAAGCTGCTCTTCCTGATAGGGCTTGCCCATGTATTCGTTGACGCCAAGTTCGAGTGCACGGTTGCGGTGTTTGTCGGCAGTGCGCGAGGTAATCATGATGATCGGGATGTGTTTGACCTTGGGGTCGGCGCGCATATTGCGCGCAAACTCAAAGCCGTCCATGCGCGGCATTTCGATATCAAGCAGAATAATGTCGGGCTGGATATCCTGCAACTGCTGCAAGCCATCGACCCCGTCCTTGGCGGTTGCCACCTCGAAGCCTTCCCGCGTCAGCATGCGGCTGGTGATTTTCCGCACGGTGAGCGAATCATCGACCACCATCACCAGCGGCGCAATGCGCTTGGCGACCGCAACCGGGCCCCCCACGTCAGCAGCCGCACTCTCGGCAATGGCTTCGGAAAGCGACTGCGACTTTGGCGCAGACAACGGCGAATCGGTGCGCGCATCTGCGGCCTGAACTGTAAAACCCACAGAACCTGCGGCACCTTCCTGCGACGAACCCACGCGCGCGACCGGCACGATGTTCTCCGTCATCACCGTGGCCGCTTCGCGGTAGACAAGCTGAACCGGGTTCATGATCAGAATTACCTGACCCGAGCCCATCACCGTGGCACCGGCAACACCGATCAGGCGGGCGAGCTGCGGACCAATGTTTTTCACCACAATTTCGCGGTTACCGATAATTTCATCAACCTGTACCGCCGCGCGCTGCTGTCCGCTCTTGGCGAGAATGACCGAGGCTTTGCGCTGGGCCGATGCAACCGGCTTGTCGCCAACCAATGTCGCCATCGAGCGCAGCGGATACCTGTTGCCTTTCCACTCGATTTCACTCATCGCCAGCAGTGGCTCGTAGCGCTTGCCCCGGTATTCCTGCACCTGTTCAATCATCACCGACGGGATGGCGTAGGTAGTTTCGCCGACGACCACCATCAATGCCTGCGTCACCGCCAGCGTCAGCGGCAGCGCGATGGTGAAGGTCGTGCCGCGCCCGGCGGCGGCGCTGATATCGATGCGTCCACCAAGCGAAACGATCTCGTTACGCACCACGTCCATGCCAACACCGCGCCCGGAGAGCTGAGTAATTTCATTTGCGGTCGAGAAGCCCGCCGCAAAAATGAATTGCGTCAGTTGCGCTTCGCTTGCTTCCGCGTTGGGCGCGAGCATGCCTTTTTCAATTGCCTTTTCGCGGATGCGTTTAAAATTCAAACCGCCGCCATCATCGGACAGGGTCAACACGACCTCGTTACCGACTTGCTGGGCATCGATGGTGATTTCGCCGATCTCCGACTTGCCCCTGGCGGTGCGCTCTGCCGGCATTTCGAGGCCATGCGCAACCGCGTTGCGCAATAAGTGCTCGAAGGGCGCGGTAATTTTTTCCAGTACCGAGCGGTCAATCTCCACGCGTACGCCGCGGAATTCGAGGTTGGCCTTTTTATCGAGTTCCTTGGCGGCCTGGCGAACCAGGCGGTAGAAACGATCCTGCAGGTTGCCCAGGGGCACCAGACGAACGCCCATCAGCCCCTGCTGCAAATCGCGGTTAAGGCGCGATTGCTGCAACAACGCCGCATCCGATTCGTCCAGATTCTTTTGCAGCGATTGCTGCAGGGTCACCACGTCATTCAAACTTTCGGCGAGGAAGCGCGTCAGCTCCTGCATGCGCGAGAACCGATCGAACTCCAGCGGATCGAAGTTCTCGCCCTGCTCCTGTTGTTCCTTGATGCGCGACTGAATCTGCGTTTCTGCCTGGATTTCAATTTCGCGCAACTGGGTTTTCATGCGGCTGACGTTGTCGTTCAACTCAAGCAGCGAGCGTTTGAAGGCCTGCATTTCAAGGTCGATGCGCGAACGCGCAATCGCCAGTTCGCCCGCCTCATTCACGAAGCGGTCGATCATGTCGGCATTAACGCGCAGCAGCGCCTGGCGCTCGCGGCCCTCGAGTTTTTCGCCTTCGGCGACAATTTCGGCGCGCGCTGCGGCCAGGAGCGCCATCGGCGCCGGCAATTCCTCGGGGACATCGGTAATCGGCGGAATGTCGATCGGCGCATTCAATTCGCCGGCCGCAAAGCTCTCAATGGCGGCGTTAAAGCGATCGAGACCATCGTCAATATCGTCGAATTTACGCGCGGAAGGAGTCGCATCGGCATCCATGCCGATGGCCTTGGCTTCAAGCACGTGCGCAAGTTCACCCAGGCGCATCAGGCCCGCCATGCGCGCGGATCCCTTGAGCGTATGCAGATGACGCGCAAGCTCGGTCACCGGAGCATGATTGACCGGTGAAGCACGCCATCGACGCAAAGCATCACCGACTTGCGGCACCAGTTCGCGCGCCTCTTCAAGGAAAATCGGCAACAGATCCGCGTCGATATCATCAGCCACCGCGCGCCTATCTCTGCCCGACTCAAATGCGATTGGCGCCGCGCCGACCTCGCTGCTGACCACCGTTGCCGGCACCACGGCCGATGGCGGCGGCGCTACCGGGCGCGCAGGTGGCACCGCTTCTGCCGGTGTAAACGACGGCGCTGACAGCGGTTCGATTACAAT
Organism: Burkholderiales bacterium; assembly: GCA_031394335.1. Lineage (GTDB taxonomy): Bacteria > Pseudomonadota > Gammaproteobacteria > Burkholderiales > Usitatibacteraceae > UKL13-2. The sequence continues at coordinate 20,322 of JANMXS010000078.1, forward strand.
CGGCTCGGGAGTCGACGCCGTTTCCACCGCAGGTTCGGCGGGAGCATCGATGAAATCAAAATTGGCCGCTGGATCAGCATCGGCGGTCTCAACCGCTGGCATTTCGGTCGGGGCGCTGTCGGCGCCGATGAAATCAAAATCGATGTCCGATTCCGGAGCCGAAGTGGCCGCCGGCTCTTCGCTGGCAATAACTGCCGCCTCGGCTGGCGGTGCGGGTTTCTTCCCCATCGACGTTACCGGCGCAGATCCGGGCAACGCCGGCTCACTGGCGGCCGGCATCCGCAAGTTGGTGCCTTCGCCGGTACGTTTGCCTTCTTTGAGCGCCTCGCGCAGCTCGATCAGATCTTGCTTCAGATCAGGACGCGACATCGGCAAATCGTGGGTATGCAAGCCACGCACCATGCTGCCCAATGCGTCCACCGCCTGTCGGGTCAAGCCCAGGCGCTGCTCAGTCCACTCGGGCGGCGTTTCAATCGCATCCTGCAGCCATTTTTCGAGGGCGAATGCGACATCCGCGATCATCGTGAAACCGGTGGTGCGCGACGAGCTGGTGAGCGTATGCGCGGCGCGCATGAAGCCGTACGACACTGGCCTCAGCGGATTCGATTCGATCGTCGCCATTTCGTTATCGAGCGTAGCGATATGCGTTTCGGCTTCACCCAGATAAATACTGAACAACTGCGCTGGCACAGAGATTGAGCCGACGATAATGTCGGCACGCTCTGCCGGCTCGGCGCCGGCATCAGCCGTTGCCACTACGCTTGACGGTGCGTGGGCGGCGATCTTCTCGTTGGATTCAGGCGCCGGGGCCACCGTGGACGGGGCAAGCGTCAGGTCGAGTGCCGGCAATGGCGCTGATGCGGCGGCTTCGTGCCCATCAGCTGCGACCGATATCAGTTCCGAGGATGCGCCGGCAATATCTGCCGCCGGAATGTCGGGTTCCTTGTCGTTTTTGAGCAAGTCCGCCAGTTGGGCAATTTCAGCACCATCGATATTGGCGGTACCGCTCGCCTTCAACGCGCCCACCCAGCTCTCGAATGCAGTAGAGGAGCGATCGATGAAATAAAGCAGTCCCGGCGACGCCGGGCTTTCGTCTTTGAGCCGCTTGTTAAGCACTTGCTCGCAGTCCCACGCCACTTCGCCGAGGTCGTTAAGGCCCACCATGCGGCCCGAACCTTTCAACGTGTGATAACCGCGTCGAATAGTGGTCAGCGCCTCGCGGTCATGTGACGCGGCTTTTGCCTTGGCAAGATGCTCGCGAATCGTTGCCACCACCTCAATTGCTTCTTCGAGGAAGATTTCGAGCAGTTCCTGGTCTACCTGTGCGGCGGGCGCATCGATCAGGTGCACGGTCTGCGAGGTCGGCATTTCAGCCGGCTTGGCCGGGGCAATTTCATGCAAGGCCTCGCTCACACCGCCCTTCAACGGGTCGAAGGTGCTGTCGATGGCTTTCAATACTTCTTCGCTCTGCTTTGCCGAGCGCGTATCCGCAATCAACTCGGCTTCCTGCTTCAATTCCTTGACCGCTTCACGCAGCTGGTCGCGTGAGGCCGTCGCTTCGGGCTGCTGCTTCCAGTCGGCATAAAGCGCCTGCACTTTCTGCTTGGCGACATCGACATCGCCCGCCGACACCGGCGATTTGACCACGCTGCGCTCCGGCTCTGCCGGTTTTTCGGCCAAGCCAAAACGAATCAGCGCAGGAAGAAGCGCATCGCGTGGGTTCGCAGTACTTTGTTGCAACGCGATGATATAGAGCCCAAGTGCCGAAATACCCTCGGCGACGCTCTCGGCATTGTCGCCTTCGCCTTTCACTGCGCCCGATGCAAACTGGGCAACACGGTCGCGCAGGATCTGGTTGAGCGCCGCCGCCTCATTGAGTTCGAGAATCGCAAACGCGCCCTGGACTTGCGAAAAAAGCGGCAACAGCGAAGTAAGTTCGCCGGTTTTCAACGGGTCGCGGAAGTAATTGTCCAGCGCGCTTTCGATGGTAGTGAGATTGACCTGGACTTCCTGACCCACCTGAAAAATCAGCAGGCGCTCCTGGGCGCGTTTGCTGATGTCATCCATCAAGGTATTGGTTTCGGCAGAAATGTCAGGCAACACAGCGCCCATCATCGCCCCCTTCACGCGCGCGACCACACCGGCCACTTGTACCGGGAAATCGCCGGAAAGACGGAAGAAATTTTCAAGCGAAGTCTCGGCGAACAGCAGTGCAGTGGCGACTTCCAACCCTTGTGCCTCTGATAACGGCAGGCCCGTTTTGCGCAGGTGCGGACCAACGGCCGACAGCATTTGCAGCAGTTGCGACATCTCGCGGTTGGGTAGCTGTTGCGCGGCTTTACTTAGTAGCTCGCCTTGCAGAATGAATGGTTCCAGGGCCGACCGATTGCCGCTGGTAAATTTTAGCCAGTGCTCCTTGAGTGCCTGCACATGATCACGCAGCACTCGCAAAGCCGCCCTCAAATGATCGTCCGCACCGCTATCGCGCGCCGCATCCGGCAACGCCAGCAATTCGTCTAGGCGATATAGCTGACGCACTTGCGTAATGCGTTCGGTTTGCGCCGTTGATTTTCCGATCACCAGCAGCAAATCGCGAAACAGCCGTTCCGGCACCTTTTGCACACCCTCAATCAGCAGCTTGATCTGCTGGTCGATTTTGCCAAATAGCTGCACGGCCATGCTGCCCGTCTCAGCTGGTTGCACGATGACGGCGTCGAAAAATCCGCCTACCGTATACCAGAACGAGCGCGTCGGCGATGTCACCTGTAGCATCTCGATGGCCAGGGTTGCGTTGCGCATATCGCGCGCGCCACCGACCAGATCCTTGTCACGCAGCAATTTAAGCAGGCCGGCCTGATACAGGCCGCGTCGCTGGCGGATCGCGTCTCCAACCATATCGGCCTTGGGCAAGGCCACGGTATCCTCGGGCATCGGTATGGCGACGCTGAGGTCAGGCGAAAACAAATCGCTTTCGGCAGCGTCATTGGCACCGCGCGCCTGATTTACCAGCAGGTAGGACGCCGCCAACATCATCGGACGGTCAGACTCGCCAGCCATCAGATTATCGAGGTAGCCGGAGAGGCTGGCACTGGCACGCTTCGCGACCGCAATGCGGTTGACGACATCGCCGCGCACCGTCGGATCCTCCAGCGTGGCAACGAGTTTTTCCAGCTCTTCATTGAAGCGGCTGGCGGCACCCAGGCTCACCATCGACAAGGCCCCGGTCACTTGATGAAGGTGGGTGGCGACATATTTGACCGTTTTGCTATCTGCCGGATTCTGCGCGAGCGTATCCAGATGCGAGTTCGCTTCGGTCAGCGAGTGTTCGATCTCGGCTTTTACCCACGACAGCGGGCCTATATCGAAAGTGGCTTGGGGATTGGCAGCCATGGTTTAACGCAGCACGTAGGAAATTGGGCTCGACATTAAAGTTTGAAGCCGGAGACGGAAGCCTTCAGATCCGAGGCCACATCAGCCAGCTCTTTAATCGAGCTCGCAGTTTGTTGCGTACCCGTGGTGGTTTGACGGTTGATTTCCAGAATGTCCTGCATATTGCGCGCCACCTTGCTGGCACTGGCCGCCTGCGTCTGGGTGTCTGCGGAGATTTTCTGAATGAGCTGCGCAAGGTTTTTCGTCACCGAATCAATTTCGGTCAGCGCCTGACCGGCGGCGTCTGACAGCTTCGCACCCTCAACCACACCTGAGGTCGACTTCTCCATGGCGGCGACCGCATCCTGCGTATCCGCCTGAATGGTTTTTACAATTGCGCCGATCTGCTTGGTCGCTTCAGCGGACCGTTCAGCGAGTCGCTGTACCTCCTCCGCAACTACCGAGAAGCCGCGCCCCGCTTCGCCGGCTGACGCCGCTTGAATGGCTGCGTTCAACGCCAACACGTTGGTCTGCTCGGTAATGTCTGAAATCAGCTCAACGATCTCGCCGATCTCCTGCGAGCTTTCACCCAGACGCTTGATACGTTTGGAAGTCTCCTGGATCTGTTCGCGAATATCGTTCATGCCGGAAATCGAGTTCTGCACCGCCATGCGGCCCTTGTCGGCCGCCGCCAGTGAGCGCATGGCCACCATGGAAGATTCTTCGGCGGAGGCCGATACCAGCGTCAGGGTTTCGGCTACTCGCAACACCTCCTGCGTCGTATCCTGAATTTCCTTCGATTGTTTTTCCGCCGCATCGAGCAGTTGCACCGATACGGCTTGCGCCTGTTGAGACTTCACCGACACCGAATTCGATGCATTGTTGACACCGGTTACCAAGGCTCTCAGCTCGTCAATCGTATAGTTCATCGAGTCGGCGATGGCACCCGTAATGTCTTCGGTCACCTTGGCGCGAATGGTCAAGTCACCGTCAGCCAGGTCACCCATCTCGTTCAGCAGGCGCAAAATGGCCTCCTGGTTTCGCTTGTTTTCCGCTTCGGATGCGCCCGCACGTCGACGTGCGTCACCAAGGAACACGGCTGCCAGCAACCCCAGCGTGAGCAATGCCATCAAACCAAAAACCATCGCCAGTATCAGCGGCAGATTATTTCTTTCTGCTGCGAACGCATTTTGCAACTGCTCAACAGTCGACAGCAATTGCTCTGAGCCCTGCTGAATCGCACGACCGGATTGCCGCGCAGAAACCAGCTTCTGCACATTGCCGAGAATCGGCTGGATGTTCTGTTCAAAAGCCGTGAACTGTTCGCGCAGTTTAACCACCCTCGCTTTCGAGTCGCCGTCGCGCAGAGCCGTAATGCCCAGCGCGTCAGAGCCCGATTCCAGCGCCTTGATCAACTCGCGAAAATCATTCGTGTCCTTACCCATTAGGAACGGCACTTCGGGATCGATCACGTCTGCGCCCAAAATCTCCGCCGATCCACGACCCAGCCGCTCCGCAAGGAAGGTCAGGCGATTGACCTTCAGCACCTGCGGCGGTGGCGAGCCCGCCTGCTGCATAAGTCCCGTCAAATCCTGGGACAGCGCGGCCAGCTCTTCGGCACCGGAGCGCACTTGCGCGATATTGCGTGCCAGTTCGGTCAAGTCGGTCTTGGCAGAAAGAATGGACGTCGCCGAATTGGACGCATCAGCAAAACGTTTCGTCAGCTCCTCAAGACGAGAGGTCAGCTCCTCCGATATGCGCGCCTTGGGCACATCGACACCAAACGCAAACCCCCCCTCGTTCAGAACGCCCAGATAACGCTGGAATTCATCACGGCTGTCTTGTAATTGCGGAAAGGATATCGAGTCGCCCCGCGCGGCAAGACCGGCGGACTTGGCAAGACGCTGGGTGTGAAACTGAAGTTGCGACGTAATGTTGGTGTACGTTGCATTGAAACTGCGGGTACGCGCATCGAAGTACGCCGCAGCAATCGCAAGCAGGAGAAAAATGCCGAAAATGAACAGCAGCACAGGCAGTTGCTTTTCCAGCGGTCGATTGCCGATTAGCGGCAGCTTGAAACCGCCGTCGTTTTTCTTGGTTTTGGTTACCTTGTTGGCAGCCACGGCGGCAGCGATCTTTTGCGTCTGGCCGCCGGTGGCACCGAATCCGGAATTGGTCGCCGGCCCTGGCTGCGCCGTACGATTGCCTGCAATTGGCATTTTGCTACCCGCGGCGAGAGGGGCGGGCGTCTTCTTCTTGCCGCCACCGAATAGTCCGGCCAAGGAAAATCGGCCCATCTTACCGGCAGGCATCGCCTTGTCGGTTTTTTTCAGCTGGTCGGGTTTAGGTAATTTGAACGCCATGGGATTTCTCCAATCCTGATATTGCTTTTATAATGCAGCCAAAGAGGCTCGTGCGGTTCCCTGCACGATGGCGGGTCCGTTAAGTCCAACTTCCAGAAAGCGGTTATCCCGCGACAGCAAGGCAAGATCAAGCTCGTGCCAGATCGCATTGTTTGGGTCACGGTATCGCGCCTTGATCCAGGGGCGCGAGCGGTCGTCTGATTGCTCGACCGTGAACGACTCCGGGTTGCGCAAACCGAGCATGCGATTGACCAGAAAGCCCGATCCTTCAATCAATTTTTCGTTGACCAGTATGACGCGGCGCTCGATTCCCGGACCGATAGGTTCATCGCCCTGAAACGCCGAGAAATCGACGGTGCTATACAACTTGCCACGTACGTTCGAAACCCCGCGGAACCAGCCTTGGGTGCGTGGCACACTCACGAAGACGGGAACCGGGATCACTTCTGACACATCGGACAAATCGACAAACCAGTTGTCGTTGCCGACTTGAAAGCCCAATTTTGAGGCGACGGTTTTGCGCGACGACAGATCGCGCAGCCGTTGTGCAACGTTTTGCTGAAACTCGCGTAAGCTGGTTTTGCGCGCCATCACTGGCTCCCGCGCACGCAGGTTTGCGGCAGGCGCAGGCGGTTGAGCATCAGCCAAGCGCCTTTATCTTGGCCAGCAAGTCAGCACCATCGACCGGCTTGACAATATAGTCTTTGGCGCCTTGGCGCATTCCCCAGATTTTGTCGGTTTCCTGATCCTTGGTCGTGCAGATGAAGACCGGAATATGCTTGGTAGTCTCTTCGCGGGTGATCGCACGGGTTGCCTGAAAACCGTTGAGGCCCGGCATAACCACGTCCATCAGGATCAGGTCGGGAAGCTCCGATTTGGCCTTCTCGACTGCATCTTCGCCACTTACGGCATGGACTACGGCGTACCCTGCTTTTGCCAGTACGCCCTCAAGAAATGCGCGTTCCGTTGGGGAATCATCAACGATAAGAATTTTTTTAATTGCCATTATTTGCTCCAGTAAAGTACAGAAAATCAAAACTTTTCGCGCATTGCCACATCAGTCGCCGAGCGCGCGGCGTACAACAGATCGGCATTACATCGCGTCAGACCGGGACGGAACTTGTCGGTCTGCCAGATGTGCCTCTACTGTCTTGAGCAGGCTCTCCTTGGAGAAGGGTTTTGTCAGATATTCATCTGAACCCACCATCCTGCCACGGGCACGATCAAACAGGCTGTCCTTGGACGATAACATCACCACCGGCGTGTTCTTATGCTTGCCATTTTTCTTGATCAGCGCACAGGTCTGATAGCCATCAAGTCGCGGCATCATGATATCGACAAAAATAAGGTCTGGCTGGTGGTCCGCAATTTTAGCCAAGGCATCAAAGCCGTTCTCGGCGAGAATGACCTGACAGCCCGCCTGCATGAGAAATATCTCAGCCGACCGGCGGATTGTGTTCGAGTCATCAATTACCATGACTCGCACCCCTGATAAATTCTTGGTTTCAGCCACTCCGCGTCCTTAAATTTCACCGATGCCCGTGAAAAAACACGCCACGCAAAGCCGCGAGGCTCGCGCATTTTGCCTGCAACTCGCTGCGCCAACGCCCTGAGCACCAAATTTTATTGGGCAAGACGCAGCAGATTATCTTCTTTTTCCTTTAAAAACAATATGAAAGCGCAGCTTTCAAGAAATTTTCGCTCGAGTTGGCGACAGGTCAGTTGTGTTGTCGAAACCACATAACCGCCATCAGATTTCAACCATTTCGAAATCTTCCTTGCGCGCACCGCATTCAGGACAAGACCAGCTGATCGGCACATCGTGCCAGCGGGTTCCGGCGACAATACCATCGTCTGGCCAGCCAACCGCTTCGTCGTAAATCAACCCGCACACGAGACACATCCAGGTTTTATAGTCACTTACGGTCACAATAAATCTCACAATACATAATATTAGTCGCAGCGCGGTTATGCCGCGAGCCAATTTCTCCACACGCGCCGCAGCCTCGGCCCGGCGTCAGCAGCGTCCTTGGCCTTGCGTGCGGCTACAATGTAGACAGGCAGCGATCATGAAAACCGTCCGAACATGAAACTTTGTCTCAATTGGACTTATCGGCACTATTGTATCCGGCCTGAAGGGCACCCAAGCATAGAAGTCCCAATCGGCGTCAGCCGCCATAACGGTCACCGACGCTTCCTCAACCTTTCAACAGAACGTGCCGTGCAAATCGGCTTGTTACTATGTCCGACTATCGAAAAGCGCCACCAGCCGTGCTGACCTTTGCCGCCACCGACCCCTCCGGTGGTGCCGGCATCCAGGCCGACATCCTGACCTTGGCCAGCATGGGTTGTCACCCGCTGTCGGTAATTACCGCTATTACAGTACAGGATACTTCTGGCGTAGAGGGCATCTCGGCGGTAGATGCCGACTGGGTTACTGACCAAGCGCGCGCCATCCTGGAAGATATTCCTGTTGCCGCCTTCAAGATCGGCGTCATGGGAAGCGTGGAAAACGTTGCGGCCATTGCCGAAATTGTGTCGGACTATCCGGAAATTCCGTTGATACTGGATCCGGTACTGGCCTCGGCACGCGGCGACGAATTCGCCAATGAAGATACCCTCGAGGCCATCAGGGAGCTCCTGATACCGCAGTGCACAGTAATCACCCCGAATACCCCGGAGCTGCGGCGCCTGGTGCAGGCAGATGACGAGGACAGCGTCAGTATCGAACAGCTGGCGCTTCGTCTGATTGATATCGGCGCCGAATACGTGCTGGCGACGGGTACCCACGAATCGACCGCCGACGTGATCAATACCCTGTTCCACGCCAAAGGCGTGTTGCGCAGCGATGTGTGGCGGCGGCTTCCCGGCAGCTATCACGGTTCCGGCTGCACACTGGCTTCCGCCTTGGCGGCAACCATGGCGCGGGGCCTCGATATCGGTGACGCTGTGCGTGAGGCGCAGGACTATACTTGGCAGACACTCAAGCACGGGTTCCGGCCGGGCATGGGACAATTTGTTCCGGATCGATTGTTCTGGGCGCGCGACGATGACGACGATATTGCCGATGGCGACATCAATGCCGCCGACCAACCGCCTGCGAGCGCGCACCATTAACGCATCTTCCCGTTTTGCAACCCGGGCCGAGTCACGGCCTGGTGACCGTATTCGCAGGCTTTATGGCATCACGCCAGACCAGGTTTCGACAATGGCGCTGGAAGCAGGTGTTAACGCCGCACTGTCTGGCGGGATGAATATCCTGCAATACCGATCCAAACTTTTGTCGGGTATAGCGAAAAGGCAGCAGGCGCAGCATATCCGCACCATATGTCGGGAATCTGGCGTCACTTTCATCGTCAATGATGACGTTGGGCTAGCAGCCGAAATCGATGCCGACGGCGTCCATCTTGGCCGCGAGGACGACTCCCTGCAATCGGCACGACGAATGCTCGGCCCGCAGAAAATCATTGGCGTCTCCTGTTATAACGATTTGTCTCTGGCCGTGGTCGCTGTTGATGGTGGTGCGGACTACATCGCCTTTGGCGGCTTTTTCCCGTCGTCAACCAAGCCCGCGGCGGTACGCGCCCATGTATCGCTTATTGCCCAGGCGAAGCAACGCTTTACGATACCCATCGTCGCCATCGGCGGCATTACCCTGGAAAATGCGCCACAATTGATCGCTGCAGGTGTCGATGCAATCGCTGTAATCTCCGATCTCTTCGGCGCTATTGATGTTGCGGCACAGGCAAATTCTTACGGAAAATTATTTGATCACCATGTTCGATAAAAGCAAACAACTGTTTGAGAAATCCCAGCGTGTCATTCCCGGCGGGGTCAACTCCCCAGTGCGCGCATTCCGCGCGGTCGGCGGCACGCCGATTTTTTTTCGGGAGGCGCACGGCGCCTATCTGTGGGATGTTGACGACAACCGTTACGTTGATTACGTCGGTTCCTGGGGGCCCGCCATTCTCGGTCATGCACACCCGGAGGTAGTGCACGCGGTGCAAGAGCGCGCCGCCAAGGGCATGAGTTTCGGCGCACCGACCGAAGCCGAGTACGAATTGGCAGCGCTCCTGGTCAGGCTGTTGCCGTCAATCGAGCAGGTGCGCCTGACCAGCTCCGGCACCGAAGCGACCATGAGCGCAATTCGCCTGGCCCGGGGATTCACGGGCCGCAACAAGATCATCAAATTTGAAGGTTGTTACCACGGGCACGGCGATGCCTTGCTGGTCAAGGCCGGGTCCGGAGCGCTTACCTTTGGCCACCCCAGTTCGGCCGGGGTTCCACCTGAAGTCGTCGCCAACACGCTGGTGCTTGCATATAACGATCTCGACGAACTGGCAAGCGCCTTTGCGAAAATGGGTGATGATTTGGCCTGCGTTATCATCGAGCCTATTGCCGGCAACATGAACTTCATTATGCCGTCCCCGCAATACATGACGGCATTGCGCTCACTGTGTACCAAGCACGGTGTGGTGCTCATTTTCGATGAAGTGATGACCGGCTTTCGTGTCGGCCTGCATGGCGCACAAGGACACTTCGGCATCAAACCCGATTTAACAACACTTGGCAAAGTCATCGGCGGCGGCATGCCGGTAGGCGCGTTTGGCGGCCGACGCGATATCATGGCGCACTTGGCGCCGCTTGGCGGCGTCTATCAAGCCGGTACCCTGTCTGGCAATCCGGTCGCAGTGGCGGCGGGATTGAAAACGCTGGAGCTGGTTGCAAAGCCGGGCTTTTTCGAGACGCTGTCGGCAGCTACGCAGCAGATGGTTGCAGGCCTGGCTGAAGCGGCAGCCGCATCTGGCGTTCCGTTCGCAGGCACCAGTCTCGGCGGAATGTTCGGGATTTTTTTTCGCGCACAGGTGCCGGATAATTACGCCGAGGTCATGGAAGCTGACCGCGAACGCTTCAATCAGTTTTTTCATGCGATGCTGAAGCGTGGGGTCTATCTGGCTCCGTCTGCATTTGAAGCAGGTTTCGTATCCGCCGCGCATACAACAGCAGATATCGCGGCAACGACCGCAGCAGCACGCTCCGCTTTCGCTGAGATCAACTAATGCCGTTTGATTCGCGATGCGCAAGCCTGGACATCAATTTTCCCTGAGCGCTTGTGAAAACGAAAATTACTATTGATAACGTCGCGCTCGCAACGCTTATTTTTGCGGTAATTGCGATTTCAACGGTATCGACAATTGCCGTCATTTCGGCAGAAAACCTGGTTGCAACCAACGAAAAAATTTTACAGGCCCAGCGCATCGTGTCCAGCCTCGAGGCCATTCGGTTCCAATCGATGGCGTTGGTCGCCGGGGAACAGAACTTCATCATTACTGGCAAGGATGCCGATCTCGCGCCGTATCGTGCAGGCACCGTGGAACTCGGAGCAGAACTGGTTTATCTGGCCGGGAAGCGCGCTGAATATCCCGCTCTGGCAGCAAATTTTGATGCCCTCAAGGCTGCAGCCGAAGCGCATATGGAACAAGAAGCGCGCTTTGTCGATGCGCGCCGCAAATCGGGTTTCGCAAGCGCCCAGCGCCTTTCAGGCAAAGTCGGCGTTGAGCTGGTGCACGAAATACTTCTGAGCCTGACTTATCGCATGCTGGCCGAGGGGCGGCGGACTCTAGATCAGCTTGAGATCAATCAAATCAGCTTTGGTGACAAGGTGCGCCGACTCATTCTTGCGCTAATTTCCTCATCGGCGTTCATTCTGGTGCTTTTCTACGGCACACTGCGCCGCCTGAACCTTGAACAGCGAACTGTCCAGACGAACATTGCATATCAGGCGACCCACGATGCGCTGACCGGACTGTTCAACCGGGCAGCCGTCGTAGATCACCTTGAGGCCCTCAGCAGTGATGTCTCTACCGCAGCGTTTGGAGGATTCAGCGTGCTATTGCTCGATCTCGACGGCTTCAAGGATGTGAACGACAGCTTCGGCCATGACGCCGGGGATGAACTGCTGAAACTGGTAGCCGCACGGGCCAGCGCCGCTCTCAGGGCTGCCGATTACCTTGCGCGCCTCGGTGGCGATGAATTTCTGGTGGTAATTCCCCAAGTTTCCGATAGTGATAGCGTGCAGCGCGTGGCTGACAAATTGATCAACACGCTCCGTCAGCCGTATGCGCTTCGCGCACACGGGGCAGCCGTTACTGTAAGTATCGGCATCAGCCGTTTCCCGCAAGATGCGCGTGATCGGGAAACCCTGTTGAAATGCGCTGATCTTGCCTTATATGAAGCCAAGCGAAAAGGACGAAATCGCGCCGAATTTTTCCTGCCTGAGTTGCGACTGCGACGTCACGCATCTTGATGGCGCCCTGAACAGAAGTGCTTCCGGAGCGCGGTCCGATGCGGTTACAGTCGACTATTTCGCGCGCATGCCGGCGAGATACTCAGCTACCGCCTGCATGTCCGAGTCGCCAAGACGGCGACTGATGGCGTTCATTATCGGATGTTGCCGCTCGCCTGACGCGTATGATTTGAGTTGCTGGTAGCTGTACTCAGACCACTGCCCGGCAACCCGGGGGTAGATGGCGGGAATACCCGCACCCGCGCCGCCGTGGCAGCCCGCGCAAGCGGGAACTTTCGCTTCGGCGATACCTGCCCGGTAGATTTTTTGTCCGCGTTCGGCAAGGGCCCTGTTTCGCGCAACAGCGTTGACTGCTGGTTTCTGAGCGAAATAATACTCGCCCAGCGCGTTCATGTCGGCAGGCGACAGATTCGCCGCCATTCCCTGCATAATCACATTTTTGCGGGCCCCACTTTTGAAATGCTCGAGCTGCTTGGCGATATACTGGGCAGGCATCCCGGCCAGATTCGGATTGGCAGACACAGGACTCATGCCATTGAGGCCATGACAAGCTACGCAGACGCCACTGACAATCTGCTGCCCGCGCGCCATGATGTCGGCCTTGCTTGGCGCCACCGCTTCGCTGGTTTCCGTCGCCTTTGCCGGCTCATTGGCGTAAGTTAATGCGGAACAGCCCGCAAGAATGAGCGTCACCAAAATCTTTTTCATTTCCAACTTTCGTTAGTGTTGCATTGCAAAACCTGAATTTTAGCCTATCAAGGCAGAAGAGGAAACTGTGGGCCTGTTTGATCGAGCAACTTATGTGGCCTCTGCCCACGACCTGGAACAACTTCCGCCCGATGCCGGCCACGAAGTTGCTTTCGTAGGTCGCTCCAATTCCGGAAAATCGAGCGCTATCAATACCCTTGCCAATCACAAGCGGCTCGCTTTTGTATCCAAAACGCCTGGTCGTACGCAGCTCATAAACTTCTTTGCGCTGGGAGACGACCGCACCCTTGTCGATTTACCAGGTTATGGCTATGCCAAGGTTCCGCCTGCGGTCAAGGCGCACTGGACAGAACTCCTTGCGGCGTACGTATCCAGCCGCGAAGCTCTGAAAGGTTTGGTGGTAATCATGGACGCGCGCCATCCCATGAAGCCGCTGGACGTCGAAATGCTCAACTGGTATCGGCCCACCAATAAGCCCGTACATGTGCTGCTGACCAAATCGGACAAGCTGTCCAATGGTGAGCAAGTGGAGACGCTACGGGCAGTCAAGCAGTTGCTGATCGCCGGCCAATACAACGCCACGGTGCAACTGTTCTCGAGCCTGAAAAAAAGCGGTGTGCGCGAAGCCGAAGTGGCAATAGGGAAGTTATTTGAAAAGCAGGTGTCCGTAGGCGACCGCCAGGACAATATCGCTGTTTCACGAAAATAGAAAAAGGGCCCGGGAAAAAGGGGTAACCCGAGCCCTCGTAAAGCCTTAATGAAAATTAAGGCCCCGCTCAGGGAGGAGAAGCGGGGAGGAGCAAGCCCCTCTTGAGATAAGATGGGCCATTAATCTAAAAGTTCAATTGAAAAGCGGCAGCTCCACTTGGTAGCCACACCGCAGCCCTTTGTCCACAACCGGCAACCGGCGTGCGCCAAGCATTCCTGCCGCAAGCTTGCCAGTTCTCCTTCTGCAAACGTCATCTTGTACAGGTCCATCATGAATTTTGGTAAGTTTCCAGAACGCCGGATGAGACGTCTTCGTCGCACCGCTTTCCTGCGCGATATGGTTCGCGAATCGACCCTTGCGTCTGCGGACCTTATCTACCCCGTTTTCATTGTTGCCGGCACCAACACGAGACAAACCATCTCCTCGATGCCCGGAATTGAACGGGTGTCGATAGATTTGTTGATGGCGGTGGCTGATGAAGCGGTTACGCTCGGCATTCCGGCGATCGCGCTGTTTCCGGTGATCGATGCTTCCCTGAAAACGCTTGGCGGCGAAGAAGCGCTTAATCCGAATGGACTGGTGCCGTGCGCAGTGCGTGCACTGAAGAAACGCTTCCCGGACCTTGGCATCATTACCGACGTTGCGCTTGATCCCTACACGAGCCATGGACAGGACGGCGTTATTGACGAGTCGGGCTACATCCTCAACGACGAGACCGTGGCAATTCTCCAGGGACAGGCGCTCATCCAAGCTGACGCCGGCGTCGACATTGTTGCGCCGAGCGACATGATGGACGGCCGGATCGGTGCAATTCGCGCCTCGCTCGACGGGCGCGGCCATATTCATACGTTGATCATGGCGTATTCAGCGAAATACGCGAGCAAATTCTACGGCCCCTTCCGGGACGCGGTTGGGTCCGCTGACAATCTGGGCAAGAGTGACAAGAAGAATTACCAGATGGATCCGGG
>JANMXS010000079.1:0-15918 GCA_031394335.1 Burkholderiales bacterium
CCATGGAACCCGGTTAGCATAAAGAAGGTCGAACCGAATACACCGGACGTTAACTTCAGGTTCAGTTCGCTATAAGCGTGGATATACTCAAAAATCTGGAACCCAAGGAATGTAAATCCGAGCAACACAGTCAGGAACAAACCGGAAACCAACTGGCCGCGCTTGTTGGCCTTCAGCGCATGATGCGCCCAGGTAACCGTAACACCGGAAGATAGCAACAATACTGTATTCAACAATGGAATGCCCCACGGCCCCATCGCGGTGAACTGATAAGCCGGGTTCTGTTCAAAATATGGGCCGACTGTTGGCCACTTGGCGTCATAGCCTTGCCAGATCAGAGAGTTGTCCAGATCCGCGAGCCATGGCACGGAAAACACGCGCGCATAAAAAAGTGCGCCAAAGAATGCCGCGAAAAACATCACTTCGGAAAAAATAAACCAGCTCATGCTCCATCGGAACGAGGTATCCACCTGCTCGTTGAAAAGGCCGGATTCGCTTTCGCGGATCACCTGCCCGAACCAGCCAAACAGCATGTAAAACAAAATGGCGAAGCCAATCGCAAGGGAGATGGGGCCATATGGCTGAATCTGGTTTATCCACATCGCAGTGCCGGCACCCATGAAAAACAAGGCGGTGGCACCAACGACAGGCCATTTGGAGGGGGGCGCGAAGTAATATCCGCCAGTTGTTGTGCTCACGTGATGACTCCCTGTATCAGATTAATTTCTGCGCCCTATTTTGACGTCAAAAATCTCACCAAAAAAAACAAACTCAAAATAAATACCAATGCACAAAAGAAACCTGCCGCCACTATCTGCCACAACTTCAGCCCAACTTGATCCTGCTCGTACCCCTTGCTGCTCCTAATTCCAAAAAATGACCAGAGTACGGCCTTGATCGCATCAAACATCAGGATCCCTTCGACCCATCCGGCACACTGAAAAAGGTGTAAGACAAGGCAATAGCCCCGATCTCTTTCGGCATCCTCGGATCCACATAAAACGTCACCGGCATATCGCGGGTTTCGCCCGCCTGCAGGGTTTGATTGCTGAAACAAAAACACTCTATCTTGTTGAAATAGAGCCCTGCTTCCATCGGCGCAAAACTCGGCACAGCGCGCCCCGTTGTGGCGTAGGGCAAAGTATTGGTCACCCGGTAGTTTATGGTCGTTATGGCACCGGGATATACATCAACATGTTTTTGCACGGGCTCGAACTTCCACGCGAAGATGCTATTGAGATGCGCAACGAAATCCACGTTTACCATGCGCGTAGTATCAACTTGGGTATTTTGCGCAATGGCTCTCGTCGAGGTGATGCCAAGCACCTCGCAAATCCGCTTATACAACGGTACCAGTGACGCACAAAACGCCAACATTACCGGGATAATGAGCAACAGCTTGAACAGCATCACCCTGTTCTGCGCGCGAACTTCAGAATCTGCCGAATTGATCACTGCATTGCTCACTTCACACCTCCTGAAAACTTGAAAAACGTAAACAGGAAGACGCCCACCACCCACACAATCAGCACGGCGGCCGTGATGTATTTGGCGCGCGTCCTGCCGGTCGTGGAGTTGGACGTGTCTTTATCATTCATGCGGGTAGTTTGCTTGTCTATGCCTACTTCAGTACCGGCGCAGTTTCAAATGAGTGATATGGCACCGGAGAAGGTAGGTGCGTCCATTCGAGCGACTCGGCCGCTTCCCACTGTCTGTCCTTGGCCTTCGCGCCCGAGCGAATGCAGGTCACGACGTTCCACACAAAAAGCAGCTGACTGAAGCCCAGGATGAATGCACCAATCGAGGAAATCATGTTCCACTCGGCGAACTGCAAGGCGTAATCCGGAATGCGACGCGGCATGCCGGCGAGTCCCAGGAAGTGTTGCGGAAAGAATGTAATATTGAACGAGATCGCCGATAGCCAGAAATGCCATTTCCCAAGCGTCTCGTTATACATGCGACCGGTGAATTTCGGCAGCCAGAAATATACACCCGCCATTAGTCCCCAGATTGCACCAGGAAACAACACATAATGGAAGTGCGCCACAACGTAGTAAGTGTTATGCAGCGTGATATCAACCGGCACGATGGAAAGCACCAGACCAGAGAAACCGCCCAGCGTGAACATGCACAGAAAGCCGATACAAAACAGCATCGGCGTCTCAAAAGTAAGTGAACCGCGCCACATGGTCGCGATCCAGTTGAATATCTTAACGCCCGTTGGTACCGCGATCAGCATCGTTGCGTACATGAAAAACAATTGGCCTGCCGCCGGCATCCCCACTGTAAACATGTGATGACCCCAGACGATGAAAGACAACATCGCGATCGAGGCGGTTGCATAAACCATCGATGCGTAACCAAACAAGGGCTTGCGTGCGAAAGCAGGGATGATTTGCGAGACGATTCCGAACGCCGGCAGGATCAGGATATAAACCTCGGGGTGGCCGAAGAACCAAAAGATGTGCATGAACATCGTCGGATCGCCACCACCGGCCGCATTGAAGAAGGATGTACCAAAATGACGGTCCGTCAACAGCATGGTGATGGCGCCCGCCAGAACCGGCATGGTCGCAATCAGCAGATAGGCGGTAATCAACCAGGTCCAGCAGAACATGGGCATCTTCATCAGCGTCATGCCGGGTGCGCGCATGTTAAGCAAGGTGGTGATGATGTTTATAGACCCCATGATTGACGATGCGCCAAGGATATGAATCGCCAAAATTGTCATGTCGACACCGATCCCGCCCTGCGTGACCAGCGGGGGATACAGGGTCCAGCCGGACGCTGCCGCGCCGCCCGGTACAAAGAAAGAAGCGAATAGCAGAATGGAGGCCGGGATCATCAACCAGAAAGACCAGTTGTTGAGCCTTGGGAATGCCATATCAGCGGCACCGATTTGCATCGGAATCAACCAGTTGGCAAAGCCCACAAAGGCCGGCATCACCGCACCGAAAATCATGATCAGCGCATGTACGGTAGTCAGTGAATTGAAGATTTCAGGTTGAACAATTTGCAACCCTGGCTGAAATAGTTCAGCGCGAATCATCAGCGCCATGCCACCACCAACGAAAAACATGAAAAGCGAAAACCACAGATACATCGTGCCGATGTCCTTGTGATTGGTCGTGGTGAAGTAGCGCGTCCAACCACCATGGCCGTGATCATCATGCGCGTGGTCGTGGTCGCTGCCGTGGACGTGGTTGTGTGTGGTTACAGTTGCCATTGCTCTCTCCTGAATCCTATCTTGCGTATTCACTTACAGCATCCCGAACGATATCGGAACACCAGCTTGCAGCGATCTGGTTTTACGACTTGCGAGCTGCGCGTATATCGCCCGGCTGCACCACTTTGCCCGTATTGTTGGCCCATGAATTGCGGGTATACGTAATTACGGCAGCGATATCGCTATCCGGAAGCCGCGCAAATGACTGCATTGCCGTGCCCGCTCTACCGTTCAGCAAAACCGCAATCTGCGCCCCGGCCGGACCCTGCACAACCTTGGAGCCACTGAGCGGCGGAAACGCGGGGGGCATGCCTTTACCGTTCAGCTGATGACATGCGGCACAGTTGGCGCTGAAGATTTTCTCGCCTGCGGTTTTCGCCTCAGCCATTGTAAATTGCTTGCCTGCATCTTCAGCCGACGCCGCGGAAGGAGCGGCCGCAGTCAGCGGCTTGACTCCCCACTTACCCTTGGACGCCTCGACCCACTTGGCATAGTCCGCCTCGGACTTTACTTCCACGGTAATTGGCATGTAGCCATGCAACTTGCCGCAAATTTGGCTGCACTGCCCCTTGAATATGCCAACTTTATCCGCCTTGAACCAGACATCCTTGATGAATCCCGGGATGCCGTACTGGTTTACACCGAGCTGCGGAACATACCAGCCATGAATGACATCGTTTGAGGTAATCAGGACGCGCACCCGTTTGCCAACCGGAACAACCATCGGGTTATCAACTTCAAGCAGATAGTCCTTCTCTCGGACATCCGTCGCTGGCGTGCCCGGCTGGCCGATCTGGCTCCAAGGCGTGGACAGATTGGAGTAAAACCCGAAATCGTCTGCGCTGTAGTCGTATCTCCAACCCCATTGATAGCCGGTGACCTTGACGGTTATATCCGGGTTACTGGTATCTTTCATGTCCAGCACTGTCCTGGTAGCGGGAATCGCCATGAACAACAGGATGACAAACGGAATGATCGTCCAGATGATTTCGATCAGCGTACTCTCGTGGAAGTTAACGTCCGGCTTTGCGCCCGTTGACTTGCGAAATTTGTATATCGAATAAAACATCACGCTGAATACAACGACAAAAATTACCGCGCAAAAACCAAGGATGTACATATGCAGACCGTAGATCTGCTGCGAAATCGGCGTTGCCGGCGGCGCAATATTTACGTCATATCCCGCCCATACTGAAGTTGCGCTTGCGGCGCCCAGTCCCAGCAACCCGGCGACGATCCGGTTCCACTGCGCCCGCAGCAAATTCGCCAGAAGTGTGATCTTAGTTTGCATGCTCGGTTACTCATCCTGTTGAAACGACCATGAATAGTCGTCATTTTACTTTACGCGGAGTCCCGCACCGAAGTGCGGAATCGCTACCTTAGCGTCAATACTGAGCTACCTTGATTCGGAAATGCGCTTAAAGACTTGTCCGAGATCAACACAAAGTCGTTCTCGTTGTTCAAGCGTCATCAAATGGCCAAGTTCCACACGCTTTCCCCCGTAGTGAAGATGAATCTCGCATCCAGCACCACGCTCCTGCCAAACAAACTGCGCCCAATGGCGGCTGCCCCTCAATTGATCAATCTGCCTGCCGCAGCGCTGTTCCCAACGAAATTCCTGCTCATTTACAGACAGCATTTCGTAATCTGCATCGTGCCGCTCTATAACATGAAACGCAAACCCGACTAGCGCAACTTCCAAGCCCGCGAAGGGCAGAATCAGCCAAGCGCCCATCGCTACTGCCGCTAACGCCATCAATATGGTTGAGGCGGCAATGAGTGCTAACCATAACAAACGTCCTTTTTTGCTCAAGGAACGATTCGGTCGCGAGAAAAATAGCGCGAAATCAAGGGGTTCGCTGGTTGCCTTGCTGTGTACATCCGTCATTTAGACCGCCATGGCAACGTGCTTCACCCAACCAGACCGAAATTTTATCGCAGTGCGGTGCGCTGTGGCAAGGAAACCCTATTCGACGAGCAAATTTTTCCATCAAGGCCAGACAGATGCACTGCCGATACGCGGTCCCATGTAAAGAGTTAATGACTCGGTGTATCGGACGCCGCCGGACGCGTCCGGTGATCATCCTGAAGCGTCGAGAAGTCATCGCCTTCCAGCGGCTTACCAGGCACAGCATACTGGTCGGATGCCCAAGCTCCCAAATCGATCAGCTTGCAGCGCTCGGAACAAAATGGACGGGACGCATTGGTGGGTGAATATTCAGCGAGTGCCCCACATTGCGGACAACGAACTTTAGGTGGCGGCATGGCAGTCAAAGATTACAGTAGGTCAGCTCAAACTCAACATCCTGCTCGAAAAGTTTAGTGCGCTGTACGCTCCCGGGCAGGATAAATCGAATGTTGAGGGCGTATTTGTTGGCGCTGATTTCTGGCACACAAAGCATATCCTTGCCTAATCTGAGCCGGAGCATATGCGCAGATCGTTCCATCGGCATCTGCTGAAATACGCCTCGGTACGCGACTTGGGATGCGGACTTGCCGCTCTCCCGCAGCACACGCAGTACGATGCGCAGCCCCGCCGCAATTCCGTTCAGCGGCTGCAGCCAGTCCTCAAGATCCACGCGTCGCGTCGCGTCGGGCCGATGCAGCCAATGATGATAGGAAGGCAAATCAAACTCGCATACGCCGCCAGGTATTGCCGCACGCTGCTTTATGGTCATTAACCATTCATTTTCCCTCAAGTGCTGGCCGGTCTTGCCCGCAGAGGCTATCAGGTGCGCAAACGCAGACTCGATTTCAGCGACGACCGCATCAAGTTTTTCTACGGAAATCGCAGGATTGGTACGCAGCGCCTCAAGCACCAGGCGCTGTCTGTCAAGCTCCTGCAGAAGGTCTGATTTGAGATCGCCACGACTCGATACTTCAAGAATTTCAAAAATACCGGTCAGGGCAGTCTGATGATCCATCGGTGAATCTTGCGCAATAAAAAACGACACCCGATCAAACAGGTCTTCAAGTCGCAACAAGGTGCGGACTCGTTCATTAAGCGGATATTCGTAGATGATCACTGAGCAGGTTCCAAAGATGCGCAGAATTGTGACCGATTAAGGTCCAGTTTACAAATTCATTACATCGCTGCACTGCGGTCGACGCGTTGCAGGGCAAGCGCACAATACCGCACATGAAGCGCCCTGACCGCCTTGTGCAGCACTGCAGTCGTGTCCATATTGCACACGACATCATCTGCCAGTTGAAGACGCAGGGCGCGCGGTACTTGTGCAGCCATAATTCGCCTCACCTCATCGACAGACAGTGCGGAACGCTGAATAACCTGTCTGATTTGTCTGGATTCCGCGCAATCAATAACCAAAATACGATGCAGCATCCGCGCATATGAGTTTGTTTCAAACAGCAGTGGCAACACGAGCACGGCATAGACGGGTCCATGATCCGGATGCGCGCCCATTGGTAGCGACCTTGTCCCGCTTGCCTCGAGTATGGCCAATGCACGACTGATTTCGACGCGAATCAAAGGATGCAAAATTGCTTCAAGACGCGTCTTGGTTGACGGATCAGTAAACGCTTTTTTTCTCATCAGTTGCCGATTCATGGCACCGCTGTCGTCAATCATTTCATCGCCGAACGTCGCGCGAATCGCGGCTATTGCGCCGCCTTCCGCCGCAGTTAGCCGATGGGCGATCAGATCGGCATCGATCAGCGTTGCGCCCAGGGTTTCCAGAAAATTGGCAGCCGTCGACTTGCCAGAACCGACACCGCCCGTCAACCCGATAACAAATAAATGGCTTGCGTCCATAAGCCAGCGGTCATGCTGCGCCGCGCCCCAGATACCATGCGTTCAGTTGCGCACCCCAGAGCAGTGCGATCAACCCGGCGGCAGCGAGATAGGGACCGAATGGCAATTTTGCGCCTTTGTCACGCCCTTTCAGGATAATGCCGGCGATGCCAACCACCGTGCCTACGGCAGCCGAGAGAAGGATGACCAAGGGCAGCATCTGCCACCCCAGCCAGGCACCGATCGCCGCGAGCAATTTGAAGTCGCCGTAGCCCATCCCTTCCTTGCCGGTGGCGAGCTTGAATGCCCAGAACACCGACCAGAGCAGTAAATAACCTGCCGCCGCACCGATGATCGAAGATGAAACCGGGGTGAATAGGCCATCCACATTGAGTAGCAGGCCCAGCCATAGCAGTGGCAGAGTAATATCGTCCGGTAACAAGGTAGTGTCCGCATCGATGAAAGCCAGCGCAACCATTGCCCAAGTGAACAACACGGCGAATGCGGCGGTCCAAGTCACACCAAAATGCCAGGCAACAAATGCCGTGAGTACTCCGGTAAGCGCTTCAACCAACGGATAACGAATGCTGATCGGCGCCTGGCAGGCCGCACATTTTCCGCCCAGAAAAGCGTAGCTCACGATCGGAATATTCTCAAGGGCAGTAATTTTGTGACCGCAAGCCGGACAAGCTGATCGCGGCACAACCAGCGAATACCTGGGCTTCGGCTTGGTCGCCTCTTTTTCGGCTTCCTCAGGCTGCAGATACTCAAGACACTGCTGGCGCCAATCCGCTTCCATCATTTTCGGCAAGCGGTGGATCACGACATTCAGAAAACTTCCCACCAGCAAACCCAAAATCAGCGTTGTGCCAACATAGAACCCGGGCAGGGCTCGAAAGGTATCAAACAAGTCCATAAGTTATCAATTGTAGTTATCGGACCGGCAAGGTACCGGCAGTAGACGTCTTCCCGGCTTTAGACCACCTGACCCATCTTGAAGATCGGCAAATACATCGCAATCACGAGGCCACCGATAACAACACCCAGCACGGCCATGATCATCGGCTCCATCAGGCTGGCGAGCGCGTCTACAGCATCATCAACTTCGCGCTCAAAGAAATCTGCCACCTTGCCAAGCATGCCATCCAGTGAGCCGGACTCTTCACCAATCGCGCACATCTGCGTCACCATGCTTGGAAACACGCCACTATTCTGCATCGACACCGTCAAGCTCGACCCGGTGCTCACCTCTGACTGGATGCGCTTGGTGGCGTTGTAATACACACGATTGCCAGCTGCTCCAGCGACTGAGTCCAGGGCTTCAACCAAGGGCACACCCGCCGCGAACATGGTTGACAGCGTCCGCGTCCAGCGGGCGATCGTCGCCTTGCGTATCAGATCGCCGAACACCGGCAGTTTGAGCATGAAGCGGTCCATAAAAAACTGCATCTTCTCACTGCGCCGCCACGTGTTGAAGAAGAACCAGATGCTACCGCCAATACTTGGGAAGATGATCCACCAGTATGAAGTAAATATATCCGATATTTGCATTACGATGACCGTCGGCATCGGCAGGCTGGCGCCAAATCCCTCGAACAGTTTCTTGAACTGGGGGATCACAAAGATCATGATCACGGCCGTCACCACAAAGGCGACGACAAGAATGGCAATCGGATAAAACAGCGCCTTTTTGATCTTGCCTTTGATCGCCATGATCTTTTCCTGATACGTCGCCAGGCGATCAAGCAGCGCATCAAGAATACCGGCTTGTTCACCTGCGCCAACCAGGTTGCAGTAGAGCGCATCGAAGTACAGAGGATACTTGCGGAACGCTTGTGTAAGGCTGCTTCCCGTCTCGACTTCGGTTTTGATGTCCAGCAACAACTTGGTTACCGAAGGATTGCTGTGCCCCTTGGCGACGATATCAAAAGCCTGCAGCAGGGGGACGCCGGCTTTCATCATGGTCGCCAGTTGGCGGGTAAAAAATGCAATGTCCTGGGGGGCTATTCTCTTGCCCCCCCGCCCCGAAATCTTCTTGACCTTGGGACTGACGATGCCTTGTCGCCGCAGCGTCGCATTGACGATGCTCTCGCCGGATGCGCGCATCTCGCCCTTGACGAGTTTTCCCGATTTGTCTTTGCCTTCCCAAACAAAGGTGTAGGCCTTAACGTCCTTTGAATCTTTGCCTTGAGCCGCTGCAGTAGCCATCGCCACTCCTTGATTGATCATGCCCGACACGTTGCGCACAGCGCGCCCGCGCGTTACTCGTTAGTCACTGCCTCGACTTCTTCAAGAGAGGTAAGGCCCGACTTTACCTTGCGCAGTCCGGACTGGCGCAAGTCGGAAACCCCTTCGCGGTCAGCCTGATCTGCAATATCGATCGACGTTCCATTTTTCATGATGATGCGTTGCATTTCATCCGAAACAGGCATCACCTGATAGATACCGCAGCGCCCTTTGTAACCCGTATTCTTGCATATGTCGCAACCGCCAGGTCCATACGGTTGCCAGGTACCGTCGAGTTGGTCTTCGCTGAAACCGGCGCGCAACAGCGCCTCTCTCGGGATCTCGATCGGTCGTTTGCAGGAACACAGCTTGCGCGCCAGCCGCTGCGCGGTGATCAAAATGACACTGGTCGCAATATTGAATGGGGCAATGCCCATATTCATCAGCCGCGTCAGCGTGGTAGGCGCATCGTTGGTGTGCAAGGTGGACATCACCATATGGCCGGTCTGCGCGGCCTTGATGGCGATTTCGCCGGTTTCCATATCGCGGATCTCGCCGACCATGATAATGTCCGGATCCTGCCGCAGGAAGGATTTGAGCGCAACAGAGAAAGACAGGCCCGCTTTGTCATTGACGTTGACTTGATTGATGCCGGGCAAGTTGATCTCGGCCGGATCTTCTGCGGTAGATATGTTGATACCAGGCTTGTTCAATATGTTCAAGCAGGTATAAAGAGAGACGGTCTTGCCGGAGCCGGTCGGCCCGGTAACGAGAACCATGCCGTAAGGCCTGACAATGGCTTTCATCAAAGCCTCTTTCTGCTCGGGGTCGTAACCCAGCGCTTCGATACCGAGCGTTGCGCTCGATGGATCGAGAATACGCATGACGATCTTTTCACCAAACAGGGTCGGCAGTGTGGACACGCGGAAATCGATTGCGCGGCTCGCCGACAACTTCAGCTTCATGCGTCCATCCTGGGGAACGCGTTTTTCGGAAATATCCAACCGTGAAATCACCTTGATGCGTGAGGCGATTTTTTCCTTGATGGCGAGCGGCGGCTGCGCCACATCGTACAAAATGCCGTCGATGCGGTAGCGAATGCGGTAGAACTTCTCATAGGGCTCGAAATGAATATCCGACGCGCCGCCGTTGATGGCGTCGAGCAATACCTTCTGCACATACTTGACCACCGGCGCATCGTCTATTTCCTCGGCATCTCCGCCGGCAGCTTGCGCCGGTTCGGTAGCACCACCCTCGTCGCCGAGGTCAATATTTTCCAGCGCCGTATCGTCGCCAAGCATCTGATCAAGCGCCTTGGCACCCGATTCGCCAAATTTCTTCAGCATCAACGCAAGCTTGTCTTCTTCGACAACCACCGGCTCAACGGTCGTGCCGGTGGCAAATTTCAGCTCTGAAAGCAGCTGGTCATTGGTCGGATCCGAGGTGGCGACAAACAGACGATTGCCACGCTTTTGCAAGGGCAGCACGCGCTTGGTACCAATCAGCTTGGTATCCAGCAAATTAATCGGCAACTGCTCGGGATCCACCGACTGCAAATCGAGAAGGGGCATGCCGAAGGTCTGTGCCGCGAACAGCGCCACATCCCTGGAGGAAATCTTTTTGGAGGCGACCAGTTGCTCGATGAATGTCACGCCCATTTTCTTGGCTTCCGCCTGGATCGCGTTGGCATCGCCTTGGACGAGCTTTCCCTGTTGCACCAAGGCGCGGCCCAGCGGACTAAAGGTGGTAGCAACAGCAGCGGCCATAAAACGTAATCCAATCCGAAGAAATTACATCATGCTCTTACGGTAACATATTGTAAAGTATCGATTATTTGTTTGCCAACAACTTTTCTATTTGAGCAAGCAACTCACTCGAGTCAGGGGCAACCCGGCTTGGGTAGCTCATCACCGTTGTTCCATCACGCGCAATCAGATATTTATGAAAATTCCATTTTGGCCGCTGGCCGGTAATTTTGAATAACTGCTCAAACAGGGGATTGGCCTGCCCTTCCAGCACCGAGGTCTTTTCGATCATGGGAAACTTGACCTTATAGGTACGTTCGCAGAAATCGGCGACCTCGGTATTTGACCCGGGCTCCTGTTTGCCAAAGTCGTTGGCCGGAAAACCAATAACCACCAAGCCCCGATCTTTGTACTTATCGTAAATCGTCTGCAAACCTTTGTATTGTTCGGTATAACCGCAATAGCTGGCGGTATTGACGACGAGCACGACCTTGCCGGAATATTGGCAGAGGTTTTGCGACTTGCCTTGCAGAGACGTGAATTTCCGATCGAGCAGGGTCGGACAGGAAGCGTCACTCGCAGCAGTTGCAGCGTCGCCATCGGACGACATTACGCCAAGGACAATAGCGGGCATAAGTAAGCAGAACACGGGACACAAAGAAGTAAATCGCATAATTTATCCTGGGAATCAGCAGCTAATCAAAGCAAAGTCTACGCCAAGCCATTTACAAACGTTGAACTGACGCTTCGCAGCAACATGCGCTTGCGACCTCATGAAAAAAGCATTCTCCGGCAACAAATCATTTCTTCCCGAAAAACCCTGTGTTGCCTGCGGCCGGCCGATGACCTGGCGAAAAAAATGGGAAAAGAACTGGGACGAAGTGAAATACTGTTCAGACCGTTACCGCGCCGATGCTCGGCACCTCAAGTCGTCCTGAATTCGTCTCCCCTCATTCTCTTTTCAGGTAAATAAATCATTCATGGCAACCCAAGCCAAGCTCGCATCCGCAGCGGGCACGCGACACCTCGTGTTCATTTTAGGCGACCAACTGGATGAACACAGCGCCGCCCTTGCCGATTTCGACCCTCAAACCGATCGCGTATTCATGGCCGAGGTTAAAGAAGAGTCGACTCACGTCTGGAGCAGCAAACCGCGTACCGCCTACTTTTTCGCGGCCATGCGCCATTTCGCCGAGCTATTGCGTGAGCGCGGCATCAAGGTTGAATACGCGCGCATAGGTGAACATGGATTCAGCAGTCTTGGCGACGCGCTGAGCGACGCCATAGCGCGCCTGCAACCGCAAAAAGTGGTGATGGTTGAGCCAGGTGACTGGCGCATCGAGCAAGCGCTTGCCAAACTCGCTGGGGTGCTGAACATCGATCTGGCGATTCGCGAAGACCTGCATTTTTTGATTTCACGTCATGAGTTTGCCGATTGGGCGCAAGCCTACAAGCAACTACGTATGGAGTATTTCTACCGAATGATGCGCAAGCGCCATCAAGTGATGATGGCGGGGGATGAACCGCTCGGCGGGCGCTGGAATTACGATACGGAAAACCGTGGCGCTTTCGGCAAAACAGGGCCGCAAAGTGTCCCCGTCCCGCCGAAATTCGAGCACGATGCAATCACCAAAGGCGCATTTGCCGATGTCGAAAAACACTTCGGTTCGCATCCGGGCTCGCTGACGCAATTCAACTGGCCGGTGACGCGCGCCGAAGCTTTGTCGGCTCTGAAATCATTTATTGATACGCGCTTGCAGAAATACGGTGAGTTTCAGGACGCGATGTGGACCAGGCAACCGTTCCTTTACCACAGCCTGATTTCGGCGGCATTGAACGTCAAGTTGCTGAATCCACGCGAGGTCATCGCCGCCGCTGTGCAGGCACTCAAACAAGGCAAGGCGCCGATCGAAGCCGTAGAAGGCTTTGTCCGGCAAGTGCTGGGCTGGCGCGAGTTCATGCGTGGCGTCTATTGGCTGGACATGCCAGCGATGCGCGAGGCCAACCACTACAACCATCAGCGCGCCCTGCCAAAATGGTACTGGACGGCAGAAACCGGCATGAACTGCATGCGCGATACCATCAGCCAGACGCTGGACTACGGCTTTGCCCACCATATCCAGCGTCTGATGGTGACCGGGATCTGGGGACTGCTGGCGGAGACAAAACCGCAGGAACTCGAAGACTGGTATCTGGCCGTCTACGTGGACGCCATCGACTGGGTGGAATTGCCGAATGTCGCCGGCATGGCGCTGTATGCCAACGGCGGGCGCTTTACCTCCAAGCCCTACATTGCCAGCGGGCAATACATCAAGCGCATGTCCAATTACTGCAGCAGCTGCAAATACAAGCCCGAAGTACGGGTCGGCGACGACGCCTGCCCGTTCACGACCCTGTACTGGAATTTCCTCGACAAGCACGAGAAATCGCTGGTCAAGAACCCGCGCACCTCGCTGATGGCGAAAAACATCACACGGCTTAGCGAAAGCGAGCGCACCGCCATTCGTGTACAAGCCGCAAAAACCCTGGGAAATCTTGACGCGATATAGGGTACCGGGGTCAGGATGGCGCGGAAGCGGCGCCCGCCGAAAGCCCGCTGTTATAATCGCGTCAAGATTTCATCGTCATGCGGTGACGCCCCCCGCCAAAACCAACGATGTTGCCAGGCCAGACACGTTTCCCTTGGCTAATGCGTCGACAACAGAACTTTCCCGCCCCATGCCGCTTTTCGCCCTAGGACTCAATCACCGCACCGCACCCATCGAGGTGCGTGAACGCGTTGCCTTCCCGCTGGAAGCGCAGCGCGACGCGATTGACGCCCTGCGGCTGGAAACCGATGCGCAGGAAATTACGCTGGTGTCGACCTGCAATCGCACCGAAATTTATTTGCGCGCCAATGATGATTCTGTCCTCACGATGGCGGCAAGCTGGCTGTCAACAGTTCCCTCGGCACAGGGGCTGGACCTGGCGCCGCATTTTTACACCCTGTCCGGGGCCGAGGTGCCGCGCCACGCGTTCCGCGTCGCCAGCGGGCTCGATTCGATGATTCTCGGCGAGCCGCAGATTCTCGGCCAAGTGAAGCTGGCGGTAAAAATCGCCGCCGATGCCAAGGCGCTGGCGGGACCGCTTGATCGCATGTTCCAGGACACCTTCAAAGTCGCCAAGGAAGTTCGCACCCAGACCGATATTGGCACCACTTCGGTAAGCATGGCAGCGGCATCGCTGAAACTGGCGCAACAGCTGTTCGGCGACGTTGGCGGCATCAAGCTGTTGTTGATCGGTGTCGGCGAGATGATCGAGTTGGCTGCCACCCATTTTGCCGCGCAGTCACCCAAGCAGATCGTGGTGGCGAATCGCACCCTGGAACGTGGCGAGGAACTGGCCAAGCGCTTCAATGCCGGCGCCATCACCCTGCAACAGCTGCCGGAGCGGATTCACGAATTCGATGCGATCATCACCTCCACCGCATCGACCCTGCCGATCATCGGCAAGGGCATGATCGAACGCGCGCTGAAGCTGCGGCGCCACAAACCGATCTTCGTGGTTGATCTTGCCGTGCCGCGCGACGTCGAAGCCGAAGTCGGCGAAATGGACGATGTGTTCCTGTACACCCTCGACAGCCTCGGCAAGGTCATACAGCAAAACCTGGGAAAGCGCGAAGCCGCGATTGCCGAGGCGGACATCATCATCAACGCGCGCACCGCCGAGTTCATGCACTGGCTGGCGTCGCGCAGCTCGGTGCCGGTCATCCAGCAATTGCGCAGCAAGGCCGATCGCTATCGGCAGATCGAGCTGGAGCGTGCGCACAAGCTGCTCGCCAAAGGCGAAGACCCGGCGAAAGTGCTGGAAGCGCTGGCCAACGGACTCGCCAACAAGTTTCTACACCATCCGCTTGCTGCCCTCAACCGCTCCACCGGCAACGAGCGTGAAGCACTGTCGGATGCGCTGGAGAAGC
The DNA here is from genome assembly GCA_031394335.1 of Burkholderiales bacterium. Taxonomy (GTDB): domain Bacteria; phylum Pseudomonadota; class Gammaproteobacteria; order Burkholderiales; family Usitatibacteraceae; genus UKL13-2. The sequence continues at coordinate 14,904 of JANMXS010000079.1, forward strand.
TCTATTCCGATCCGGAATAAGCGGCGCCCACAATGAAAGAATCCATCAGCAAAAAATTGACGTCGCTGAGCGAACGTCTGGTCGAACTGGACCGCCTCCTGTCCGAGCCCAGCGTGGTCAACGATATGGACAGCTATCGCAAGATCACCCGCGAGCACGCCGAGATCGAACCCGTGGTGGCGCTGTTCGCGCAATATCAAAAGAGCGAAGCGGATATTGCCGCCGCGCAGGAAATGGCGAGCGATCCGGAAATGCGCGAGTTCGCCGAGGAAGAAATCAAGGCCGGCCGCGCGCGGCTTGAGCAGCTCGAACTCGATTTGCAAAAAGCGCTGCTGCCCAAGGACCCGAACGACGACAAGAATATTTTTCTGGAAGTTCGCGCCGGCACCGGTGGTGACGAGTCTGCCCTGTTCGCCGGCAATCTGTTCCGCATGTATACCCGCTACGCCGAGCGCAATCGCTGGCAGGTTGAAGTCATTTCCGAATCGCCCGGCGAAGTCGGTGGCTACAAGGAAATCATCGCGCGCATTGTCGGTCAGGGTGCCTACTCGCGGCTCAAGTTCGAGTCCGGCGGTCACCGCGTGCAGCGGGTGCCCGACACCGAAACGCAGGGGCGCATTCATACCTCCGCCGCCACTGTCGCCGTCATGCCGGAAGCCGATGACGTGAGCGACGTAGTCATCAATCCGGGCGATGTGCGCATCGATACCTTCCGCGCTTCCGGCGCCGGCGGCCAACACATCAACAAGACCGACTCCGCCGTGCGATTGACCCATCTGCCCACCGGCATCGTGGTTGAATGCCAGGACGGTCGCAGCCAGCATAAAAACAAGGAGCAGGCATTCCGCGTGCTGGCGGCGCGCATCAAGGACAAGCAGACGCGTGAGGCGCAGGCCAAGGAAGCCGCCGAGCGCAAGTCGCTGATCGGCTCCGGCGATCGCAGCGAACGCATCCGCACCTACAACTTCCCGCAGGGCCGCGTCACTGACCATCGCATCAATCTCACGCTGTATAA
>JANMXS010000080.1:0-4206 GCA_031394335.1 Burkholderiales bacterium
CGCTGGAGCCCAATTTTTTCGTGTCGATCAGGATGAAAAAATGGCCGAGGTTCTGCGGCTCTTCCGGCGCATCGACCCAGGACTTCACATGCGTCAAATACGCTGCGCCGGATAGCAGCCCCGCGAACAGATCGACGATCAACGCCAGGCCATAACCTTTATGTCCGCCAATCGGCAACAGGAAACCATCGAGTGCGGCCTTGGGGTCGGTGGTTTTATTGCCGTCCTTGTCGGTCGCCCAGGTATCAGGGATCGCGCTGCCGCGCGTCAGTGCCGCGCGAATCTTGGCGCGCGCGACGACGCTGATCGCCATATCGAGAATGATGTGCGGCCCGCCGGGGTTGGGCACGCCGAAACCGACCGGGCTGTTGCCGAGGCGCGCATCGCTGCCGCCGGTGGGGGCGATGGTGGTGGTGGAATTGCTGCCGATGATGCTGGCGAAGCCGGCCTCGGCGGCAAGATATGAATAAGGACCGACCGGCCCGAAGTGATTGCTGCCGCGCGCGAAGGCGACGCCGACGCCGTATTCGCCTGCGATCTCCATCGCGGCTTGCAGGCCGCGCATGCCGACCAGGGTGCCGACGCCATTGTCGCCATCGATTTTGGCGATAGTCGGCGCGACGCGCTCGACGTTGATCTTCGGCTGCGCATTGATGCCGCCGAGTGCGAGCCGCTCGCCATAGGATTCGACGCGACTCACGCCGTGTGTGTGCAAGCCGAACAAATCGCCGAGTACGAGGATGCGTGCGGCATCGTTCGCATCCGTGGCGCTGAGGCCGAAACTGGCAAGCGCGCGGGTGGTGATGTCCTGCAGTCTGGCCTCGGTTACGAGTGCGGTCATGGTGCAATTTTCTTCAAGTGCGGTTGAACGGCGATCAATCCGCCGTGATATTGCCCTGCTTGATCACGCGTGCCCAGGTGATCGATTCCTGTCGGATGAATTGCGCCAATTCCTCACGCGTGCCGGGTGTCGGCGTCAGTCCATGCTTGAGCAATTGCTCACGCACATCCGGCGCGTTCAGAACTTTCACCAGCTCCTTGTTCCAGCGATCCAGCAATGCGGTCGGGGTTTTGCCGGGGGCGACGAAGGCATACCAGTTGGTCGCATCGAAGCCGGGGTAGCCGGATTCCGCAATCGTCGGCACATTGGGCAAGGTGGGTGAGCGCAGCAGGCCGGTGACGGCGAGTGCGCGCAATTTGCCGGATTCAATATGCGGTCCGGCCGAGGTCGGCGTGGCGTAATAAGCGGTGATGCGACCGGCCAGCAGATCGATCAGTGCCGGACCCCCGCCTTTGTAAGGGACGTGCACGATATCGATACCTGCTCGTTGCTTGAGCAGTTCACCCGCCAGGTGCGAGGCCGAGCCGACGCCGGTGGAGGCATAGTCGAGTGTGCCCGGTTTCTGTTTGGCGAGTGCGATGAACTCGGCAAAGGTTTTCGCCGGCACCGCGCTGTGCACCACCAGCACATTCGGAAAGCTCACGCCCATGGTCAGCGGCGCCAGATCGCGCTGCGGGTCGTAGCCGAGCTTGGCGATCAGATGCGGCGCGATGGTCAGCGGCCCGACCGAGCCGAGCAGGATGGTGTAGCCATCGGGTGCGGCAAGTGAGACTTGCAGATGCGCGATATTGCCGCCGGCGCCGGCACGATTGTCGACTATCACTGCCTGCCCCAGATTCTCGCCGAGTTTTTTGGCGATGATGCGTGCGGCGGTATCGGTGGCGCCGCCGGGCGCGAAGCCGACCACCATGGTGATCGGCTTGCTGGGAAATTCATCGGCAGCGTTGGCGGAAAAAGAGAGGGCCAGTACGACTGCGCCCAGGACGAAAGTGAAGTTGCGTTTATTCATAATGGTCTCCAGTGCGGCTCGTTGTTATGGACAAAAATAGGAGGACTTGGTGAAATCGAATCAGGGATGCACCGACCGCGCGGGCAAGATGAAGACGTTGCCCACCCTACAAATGCTCGCCGCAGCAACGTAGAACGCCATTTGGCGAGGTGTTTGAGGCATTTTTGCTCCGAACGCCGCGCCCAGAGCGGACCTTGCCTTTTATTTTGCAGGGTGGGCAAAAGCGAAGCGTGCCCACGCGGTCGACCCTGATGAGCACCGACGTGCCGCTCACTCCGACTCCAGCTGCAACCGATTTGGCTGACGTTTTTCAATTGCGTTTTTAAGCAGTGCCGCGCAGCGATAAATACCGTGCGCGAACTTGCCATAGGGCAGGGTGAGAAACAGCGCCATCACCACGCCAAGATGCACCGCCAGCAACAAGGCCATGCTGCCGGTATCGCGCCACAGCATCAACGCCAGGCCGGTCAGACTGACCATGAACAGCAGGGCGATGAAGCCGCGATCCATCGGTTTTTGTGCGGCGTCGCCGTGCGCGGGATGGCGGCGCAGATTCAGCCACAACAATCCGGCCGGGCCGATCAGCAGGCCAATGCCGCCGACAATACCCAACAGTACCGGCAAGCTGCTCAGGGCATAAGGCGCTTCCAGCTTGAGCAGGTAGTGATAGAGCGTCGCCACCGAAGTTGAGGCGAAGCACAGCATGAAACCGTAGAACGTAAGGTGATGAAAACGGCGGCGCCATAAACTGAAAGCATCGTCGGCCTCATTGCAGCCGAGGCCATGACCGCCGCCGAGGTATTTGAGGCGCAGTGCATCGTTGGTCGCTTCCGCCAGCGCTGCGCCGGACACGGTTTTATCGGCCGCTGCCGGCGATACCTCGCGCCAGAAATGCACCACGCCGATCGCCAGCGCCAGCAGCGAAAACCCGAACACCGCGCCAAACATCTGCGCCATCAGGTTGTGCGGGAACACCGCGTAAAAATTACCGGCCAAAGGTGCGTGGAATAGCGAACCCTGTCTCATCACCATCAGCACCAGGAACAGCGCGAGTCCCGCAGCCGTCGCCAGCGAGAGGGTGAGGCCGTTACGTTTGTACAACGCCCCCAGTGCTGCCGGCCAGGCGTAATCGGTGTAGGTCTGCAGTCGAACCGTCGCCATCGCTTTGGGCACATTGACATTGAACTCATGCGGCGCCGCATACTGGCAGGCGTGCAGGCAGGCGCCGCAGTTGTGGCACAGGTTGGCGAGGTAATGCACATCCGCCTTGCCGAATTCAAGGCGCCGCGTCATCGCCGGAAAGACTGCGCAGAAGCCTTCACAGTAGCGGCAGGCATTGCAGATCTGCATGATGCGGTTGACTTCATTCTCGTCTGCGTTCAGCGTGTTCAACGGAGAGGCGCCGGGATGAATGCCCATTGCAAGCTGACTGGCTTCGCGTGTCAGTGCCTCAATTTTGTGCATGGGCGGCTGCATGGTCAACCTCGTGTTGTTTTGCGGCTGCAACTGCAGCTTGGGTGCCGGCGATGCGGCCGAACGCGGTGCCGATCGACATGCCGACGCCGGCGGTATAGCCCTTGCCGAGCACATTGCCGGCCATCATCTCGCCGGCGACGAACAGATTGGGACTGACCACGCCGCCGAAATGCGCGGCGGCTTGTTCATTGACCTTGAGGCTGAGGTAGGTGAAGGTCACGCCGGGCTTGAGCGCATAGCCGTAGTAGGGCGGCGTATCGATCGGCAGCGCCCAGTGCGTCTTGGCCGGGGTGATACCGTCGGTATGACAATCATCGAGTGTGGTGTGGTCGAAGGTGCCGACGCGGCAAGCGGCGTTGTAGGTTTCCACGGTGCGCACGAACTGTGTTTCGTCGAGACCGAGCTGGCGCGCAAGCTCGGGTAGCGTATTCGCTTTCGCGCCCGGAAACACCGGCGGCATGAAGCGGCCGATCGCCTTGGCGTCGATGATCGAATAACCGATTTGGCCGGGTTGCTGCGCCACCAGGCGGCCCCAGATGGCGTAGCGCTTCGGCCAGAAATCCTCGCCCTCGTCGTAAAAACGTTCGGCATTGCGATTGAGCATGATGCCCAGCGAGACACAGTCCACGCGCGTGCAAATGCCGCCGTCGTAGAGCGGGGCGCGTGCATCGATGGCGACGCAATGCGATTGCGATACATCACCGATCATATCGGCGCCGGCATCGATCATGAACTTCAACAGCACGCCCATATTGAAGCGCGTGCCGCGAATCAAAAAATTATCGGCGGGCCATTCGCCGGCCGCGTTCTGGCCCCAGGCTTCGCGCAACCATTCGCGATTCGATTCAAATCCGCCCGCCGCCATCACGCAGGTTTTAGC
>JANMXS010000081.1:0-3405 GCA_031394335.1 Burkholderiales bacterium
CCAAACCCACCGTCAAGGAAGCCGAACAATTCGTCCGCGACGCCGAGGCGCGCCTGGAAAAATTGGGCATCGATGCGCAGCGCGCCGAATGGGTCGCGGAAAATTTCATCACCGACGATACCGAGGCCATCACCTCGCAAGCAGCGGAAAGAAATCTGGCTGCGGCGGGTGAAGTTGCGCTGCAGGCGCGGCGTTTTAACGGCCTCAAGCTGCCGGCGGATACGGCGCGCAAGTTGAAGCTGATGCAGCTGACGCTGTTGCTATCGGATGCCAAGGAGCGCGAAGCCTATACGCGCCTGGCGGCCTCGATGACGGGTGCTTACGGCAAAGCCAAATATTGTGCGAAAAAAGCCGACGGCAGCGCCGGTGAATGTTTGGCGCTTGGTGAGCTGGAAAAAGTTCTGGCCGAGAGCCGTGACCCGGCGAAGCTGAAGGAAATCTGGCTGGGCTGGCATAGCCAATCGCCGGCTTACAAGCAGCGCTACAGCGAGTATGTGGCGCTGTCCAACAAGGGCGCACGCGAGATGGGCTTTGCGGATACCGGTGCCTTCTGGCGCTCGCAGTACGATATGTCGCCGCAGGAATTTTCCACCGAGATGGAACGACTCTGGCAGCAGGTGAAGCCGCTGTATGAATCCCTGCATACCTACACGCGCTACAAGCTGCGCCAAACCTATGGCGCCGAGGTGGTGCCTGCCGAGGGCCCGATCCCCGCGCATTTGTTCGGCAATATGTGGAGCCAGACTTGGGACAATCTGTATCCGATCCTCAAGCCGACCGATGCCAAGGACGGTTACGATCTGAGCGCGGTGCTGACAGCGCGCAATACCAGCGCCACCGATATGGTGCGCTATGCGGAAGGCTTCTATAAATCGCTGGGCATGGAAGCGCTGCCGCCGAGCTTCTGGGAACGCTCGCTGCTGACCAAGCCGAAGGATCGCGAAGTGGTGTGCCACGCCTCGGCCTGGGATATCGATACGCTGACCGATGTGCGCGTGAAGATGTGCATCACCCCGACCGCCGAAGATTTCACCACCATCCATCACGAGCTTGGTCATGTGTATTACTCGCTGGCGTATCGCAACAATGCGGCCATTTTCAAGAACGGCGCCAATGATGGTTTTCATGAAGCGATCGGCGACACCATCGCGCTATCGATCACACCGGACTACCTGAAAAAAATCGGCCTGATCGACCAGACGCCCGATGCTTCGCAGGATATCGGCCCGCTGCTGAATCGCGCGCTGGAAAAAGTTGCATTCCTGCCGTTCGGCTACATGGTCGATAAATGGCGCTGGCAAGTTTATTCCGGCCAGGCCGGGCCCGCCGATTACGACAAGGCCTGGTGGGCATTGCGTGAAAAATACCAGGGCATCAAACGCCCCGCGCCGCTGGAGTCCAACGGCTTCGATGCCGGCGCCAAGTTCCACGTCGCCAGCGATACGCCGTATGCCAGATACTTTTTGGCCGACATGCTGCAGTTTCAATTCCATCGCGCCCTGTGCCGCGAGGCCGGCTACACCGGCCCGCTGCATCGCTGCTCGATCTACGGCAGCAAGGCCGCCGGCGCAAAATTCCAGGCGATGCTGACCCTGGGCGCCAGCAAACCCTGGCCCGAGGCGTTGAAGGCGTTAACCGGCGAAGACAAAATCGACGGTAGCGCCATCATCGAATACTTCGCGCCACTGAAGGTCTGGCTGGATGCGCAGAACAAGATTTTGGCAGCGGCGGATAAGGGCGTAGTGGCGCAGAAATAACTAGACGACGCAAAGAAATCAGAAGGCCAAACTCAAGCACTGGCGCGGCGTTTGGGGCAAAAATGTCTGGAAAGGCGCGCGGAATGGCGATCTGCGTAAAAAAACTTCTAAAAACCCCGTCGTCCCAGCGCCCCGAATGGGGTCTCCATCGACTGAATGACGAAACTTAGAGGTTTCGAGAAGCGCCCAAAATTTCCCAAGTTCATATGGGTAACCTGAGATGCCGCCCCGGATTGGGTCCGGGGCCCAAGTGTCAGTAATGAAGCCTGAGTGTGGCGATGGCGTCAGGATCGGTTGGCGAACTGACCTGAGGAGCAACTTGTGGGGTAACTTGCGGGGCGCTGTCGGTTGGAGACAAATCAAGCGCGCTGATGCCGAACGTATTCGATTCGAACGGGGTGGCGTCGAACGGCACAGAAGCTTGGTGTGCAGATTCGATAGCCTCAATCAGCTTGAGCATGCGGGGCTGATCTTGGGCGATCATGTCTTTCCCGGTCATTCCCCTGCTGTCTGCCAGAAATGGGTCGGCCCCCGCCTTGGCCAGCAGGCAAACTGCATCGATATCATCCGCGCAAACCGCCGCGTGCAAAGGCGGCGTCTGGTAGGTGGTCATGCTCGACGGCGGATGGGCGTTTGGATCGACGCCGGCTTCGAGGAGCGCTGCAACCATTTGGGTGGGTGGCAGAGATTGCGGATTCCCGCCGGCGTGTGCATCCCGGTACTGTCGGCTCATCGCGGCGGAAAGAGAGGCGTAATCTCGTTCGGCAAGGGTCGGAACGGCATGACGACATCCATGCTCGATCGCATAGATGAGCGGGGTGCGCCCCATACGATCGGGGACATTGGTTTCGGCGTTCAATTGCATCAGGGCATGAAAGAACCACGAATCGTCTGACTGCCGGATCGCCGCATAGATGGGTGAGATCGAAATGCCGATGGGACCCATTGGCCCCGGGTCGATGGAGACCCCGCGTTTGACCAGCATCGTGAAGCAGGCGCGATGACCACCTGTGATGGCGGCCGACATGCAGTTATAGGGTGTTCCGCCGGCAGACAGCAGGGATGTTGCTTGCCTGGTATCGCCGCGGGTGACCGCAGCGAGGAGCGCCCGGTTCAGCCGGATCTTGGCGTTGAAGAAGGTGGGCATTATGGCCGGTCTCGGCGAAGGTCGAAGCCGGGATTCATAAAGCCAACACGCGACATGACGCCATCAAGTTGGATGGATGCGACTGTTTCGATTTGCATCGTTAATTCATTTTCACGGGCGGCGTTTTTCATGTGCGCGAGTTGAGGTTTTTAAAATCGGCAATGTCATTTGGGCAGCGAGATTTTTTCAGGATATTTGTCGCTGCTACTTCTCAATAATATAGCAATAAAAAACTGCGTGAGGCGGGAGTTTAGTGTGCGCCACCTGCGGACGGCGGATGTTGGGGGTGGAGCCGGCGGGAATCGGCCATCCTGGCCAGCCAGCGCGCCTGCATGCGCGCTGTCGTTCGCGGGCTCGCCGCATGCGGCTCGAATTTCCCGCTCACCCCGCGTCCGTGCCGGACGCGGATTCGACTCCCGCATATTCGATCATCAAACAGAAACGCCACCCGATGAAGCTGGGTGGCGTTTCTGTTTGATGGTGGAGCCGGCGGGAATCGGC
>JANMXS010000082.1:0-2145 GCA_031394335.1 Burkholderiales bacterium
CACTGGCGATGCCGTTATCGACGGTGATGATGATGTCAGGATTCTTTTCAGCGGCGAGTGCCACGATTTCAGGCGTCAGTCCGTAACCGTATTTGAAACGGTCCGGCACCACGAATTCGATACGTGCACCCATCGCCGACAATGCCCGCATGCCGACCGCGCAGGCGGTGGCGCCATCGGCGTCGTAGTCGGCAACGATCAGTAATTTTTTGTTGGCGGCGATCGCATCTGCCAGCAAACGCGCTGCCGCATCGATATGCGCGAGCTGTGCGGGCGCGAGCAGGGCGGTCATGCTGTATTCGAGCTCGGCCGCCGACTTTACATTGCGCGCGGCATAGAGGCGCGCCATGCGCGGCTCGATATTGCCGGCGATGAGCGCCGCATAGGCGGACTCATCGCGCACACGAGTGACGATGTCAACCATTGGGGAGATCGGGGAGATAGGCGGCCAGCGGTTTCGCCGTGGACTTGAAGCGCTTCCAGAGTTGCCATTGCGGAGGACGTATCACCGTCGCTTTCAAGCTCGCCGCTTCATTCGGCAGCAACAAGGTGAGCGAAGTAATCGCCTTGCGCTCAAATGCCGCCTGTATCGGCGCAAACCAGTCGCGATCCAGTGCCTCGACGGCTTGCATCCAGTCATGGCGCTGGTTGGCGCGCAGCGCACGCGTCGCACTGTGCACCACCACCAGGGTATTCAGCTCGCTGGAGGGCAGGGCGCCATAGCTTGCCGGCAGATTGTTCAGCGGCAATTTGTAATGCATCGCCAGGCCGCGCACCAGCGCCAGTTTGGCAACCACCAGTTCATGGCGATGCGGATTCTTCGGTGGCGGCGTGAGACGCGGCGGGCGGATTTCGTTGCGTGAATTTTGCACGCCCAGCATGCGCGCAGTATTGGCCGGCTTGATGTTGCTGCGCACGGTCTGGAAACTGCCGCCGCCCCAGAACCAAATGCCATTGATCGGCAGCGCGCCGCGTGCTTCGCGCGCGGTGTTGACCGGGTGATCGACCAGCAACATCTGCAATTCGTTTTGCAGGCCGCGCCAGTTGATCTTGCCGCCGTAATTTCGGGGCAGTTGCTCGAATACCGAGGCGCCGCTGATCTTCCATAACGCCGTGGTCTCCGGCATTTCATCCGCCGGGATGCGCAGATACCAGCGGGCCGCGTCGCGCACGTCAATGGCAAGGCCGTCGCTGGCCAGGTGCGCGTTCAGGGTGGCGGCGATGGCGTTAGCTTCATCCAGCGTCGGTTCGATCACATGCGAATCCATCAGCTGCACATTGTCGCGGCTGACGTGCAGATGTACCGGATCGGCGCGCAGCCAGCTGTGTTCAGCCGGATCGCCGCCATCGGCGAGCAGGGTGAGCGGCGCGATCGGATTGGTATAAATCACCTTCAATCCGAGTTCGCCCAGGCAGGCCTCTTCCAGAAAACGGCCGCCGGAAGGCTGGATAGCGGCCTGCGAGAGCAGGGCCTGCAGGCCGGGCATGGGCGGCAAATCGCGGCGTGAAATGAACGCTTCGGGGGGAATCAGGTCTGCTACGAGGAGGGTCAATTTCATATCGCAATTTTACATGCAGGATTGTGGCAAACTCCCCGCCTGTTGTGTTTATTCGGAATCCGCTTTGCGCTCTCTCTCGCTTTTCATCGGTCGCCGCTACCTGCGCGCCAAACGGCAAAACAATTTCATCTCCTTCATCTCGCTGGTGTCGATGGCCGGGATCGCGCTGGGCATTGCCGCGCTGATCGTGGTGCTGTCGGTGATGAACGGCTTCCAGAAGGAAGTGCGCGGCAAGATCCTCGGCGTGGCGGCGCATATCCAGATCAATGGCTTCGAGAACGGATTGCAGAACTGGCGCGAGGTGATGGACAGCACGCGCAAGCATCCCGAGGTGGTGGGTGCGGCACCCTTCGTGATGGGGCAGGGTTTGCTGGTGCTGGGGCAGACGGTGCGCGGCGTCGGCATTCGCGGCATCGAGCCCGCACAGGAAAATGAAGTCGCCGACCTGGGTCGCGATATGCGCGCCGGCGAGATTACCGCGTGGAAGCCGGGTGAATACGGCATCGTGCTCGGCGCCGAGCTGGCGCGTGCTTTGCAGGCGCAAATGGGTACCAAGGTGCAACTGGTGGTGCCGCAGGGCAGTGTC
>JANMXS010000083.1:0-4022 GCA_031394335.1 Burkholderiales bacterium
CCCAAAAAATAACCGGCGAATTATAGCAGCGGGGAGCCTCTCAGTGCAATCAACTTGTAGAGTTATCAGGGATTTGTGCAGGGTTTAGTGCGGCCATCAAGGCCTTGATTTCGACTTCCGAAAGCTCGCGAAATTGCCCCCGTTTCAACTGGGGTGGCAACTGCACCGGCCCGTAACGCACCCGCATCAAGCGGCTGACAGTGACGCCTACCGCCTCGAACATGCGGCGCACTTCGCGATTGCGTCCTTCGCTCAGGGTCACGTGATACCAGTGGTTGGCACCCTCGCCGCCGGATTGCTCGATTTGATTGAAGCGTGCTGGTCCGTCGCCAAGTTCGATGCCTTCCTGCAACTGCGCCAATGCCTCGTCACTCACCACGCCGAGCACCCGCACCGCGTATTCGCGCTCAAGTTCATAACGTGGATGCATCAGCCGGTTCGCGAGTTCGCCGCTGCTGGTGACCAACAGCAGTCCGCAGGAATTGAAATCCAGCCGGCCGATGGTAATCCAGCGCCCACCGCGAATTTGCGGCAGTTTCTCGAACACCGTGGGGCGCTTTTCCGGGTCGTCGCGCGAAACGATCTCGCCTTCCGGCTTGTGGTAGAGCAGCACACGCGGCAGCCGGTCGGCAGCCAGCTTGAGATGCACCAGGCGGCCATTGACCCGGACCGAATCGGCCGGCCCGATGCGCTGCCCAACGTGGGCAGGCTCGCCATTGACGCTGATGCGCCCGGCCAGTATCCATTCCTCCAGCTCACGCCGCGAGCCGTGGCCGGCATCAGCCAAAGCCTTGTGCAGCTTCACCGAAGAGGTTTCGACGGGTGCCGCGGGCGGACGTCGAAGCGGGCCATGCGACTGCGGAGCGCGCGCCTGTGGCCCGCGCGACTCAGTCCGTGGCGGGCTCTTCGACTGGCGGAAGGGACTGCGCTTTTGCTTCGGGGAGTTCGGCAAGATCCATCACCCTTTCAATTTCCGTCAGTGACGGCAGTTCAGACAGGCTACGCAGGTTCAGGTCATCGAGGAATTTGCGGGTGGTCGCATAGAGCGCCGGACGGCCCGGCGCATCGCGATGGCCCACGGTGTCGACCCAACCGCGCCCCTCAAGGGTTTTCAATATGTTCGGCGAAACCGCGACGCCACGAATGTCCTCGATGTCACCCCGCGTCACCGGTTGCCGGTAGGCAATAATCGCCAGCGTTTCCATGACCGCGCGCGAATACTTGGGCGGCTTTTCGTTCTTGAGGCGCTCCATGTAAGGCTGGTATTCGGGTCGCGTCTGAAAACGCCAGCCGGATGCCAGTTGTACCAGCTCAATACCGCGCTCGGCCCAGTCACGGCGCAAGTCGTCGAGCAAGGTACGCCAGGTTTCGTCATCGAAATCCTCGTCGAACAATTTTTTGAGTTCGGACTGGGGCAATGGCTCGGCAGCCACCAATAGTGCGGCTTCGAGTACGCGCTTGAAGTCGTCGGGTTTATATAGCGGCAACATCATCGACTCTCACATAAATCGGCGCCAGCGCCTCGGTCTGGGTAATCTCGATCAAACTTTCGCGCGCCAGTTCCAGAATTGCGAGAAAGCTGACCACCAGCGCCGGCGGCCCGGCAGCCAAATCGAACAAATCCTCGAACACCACGAAACCGCGGCCGCGCACCCGACGCAGGATCAGGATCATGTGCTCGCGCACCGAAAGCTCCTCGCGCCTTACTTTGTGGTGCTGCATGACGCGGGCCTGCGTCATCAATGCCAGCCACGCCACCTGCAGGTCGTGCAGGCTGACGTCGGGCTGCCGCTCGACCACCTTGTCGGCAATCCACACGGTCACCCACTCATAGTTGCGTCCTGCCTGCGGCATCGCATCCAGCTTCGCTGCAGCGGCTTTCATCTGCTCATATTCGAGCAGGCGTCGTACCAGTTCGGCACGCGGATCCTCCGCCTCACCAGTCTCGACGCGCGGTGGGCGCGGCAGCAGCAGGCGCGACTTGATCTCGATCAGCATCGCCGCCATCAGCAGATATTCGGCCGCCAGTTCGAGGTTGCTCTTGCGCATGGCCTCGACATACACCAGATATTGCGCGGTCAACGGCGCCATCGGGATATCCAGAATGTTGATGTTGGCCTTGCGAATCAGGTACAGCAGCAGATCCATCGGTCCCTCGAAACTATCGAGGATGACTTCCAGCGCATCGGGCGGAATGTAGAGGTCGGTCGGCAGTTCGAGCAAAAACTCGCCGTAAACCTTGGGCAGATGCGGTGCGTCTGGTAATGCCCGGCCTTCGATGATGGTCAGCTCTGTCATGTAAATTTAGTTCAGAATCACCGACTCAACTGTAATCCAGCCCCATCGCGTCGCGTACCTCGCGCATGGTCTCCTGTGCCTGCTTGCGCGCTTTTTCGCAGCCGTCGGCGATGATGTTGCGCACCAGTTGCGGATCTTCCTCGTACATCCGGGCCCGCTCCAGCATTGGTTCCTGCTCCTTCAGCACCGCGTCGATCACCGGCTGCTTGCATTCGAGGCAACCAATGCCGGCGCTGCGACAGCCGGTCTGCACCCACTGTTTCACATCCGCGCCGGAATACACCACATGGAACTGCCATACCGGGCACTTGTCCGGATCGCCCGCGTCGGTACGCCTTACCCGCTGCGGATCGGTCTGCATGGTGCGGATTTTCTTGCGCACCGAATCGGCATCCTCGCGCAGCGTGATGGTGTTGCCATACGACTTCGACATCTTCTGGCCGTCAAGACCCGGCATCCGCGACGCTTCGGTCAGCAGCGCATCGGGCTCGACCAGAATCATCTTGCCGCTGCCCTCCAGATAGCCGAACAAGCGTTCGCGATCGCCGTGCGACAGGTTTTGCACCTCGTCAAGCAGCTCGTGGGCCTTGTCCAATGCCGTTTCGTCGCCCTTTTCCTGATGCAATGTGCGCAGGTTTTCGTAAAGTTTGGCGCGCTTGGAGCCAAGCTTCTTGACCGACTCCCGCGCCTTGTCCTCGAAGCCCGGTTCACGTCCATAAAGGTGATTGAAGCGACGCGCGATTTCACGGGTGAATTCGATGTGCGGCACCTGATCATCGCCCACCGGCACCCGGTTGGCGCGATAAATCAGGATGTCAGCGGCCTGCAGCAAGGGATAGCCGAGGAAGCCATAGGTCGACAGATCCTTGCTCTCCAGCTTTTCCTGCTGGTCCTTGTAGGTCGGCACGCGTTCCAGCCAACCCAGCGGCGTCATCATCGACAGCAACAAATGCAGCTCGGCGTGCTCCGGCACCTTGGACTGGATGAACAAGGTCGCCTGGGTCGGATCGACACCCGCCGCCAGCCAATCGATGATCATGTCGCGGGCGCTGGCGGTGATGTTTCCCGGTGCGTCGTAGGCTGTGGTCAGCGCATGCCAGTCGGCAACGAAAAACAGGCACGGGTATTCGTGCTGGAGCTTGATCCAGTTGCGCAGCACGCCATGGTAGTGGCCGAGATGCAGGCGCCCGGTGGGGCGCATGCCGGAAAGAACTTTTTCAGCGTACATAAGAGAATCTCAGAGTGCGAAAACAGTGCCGATCAAGGCCATGAATATCCGTAGCAACGGCAGCAGAATACTGTTCAAAATTCCAGAAAACAGCAACGCCAACAGAATCACGAAACCGTAGCGTTCGATTTGGGCAAATTTCCACGCCACCTTGCCGGGCAGCAAGCTCACCGCAATTCTCCCTCCGTCCAGCGGCGGCAGCGGCAACAAGTTCAGCAACATCAGCATGCCATTGACCTGGATTCCGGCCTGCGCCATGGTCATCATCGCCTGGGCGTAAGCAAAATCGGGCATCGACAACGCAAACTTGAAGGCCAATGCCCACATGCACGCCATTACCAGATTCGCGCCCGGTCCGGCCGCCGCTACCCAGAGCATGTCGCGCTTCGGATTGCGCAGCTTGCCGAAATTGACCGGAACTGGTTTGGCCCAGCCAAACATGAAGCCGCTGAGCATGTAGGTCAACGCCGGAATCGCAATCGTGCCCAGAGGATCA
>JANMXS010000084.1:0-3000 GCA_031394335.1 Burkholderiales bacterium
GAAATGGCGGCCAGAAAGTCGACCATGACTTTGTCGCCGCGATAGACCAGGAAGGCGTGGTCCCATACGGCGACTATTTTTTCCTGTGCGACCGTTTTGATATCGCCAAAATCCATCACCATGCCGTCGTCTGACGAGCCCTCTTCATGGATGACCTGGGCGCTAAGCGTGACTTCCAAGGCGTAGCGATGGCCGTGAATATTGCGGCACTGGCTCTTGTGATTGGGCAAGCGATGGCCGGCATCGAATTCGAGGCGGCGCGTGACCGAAATGACGTTGTTGGCGGACGAGGTATTCATCAGGGGCGCGAGTATAACATTCCGTTCCTTGGATTCGTTTTTTGCCGACGAAGACGTTAAAATAGCGGTTTTTGCAGCGTAAAAGAAGCGTTTCAGACCATGGCTTTGATTGTCCAGAAATACGGCGGAACCTCAATGGGCTCGCCGGAACGAATCCGCGAAGTCGCCAAGCGCATCGCCCACTACCATTCGCAGGGCCATCAACTGATAGTGGTGCCGTCCGCCATGTCGGGCGAGACCAACCGTTTGCTGGGCCTGGCCAAACAGCTCAGTGCTGAACCCGATGGCCGTGAACTCGATGTGATTGCCGCCACCGGCGAGCAGGTATCGGTGGGCCTGCTGGCACTGGCGCTGCAGAACCTGGGCTTGAAAGCCAGAAGCTATACCGGCTGGCAGGTAAAAATTACCACCGATAGTGCCTTTACCAAGGCGCGTATCCTGTCGATTGACGACGCCAATATCCGCCGTGATCTGGATGCTGGTTACGTCGCCGTGGTCGCCGGTTTTCAGGGCATCGATGAGCACGGCAATATCACCACGCTCGGCCGTGGCGGCTCGGATACTACCGGGGTGGCGATGGCCGCCGCCTTGAAGGCTGACGAATGCCAGATATTTACCGACGTTGACGGCGTCTACACCACCGATCCACGCGTGGTGCCTGAAGCGCGCAAGCTGGAGTCGATTACCTTCGAAGAAATGTTCGAGCTCGCCAGCCTGGGGTCGAAAGTACTGCAGATTCGCTCGGTCGAATTTGCCGGCAAATACAAGGTTAAATTGCGGGTGCTGTCGTCGTTCACCGAGTTCGATTCAAACGATCGCGGCACGCTGATTACATATGAGGAAGACAACAATATGGAACAAGCCATCATCTCCGGCATCGCCTTCAATCGCGACGAGGCCAAGCTCACCGTGACTGGCGTGCCGGATCGTCCCGGTATCGCGTTTTCCATCCTCGGGCCGATCGCGGAAGCGAATATCGACATCGATGTGATCATCCAGAATACGTCCCATGATGGCATCACCGACTTTTCGTTTACGGTGCATCGCAACGATTACAACAAGGCGCTGGCAATCCTCAATGACAAAGTGAAGCCGGCCATCAATGCCAAGGGCGTGACCGGCGACAACAAGATCGCGAAAGTCTCGCTGGTTGGCATCGGCATGCGTTCGCACGTAGGTATCGCCGCCAAAATGTTCGAAACCCTGGCGCGCGAGAATGTAAACATCCAGATGATTTCTACCTCCGAGATCAAAACCTCGGTGGTGCTGGATGAAAAGTACATGGAACTGGCAGTACGGGCACTGCATACCGCATTTGAACTGGACAAGGTTCCGGCCTAGTTACTGCGGGTTTTTGACTCGCTGCAGCCGGACGCGTACAATCCGCGCCTGCACCGAAATTCTGGAGAGGTGGCCGAGTGGTCGAAGGCACTCCCCTGCTAAGGGAGCATACGCCCAAAAAGTGTATCGAGGGTTCGAATCCCTCCTTCTCCGCCAGACAATAAAACGCCCGCAAGGGCGTTTTTTGTTGGGCGGAGAGGAGCGAGTCAACTGCTTGGCTCGCGCGAGGGATTCGTCATCGCTTACCGGGCGCCGGCACGATCGGTCGCAAGGCCATCCCCTATCGCTTTAGCTGCAATGGAAAGTCGATTGATGCGGTAGGCGCGTCAACGATAGAGATAGGGCATTGCGCGGCGATCAAACCGTAGCGGTGCGCTGCAACCCACCCACTGTGCGCTTCATCGGACGATACTCATCAATGCCATCAATCGCGACTCATCCGTCAGGAACCCGCTGCATCTCCGCATTTTTCTTGCGCTATGAGCGTCACTTCAATATTCGATGGTGTACTGGATGTACTGGGCGCTAGGCCGCCCCCCATCGACTGCACTGATCACTTCTGACTGTGTGCGGGCGCCGTAGGTGGCTGCTGGGGTTGATGAGACATCGAGCATGGCCGCAGCCTGTGAAGTCGACCGAATGCGTGGCGCCACAGGCGTGTTGCATCGCGCGGTGAATGGCGTCACGCCAATGCCATTTGTGTCGGCGATCGCCGCGTTCGTCAGTTGCATCGAACAGTAGCTGAGAACCACTGCGGAAACACTCATCCTCATCTCGGCAGAATGGGATGGCGGCGACAGCGACACGCACATCGCCGCCACAGTTACTGCAGTGAAGTGGCGAGCAGGCATGGTTGTGAACAGCTGGCTAAAGCGCGTCCAGCAGGATTGCGGTTCAGCAGATGGTGCTTGCAGAGAAAAATTCATGCTTTCCTGCGAAAAAATTCGATGAATGGATTCTGGACCTCGCGTTGTCGCGCTTGAATCCGAATGCAGCCAAGAATTGGGTCGGCGCGATGTCGGTCGGCGTGTAGGGATTTGCCTCACGGCTTGTCAACTGATTGTCAACAGCCATGCAAACAGATACTTGCAGCAGGCATTTATGCCCTTGACCCGCGTGTTCATGCAGTGGGCGATGGCCAGTCGGGCCACATCATCTTTGGCGCTGTTGGCGCGCGGACCGATGACAGGCGTTGGATCAGGATGGCAAAGACGATTGCGGAGACATGCAAATTGCATTGTGTGTTCAGCGGCGCGACGTTGGTGCCAATTCCAGCCATTGAAGCGATCTGTCAACTGACAGCAAGGTAATCGCAAGCCAGATGATTCGGGGAAGTATCAAGCCCGGTGTCGCCGGGCTT
>JANMXS010000085.1:0-2597 GCA_031394335.1 Burkholderiales bacterium
CGGAGGCCCGCCAAACAAAACAGCGGCCAAAGCCGCCGTCGCAGTCCTCAACCGCAAGGTTTCAATCGCCGTACATTTTCTGCTTGAGTTCGCGGCGCTCCTGCGCCTCGATCGTCAAGGTAGCGGTAGGCCGCGCCAACAGACGCGGAACGCCGATCGGCTCGCCGGTTTCTTCGCAATAGCCATATTCGCCGGCCTCAATGCTCAGCAGTGAACCCTCAACTTTTTTCAGGAGTTTGCGTTCGCGATCGCGTGCACGCAGTTCCAGCGCATGCTCTTCTTCAAGCGTCGCCCGGTCGGCGGGGTCCGGCGCTGCGGACAGTTCACGCAGATGTTCGGTGGTCGCGCCGGCGTTTTCACGCAATTGCGCCTGCAGTTCCAGCAGCCGCTGGCGGAAAAACGCCAATTGGTCTTTTGACATGTATTCCGCTTTGGGTTGCTTGAGCAGTTCCGCCTCGGTAATCAGGGGGCCGCGTGATGCTTTGCCGGCTGGCCTGGCGGCAACATGTCCTGCGGCTTTGGCAGGCGCTTTCGATACAACTTTCAACTCGACTTTGGGGCTGGCCTTGGGGACAGCAGCTTTAGGTGTTGCTTTAGGTGTTGCTTTCGGGGCCGCCTTCGGAGTGGCTTTGGGGGTGGCTTTGGTAGTGGCTTTCAGATTGACTTTCGGTTTGGCTTTTGGGGTGGACTTCGGGGTGACTTTGGCTACGGACGCAGCCTTGCCTTTGACGCGTTTCACGACGGGTTTTGCAGCCGTTTTTGCGCCAGATTTAGCCGATGTTTTAGCTTTTTTTGCGGTGGCCAACGTCATTCTCCTGAAGCCTGCGTCTAAAAACTGCGAGGGCATCGCGGTGCGGTCAGCAATACCCGGATTTTGGAAACGCGTAAGTGTACTGAAACCATTTTTCAAACACAACGCAATTATTATTTACTCGAACTGTACTCACCTGCACCGCTCTACAGGACCCAGATAAAATCCGTAGATCCAGCATCAGCGCGGCTTTCGAGGCATTTTTGCCTCAAGATGCCCGCCAATGCTTGTGTTTGCCAATCCCATCGACGCCCGCTTTGGTCAGGGCAGCAAGGCCGGCGCCACCAGTGCCATAGCGACCACGACCGCTGCCCGGTCCGCGTTGAAAAAGGCTTTCGGCGCGGCTTCGGCATCAATAATGCCGATGATTTTGCCCGCCTCGTCGAACAAGGGCACGCAGATTTCAGACTGCACCGCCTCGTCGCAGACATAAAATCCGCCGCCCTCGGCGGTATAGGCGGCGACATCGTCGATCACCTTGGCGTGTCCGGAGAGGCCCACGCTGCTATTGGTGCTACCCGCCGCAAACTGGGCGTTCAATGGAAATTCTGCCCGACTGGGACGTCCACGGTAGGCCAGCTTTACCAGTACCGGGTCGGCAAAGCCGTTCTTGCGCGCCTGGTAAATACCCACCCAGTCAGCGCCGGTGAGCTGGGTACCATGCTCAACCAGTTGATTCAGCAGCAGTAACTTGCGCTTATTGGCCTCGTTACGCCCACCCAGAATCGCTGTCAGATCGTACGGCATGGGCGCCAGCTCCTCGATCAGCGAGCAGCTGCCATCCTCGGACAGCATCGGCACGCTATAGGTATACAGCGTGTTTTCGTCGAACCCGGGCGGCAGATCGCCCAGCGCCTCGATGAAGGCGCGCAGGCATTTCTCGATAACGGGTGTCTGATCAAGCAGCGCATCGAGTTCGGTGCGGATCAGGTATTGCTGGATGCGTTCAGTGGCGGTGGTGGGCATTGCGGTGATCCTGATACGTTCTAATGTTCAATGTTTATAGTTGGGCACGCTTGAGGGCGCTGTCAAGATCCGCAATCAAATCACCGGCGTCTTCAATGCCCACCGACAGGCGCAGCAAATCGGCGGGCGCCGGGGTACCCGCGCCTTCCACACTGGCGCGGTGTTCGATCAGGCTTTCCACGCCCCCTAATGAGGTGGCGCGCTTCCACAGTTGCACGTTCGCAGCGGTGGCGATGGCCGCAGCCTCACCTGCGCCGTTTGCACCCCGGACGCGGATTGACATCATCCCGCCGAAGCCGCCGTGCATTTGTTTGGCGGCAACGGCATGGCCCGCAAACGATTTGAGACCGGGATACATCACCTCGTCCACCAGCGGGTGATGTTCAAAGTATTCGGCAATGCGTTGCGCCGATGCACACGCCGTGCGAACACGCGGATACAGGGTGCGCATGCCGCGCGTCAGCAGCCAGGCTTCGAACGGGCCCAGCACGCCGCCAATCTGTGCGCGAATGCTGCGAATGCGCTGCCAGGTCGGCGAATCTTCACGCACCGTCAACGTGCCGGCGATTACGTCCGAGTGGCCGTTGAGATATTTGGTGGCCGCATGCATCACGATATCGGCGCCGAGTTTCAATGGTTGCGTCAGCACCGGCGTGCCCACCGTCGAATCCACCGCCACCAGCGCGCCGGCCTGATGGGCGATTTCGCAAGTCGCGGCGATATCGGTAATGGTCCACAGCGGATTGGCCGGGGTCTCGATCCAGATCAATTTGGTGTGGCCGGGCTGGATTGCGGCCTTGACGGCTGCCGGAGAATCCAT
>JANMXS010000086.1:0-2241 GCA_031394335.1 Burkholderiales bacterium
GCTTCGTCACGCGACAACTCGCGAACGGCGGCAAGCCGCTGGTGTATGCGGAGTATCCGAAAAAAGTAGCAGGTGCGAAAACAATCCTGTTCTATATGCATTTCGACGGCCAGCCGGTGTTGCCCGAGCAGTGGGCGCAAAAGAGCCCCTGGCAGGCGGTAGTGAAGCAGCGCGATGCCAAGGGCGCGTGGGAAATCGTGCCGTCGGAGCGTCTGACTGCAGACAAGCTTGACGCCGAACTGCGTGTGTTCGCGCGTTCTTCGTCGGACGACAAGGGTCCGATCATGATGATGCTGGCCGCGTTCGATGCGCTCAAGGCCAGCGGAATGGAACCGGGCATCAATGTGAAAGTGTTGCTCGACAGCGAGGAAGAAAAAGGCTCACCCACCATCGACCGCGTAGCGACCGAGCACAAGGCGCTGCTGCGCGCCGATGGCATCGTCATTCACGACGGACCCATGCATGCCAGCGCCAAGCCGACCCTGGTGTTCGGCAATCGCGGCAATACCACCGTGACCTTGACGGTGTACGGCCCGAAGAGCCCGCTGCACAGCGGCCATTACGGCAACTATGTGCCCAATCCTGCGCAGCGCCTGGCCAGCCTGCTGGCGTCGATGAAGGACGACGAGGGTCGCGTCACCATTGCCGGCTATTACGATCGCGTCAAACTCACCGAGGCCGAGCGCAAGATTCTCGCCGAGGTTGACGACAACGAGGCCGCGCTGAAAAAACGTGTCGGCATCGCCAAGCCCGAATCGGTGGGCCGCAATTATCAGGAAGCACTGCAATACCCTTCGCTCAACATTCGCGGCCTGGCGGCTGCTGCAATCGGCGACAAGGCGGCCAATATCGTGCCCAGCAAGGCGATCGCCGAGCTCGACCTGCGCACCACGCCGGAGGCGGGTCCGGAATTTCTGTTTGGCCTCATTGAAGCGCATATCAAAAGCAAAGGTTGGTACCTGGCCAAGGGCGAGCCCAGCGATGCGGAACGCGCCGCCCATGACAAGATCGCGTCGCTATCGCTGGGCCGCGGCAGCCGCGCCGCACGCACGCCGATCGATTCGCCGCTCGGCGTCTGGGCCAGCGGCGTGCTGGCCGCCGGCAATGGCAATGCCGCGCCGGTGCGCATCCGCATGATGGGCGGTAGCGTTCCCACCGACAAACTGGTGGATGCACTCGAAATCCCGTTCGTGATCGTGCCGCTGGTCAACGGCGACAATAACCAGCACAGCTATGACGAGAACCTGCGCATCGGCAACTATCTCGACGGCGTCGGCACGTTTACGCGACTGTTGCGCACATCGTTCTGAGCAAGGCGCGCCAGCTCGCGCCTTGCATTTTCAAACCGGGAGACAAATTACTCAGGAACTGTTTGGACCGTGGCCGGGTCGTAAAGGAACTGTCAACTTGAGAAGGAATAATCATGCGCCTGGATATTTACCAAAGAGCCGAACACGACGGCATCTTTTCGTACTTGGCCGTTCCCGAGGGGAAAATCATCCCGGCGGAGGCAACCAATGTCGATTGGCAAGTTGAGAGGCGCGGATTTGCATACAACGAAACCGACGATGGACTGGTGGATTTGTTCATCGAACGGCCGATGCAGCAGATCAGCGAAAAGGGCTACGCAATCACCAGCCTCAAGAATATGGTTCGCCGGCATTAACGCGCTGGGCAGTCGCTGCACCGCAGCACGATAATGGTTAAAAAAAACCAAAGTGCCCGTCTGGCGCGGTGTTCGAAGCAAAAATGCCTCAAACACCGCGCCAAATGGCGTTCTACACAAAAAAATAGGCCGCAGGTGTCTTAACCGGACGCCTCATGCGCCTTGTCGAGAAATTCCAGCAGGCGCTGCGGCGCACTGGCTTCGGTCTGGTCGGCGGCGGGCACGTCCCAGTACTCGGCGCCGGGAATGCATTCCTCGAGATAGCGTGCCGCCGAGGTGGCATGCGAGGCATCGCGCCCCGGCACCACCAGCGTCGGAATATTCAGGCGCAGCAAATCTTCCGGTTCCGCCCCCGGTGCGGTATCGCGATCGAGCAGGGTGCGCGCCATGCCGGCGACGATGAGTTTGTAGTGATCAACGTTTTGTTTGAGGTAGCGTTCGGTAAAGGCTTTATCGTGCTTCAGCACCGAGGCCCACGGCCCGCCGCGCGGATCGCCCCCAAAGGGCTTGCCGTCTTTGGCAATCAACGCAACGACCGCGTCCAATCCATGCTGATGCACAAACGCCAGGTGCTC
>JANMXS010000087.1:0-25322 GCA_031394335.1 Burkholderiales bacterium
TACGGCGCGGCGGTGATCGTGATGGCCTTCGATGAAAAAGGCCAGGCCGACACCTACCAGCGCAAGATTGAAATCTGCGCACGCTCCTACAAAATTCTCACCGAGGAAGTCGGCTTTGCCGCCGAAGACATCATCTTCGACCCGAATATTTTTGCGCTTGCTACCGGCATCGAAGAGCACGCGACCTATGGCATTGATTTCATCAATGCCACCGCATGGATTCGCAACAATTTGCCGTATGCAAAAATCAGCGGCGGCGTGTCGAACGTATCGTTCTCGTTCCGCGGCAACGACCCGATACGCGAAGCGATTCACACCGCCTTCCTGTACCACGCCGGCAAGGCCGGCATGACCATGGGCATCGTCAACGCCGGCCAGCTCGGCGTGTATGACGACATCCCCAAGGATTTGCTGGAACTGGTTGAAGACGTGCTGTTCAATCGTCGCGCCGATTCAACCGATCGCCTGGTCAGTTTTGCCGAGCAATTCAAGGGCAAGAAAAAAGACCAGGTGGAAGACTTGGCGTGGCGCAGCGATCCGGTCGGCGCGCGCCTGACGCATGCGCTGGTCAAGGGCATCACGCAATACATCGTTGAAGATACTGAAGAAGCCCGCCTTGCGGTTGCGGCTGCGGGTGGCCGCCCGATCAATGTGATCGAAGGCCCGCTGATGGACGGCATGAGTGTGGTCGGCGATCTGTTCGGCGCCGGCAAGATGTTCCTGCCGCAGGTGGTGAAATCGGCGCGGGTGATGAAGCAGGCGGTGGCGCACCTGATTCCATTCATCGAGGAAGAGAAACGCCTGCTCGGCGCGGTCGATGCCAAGGCCAAGGGCAAGATTTTGATGGCCACCGTGAAGGGTGATGTGCACGATATCGGCAAGAATATTGTCGGCGTGGTGATGCAATGCAATAACTTCGAGGTGATCGACCTGGGTGTGATGGTCTCCACCGAGAAAATTCTCGATACCGCGATCAAGGAAAACGTCGACATCATCGGCCTTTCCGGCTTGATCACGCCGTCGCTGGAAGAAATGGCGCATGTCGCGAAAGAGATGGAGCGGCTTGGCTTCAAGATTCCGCTGCTGATCGGCGGCGCCACCACCTCGCGTACCCATACCGCCGTCAAGGTCGAACCGTTCTACAGCGGGGCCACCGTATGGGTGCCTGACGCTTCGCGTGCCGTCGGCGTGTGCAGCAATCTGCTGTCGGAAGAGCTGAAGCCCGCGTATGTGAAATCGGTGCGCGACGATTATGTGAAGGTGCGCGAGCAGCACGCCAACAAGAAAGGCGTAAAGCTGATTCCGTTGCAAACGGCGCGCGCCAATCGCAGCAAAATCGACTGGACCAGCTACGTTCCGCCCAAGCCCACTTTTATCGGCACCAAGGCGCTGACCCATTACCCGCTCGAAGAATTGGTGCCGTATATCGACTGGAGCCCGTTTTTCCAGACCTGGGATTTATGGGGCAAGTTTCCGCAGGTTCTTGACGACGCCGTGGTCGGCGAAGCGGCGCGCGAAGTTTATGAAAATGCGCAAAAAATGTTGAAGCAGATTGTTGCCGAAAAGTGGTTTACCGCCAACGGCGTAATTGGTTTCTGGCCGGCGAATGCGGTCGGCGATGACATCGAGCTGTATGCCGACGAAGCTCGCAAAGAAGTGCTGATGACCTGTCGCAACCTTCGTCAGCAGAATGAAAAGCCGGACGGCAATGCCAATCAATGCCTGGGCGATTTTGTGGCGCCGGCACCGCATGCCGATTACCTCGGCGCGTTCGCAGTCACCAGCGGTATCGGTTGCGAGGAACACGCGCAGGCATTCGCGGCGGCCAATGACGATTACAACGCGATCATGGTCAAGGCCTTGGGCGACCGGTTGGCCGAAGCTTTTGCCGAACATCTGCATGCGCGCGTGCGTCGCGAATTCTGGGGCTACGCGCCGCATGAATCCCTGAGCAATGCGGAGATGGTCGCCGAGAAATATGTCGGCATTCGTCCTGCGCCCGGTTATCCAGCATGCCCGGAACACACTGAAAAGGGCGCGCTGTTTGCCGCCTTGCGCGCTACCGAGCAAGCCGGCATCAGCCTCACCGATTCCTTCGCCATGTGGCCGACCGCGGCGGTTTCGGGCTTTTACTTTTCGCACCCGCAAGCGCAGTATTTTGCGGTGGGCAAGATCGATCGGGACCAGCTCACCGACTACGCGAAACGCAAGGGCTGGGACATTGCTACGGCTGAGCGTTGGCTGGCGCCGAATCTTTAAGTCCGCTTCATGCAGCAGGCAGTTTTCAGCAGGGCCGTTCCCATTTTTAATTACAACTACAAAATATCAAGCGCGCAATGTCATCAACCAAAAGCGGTTCCTACGTTCACTTTCCCTCATCCATGAAATCCTATCTCCTCAGTGTTCTCGCGATTCTCGCCTGTGCAGTGCCCGGTGCGTATCTGTCGTGGCTGGGCATGACCGCGCTGGGCCTCAGTGGCATTCCGCTGGCGCTGGCCACCGTCGTTGGCGGTATGGTGTTGGCGGTGGCGCTGTTCGCGCTGTTGTCGGCGCTGGGTCGCGCCTTCGGTCTCACCAAGTAAGCGCGGGCTGGGCCTCCGTCCACATGACGTAGAACCAAGCAGGACGCGGTGTTTGAGGCAAAAATGCTCCAAAAGGCGCGTGGATGCTTGGCCTTGCCAAATTTTCTCCGCGCTTGCACATCCGTTTAGCGGTCTGCGCAGAAAGCTTGCGACGCCATGCCGGTTCGCGGCGCGGGTACGGCGTTTGCAGCATTCTTTAGGCGATAATCACGCCTCACTTTCGCCTGACCACACTGCATGCTGATTTTCGATTTCGCCGAGTCCTCCGATCCTGCGACCAGCGCAATCGCGCCCCCGCTTGCCTTCGGCGAAGCCGATGAGCTGATTGTCGCGCGCACCTTGGATGAGGTGAGGCCGGCGATGGAGGCCGTTGCACGTGCCACCGCCAACGGGCGCTATGCGGCCGGCTTTGTGAGTTATGAGGCCGCGCCGGCCTTTGACCCTGCGCTACACGTGCATCCCGCCACTGATGTGCCACTGCTGTGGTTCGGCATCTACCGCGCACCGACCCCGCCACCCAGTGCCGGGCTGGCGATGTACAACATCGGCGACTGGCGCGCCGATACCAGACGTGAACAATACGCCGCCGCTATTGATGAAATCCGCGAGGCGATCCGCAACGGCGATATCTACCAGGCCAATTACACGCTGCGTCTGCACGCGCAGTTTTCCGGCGATGCACATGCCTGGTACGAAGACCTGCGGCGCGGTGCGCATGGTCATTTCAATGCCTATCTCGATATCGGCAGTCATCGCATCCTGTCGATGTCGCCCGAATTGTTTTTCGCCTGGGATGGCAAAACAATCCTCACCCGGCCGATGAAGGGCACCGCCAGGCGCAGTCCCGCCCCGCCGCGAGACAGCGAGGCCTGGCCGGACTGGAACATGCGGGACCAGCAGCGCGCGAATGCGCTGCACGATTCTGAAAAAAATCGCGCAGAGAACCTGATGATTGTCGATTTGCTGCGCAATGATGTGTCGCGCGTGGCGAACGCCGGCAGCGTCAGCGTGCCGCAGCTGTTCACGCTGGAGGCCTACCCCACCGTTTACCAGATGACTTCTACCATCACCGCCAGCACGCGTGCGGGCGTCACGGTCGCCGATATTTTTCGTGCGTTGTTCCCTTGCGGCTCGATCACCGGCGCGCCAAAAATCAAGTCGACGGAAATCATCAACCGGCTGGAAACAGCGGCACGCGGCGTCTACTGTGGCGCCATCGGCGTGATCGCGCCGGGGGGCAAGTGCGTTTTCAACGTCGCCATTCGCACCATCGTTGTCGACGCGGCTTCGGGGGCCGCACAGTGTGGTGTCGGTGGCGGCATCACCTGGGATTCGGAAAATGCGGACGAGCATGCCGAGGCCATGGCGAAGGCCGAGTTCATTCACAATTCATCGCGCGGCTTTGAGTTGCTGGAGACCATGCGCCTGCACGATGACGAATACGACTGGCTGGAAGCGCATCTTGCCCGGCTGCAAAATTCGGCCGCAGCACTCGGCTTTGTGGCCGACATGGCTGCGGTTCGCGCGGCACTCGCGGCGCATGCCGCACTGCATCGCAACGAGACGCGGCGCGTACGCTTGCTGCTTGCGCGAGACGGCGCCGTCGACGCGAGCAGCGAGCCATTGACGGCGCAGGCCGCACCGGTATGGCTGGCGCCGGCAAGCAGCGAGGTCAATGGTCCGAAGCCGGTGGTGTTGGCGAGCAGCCCGGTGGATCGTCACGAGCGGACACTGCAACACAAAACCACGCGCCGCTCGATCTATGATCTGCACCGTCAGCAGCATCCGCAGGCCTTCGATGTACTGCTGTGGAACGAACAGGACGAGCTGACCGAATTTACCTATGGCAATGCGGTGCTCGAACTGGACGGCGCGCTGCTGACGCCGCCCTGTTCCAGCGGCTTGCTGCCAGGCGTGTTGCGTGCGGAATTGCTGGCGCGCGGCGCGCTGGCTGAGCGTGTTCTGAAACGTGCAGATTTGCCTCGCGCCACTCGCACCTGGTTCATCAACAGCGTTCGTGGCTGGGTCCTGGTAAGACTGCAGAATCAAGCGCCAGATTCAGACCTGTGATGCCTGCAGCGTGTTCAACTGCGCCCAGTAGCGCACCACCATCTCGATTGTTTCGTTGTACTGATCGAAGCCCATCGGCTTGATGATGTAGGAATTGACGCCATTGGCATACGCCGCTGCAATATCCCCGGGATCGGAGGAGCCGGTGAGCATCACGATCGGCAGTGAACGGAACGCCGGGTCCTGGCGGATTTCGGCTAAGGCCTCGATGCCGCTTTTGATCGGCATGTGCGTATCCAGCATCACCAGGGACGGTTCGCCGGCGGGCCTGTCCCGGTAAACGCCACGCCGGTACAGGTAGTTCAGCAGGTTGACGCTGTCATACGCGGTATCGATACGAATCGGCAGTTCGAGCGCGTTGATGCACGCGCTCAGTAATTCGATTTCCGGGTCGCTGTCGTCGACAATCAGGATCAATTTTTGCGGTGAATCGGCCATTTCGGTAGTGCCCCATGATGGTGGGTGAAATAGAAGGTGTCATGAGGATGACCTACCGTCATCCGTATGCGAATTATGCGCCGAACAAAGAATTGTGTCTGAATGTGAATTCAGATGGGCATTAATCGCTCCGCGATACCGCCATCCGCGATCAGTCCTGCCAGCTCATCGCGCAAGCGCGCGCTTTCGCCAATTGCAAACCGCCAGTACTTTAACCGTCCCTCGTAATCATCGACAAAGCGCTTGAAATCGTTGCGATCCGGCAATTTTCCAAATGGCAGGCGCTCAAGATATTCGCGCGATGGCGAAATCAGCACCATGTTGTCGAGCCATGCACCGCCAGCCTTGCGCCAGGGCAGGGCCTTGTCCAGCCACCCCGGTACGATCTTGTTGGTGAAGTGGGGATAGAGTACCAGTCCCGCCGTGCGCGAATAGGGCAGATGCAGATGGTAGTCGATGAGTCCGCCATCCCAGTAGGTGCCGGCACGCGTGCCCGGTATATCCGCCACACCTTCCAGCACCAGCGGAATCGAGCCGGAGGCGATCAGCGCCTGCGGAAAATTCTGCGGGGTCAGCTTGACGTGATGGGTGGTGAACGCATCGAATTTCTCGCCCTCAGCCAGTAGCTGGTGCTCCAGCGAAGGCGTAAACCAGGTGCGCTCCATGAAGTGTCGCAAATGTTTTCTGCCAGCCGTATTTGCCAAAGCCGCCAGCGCGAAACCGACGGGAGTGCGGGCTTTCGCCCAACCCTTCGTCTCGCGATGCAGGATGCCTTTGCCGCGTACTGCCAGCACATTGAGCTGATAGTGGGGATGCGCCAGCACTTCGGACTCGCGGCCGGCAAACAAATGCTCGATCAGATCGCGCGCATAACCGGATACGAAAGCGGCGCTGACCTTGCGCGGATATTTTTGCGTACTGTAGCCATCGGCAAAGGCCGCCAAGGCGGCGCGCGTGCCGTCGGCGGTATGTCCGCGGCAAACTGCGGCGAAGCGCCATGCGCCGATTGATGCACCGATCAGATTGATCGGCTTCTGCCGCGACAAAAATGCTTGCGGGAGCCAGTCTGCGAACAGCCATTCGTCAAGCTTGGCGAGTCCCAAACCCTTCGGTCCGCCGGCAGCGCCGGGAATGATGTCGATGTCCTGGGGGCGCAGGCCGTGCTCGCGGATATGCGCCAGCGCACGTGGTCCGGCGCGCAGCTCCAGCATCTTCATGCCGCGCTTGAGGTGGTGTTGCTGCGCTGCGCGACGCAGGTGTCGTGGAAATTGAGCAAGGCATCTGCAACCAGGCGCGGCGCTTCAATTTGCGGATAGTGACCAATGCCGGCGAGCAAAATGCAGTCGGAATTGGGCGCCAGTTCGCAATAGCGTTTGGCCATATGCGCGCCCGAGATGGGATCGGCTGCGCCATCGACCAGGCGCAGCGGCACGGTTGCGCTCACCAATGCGCCGACCCAGCGCCCGCGATGGCGGCGGCGTTCGCGCATATAACCGATCAATTTGGGGAATACCGCCAGTCCGTCGTTATGCGTGATCAGCTTCCACGCGCCATCGATTTCATTCGCGTCAGGCGGGTATTCGGGCCCGGCAATGGCCAGCAGGTTGGCGGCAATTTTTTCCTTGGTCGTCATCTGCGCAACCCAGGATCCCAGTGGGCTCGACAACAGGCGCTGAATCAAACGCGGCCGATGCGTCTCCGGAAACAATCCACCGTTCAAAAAACACAAGCTTTCGAGTCGCGGCCGCGGTCCGCCATTGTGTCCCCGTGCCAGCAGCTCCTGCGCGACGGTGTCGCCATAATCGTGCGCCAGAATATGGTACCGAGCGACACCGGCATGGGTCAACAGCGCTTCGCAGAGACTGGCCTGATCGGCGATCGAGTAATCGTAGTCGCGCGGCTTGGCAGAGAAGCCGAAGCCGATCAGGTCCAGCGTGATCAGACGGAAACGTTGTGCCAGCATGGGCCACACTGCCGACCAATCCCAGGATGCGGTCGGAAATCCGTGGATCAGCAGCAAGGTCTCGCGCGCCGCCGAATTGCCGCCCTCATGCCAGAAGATATCGTGATTGCGGTACTTGAAGTGGTTGCCGCCCTGTTCCCACTGGGCGAGCGGAATGAGTGGATGGGTCCGACGGGTCATGATGTTGTTTCAGCGCGTTTCGGTGTTTTTCGGTTTAGACAGTTATTCCTGGCGAACCGGTATTTTCCTCCACCGCGGCTCTAAAATCACGGTTTTGCTTTTCATTTCCCAGGAAAATCCCATGTCCGCCTTGTTTTCGCCCCTGACTTTACGCCAGCTCACCTTCAAGAACCGTATCTTTGTCTCGCCGATGTGCCAATACAGTTGTGCGGACGGAGTGCCGACCCCTTGGCATCTGGTGCATCTGGGCTCGCGTGCGGTGGGCGGTGCCGCACTGGTGATGACTGAGGCGGCATCGGTGACGCCGGAGGGACGCATTTCGCCGGAAGATGCCGGCATCTGGAATGATGCGCAGGTCGAAGCCTGGAAGCCAATCGCTGCATTTATCAAGTCACAGGGCGCGATTGCCGGCATTCAACTTGCCCACGCCGGCCGCAAAGCCTCGACATTTTCGCCGTGGCGCGGACACGGCAAAGTGGAGCTTGATCAAGGCGGTTGGGAGGTGATGGGGCCGTCGGACGTGGCGTTCTCCCCGAATTATCCGCAGCCGCATGAAATGACGCTGAACGAGATTCGCGCCACCATCGATGCGTTTGTGGCGTCGTGCGGGCGATCACTGGCCGCTGGTTTTGAGGTGCCCGAAATTCACGCCGCGCACGGCTATCTGGCGCATGCGTTTCTGTCGCCGCTGTCGAATGTGCGCAAGGACGCCTACGGCGGCTCGCTTGAAAATCGCATGCGCTTTCCGCTGGAACTGTGCGCCGCGGTGCGCGAAGCATGGCCGAAGGAGCTGCCGGTGTTCCTGCGCATTTCTGCCAGCGACTGGAAAGATGGCGGCTGGGATATCGCGCAGTCGGTTGAACTCTGCAAACGCGCCAAGCAACTGGGCATCGATTTGATTGACGTCTCCTCAGGGGGCAATGTGTCCGACGCAAAAATTGCGATCCGTCCGGGCTACCAGGTGCCGTTCGCGCGTGCCGTGCGAGAAGGCGCCGGCATCGCCACCGGTGCGGTGGGCTTGATCACCGAGCCGGTGCAAGCCGAGCAAATCATCGGCGACGGCGATGCGGATTGCGTGTTCCTGGCACGCGCCCTGTTGCGCGACCCGTACTGGCCGATACACGCGGCGCAGGAGCTGGGGGTGGCGCCGCACTGGCCTGACCAGTATCTGCGTGCCGGCGTGAATGCATTCGGTAAGTAGTCGCAACACTTTTCGACCAAGGCCATAACCTGAGGAGACGACATGATTGATCTGTACTATTGGCCGACACCGAATGGCCACAAAATCACCCTGTTTCTGGAAGAGGCGAAACTGCCTTACATCATCAAGCCGATCAATATCGGCAAGGGCGATCAGTTCAACCCGGAGTTCCTGAAATTTTCGCCGAATAACCGCATGCCGGCGATCATCGACCACGCACCGACCGACGGCAAGCAGCCGATCAGTGTATTCGAGAGTGGCGCAATCCTGCTCTATCTCGCCGGCAAAACCGGCAAGTTCATCCCCAAGGATCTGCGCGGCCAGGTGGAATGTACCGAGTGGCTGTTCTGGCAAATGGGCGGTCTGGGGCCCATGGCCGGGCAGAACCACCACTTCAGCCAATACGCGCCGGAAAAGATCCCCTACGCGATCGAGCGCTATGTGAAAGAAACCTCGCGCCTTTACGGGGTATTGAACAAGCGTCTTGCCGAACGTAAATTTATTTGCGGCAAGCAATATACGATTGCCGACATGGCCAGTTACCCGTGGATACTGTGGGAACGTCAAAGCCAGAATCCGGCGGACTTTCCGCATCTCGCACGTTGGCATGCCGCCATCAAGGCGCGATCCGCCACCGCGCGTGCTTACGCCAGGGCGAAAGAGGCCAATCCCGCGCAAACGCCGAGCGTCAGCGATGAGGCTTCGCGTCGAATTCTGTTCGGGCAGGACAAGAGCGTCATCAAGTAATTTTTGTTCCGTCTGAAAATGGGTAGCGATGCTTCCAACGGGATTGCGCGAGTTGATGACGACATTTTCCCATGCGGGCAGGGTTGAGTGGATCGGTGTGCGACCGGCGCGCGATGTGCCGATGCAGGCACTCACGCGCGTAGAGGCTATCGCTGATCGAGGACTTGCGGGTGATCGCACCGGTGATAAAGCCCGTGTCGGCAACAAGCGGCAGGTCACACTGATCCAGGCGGAACACCTTGACGTTATCGGCAGGCTGTTGCAGCTGGGCGTGATCGAGCCGGCATTGCTGAGACGCAATATCGTGGTCGCGGGCATTAATCTTCTTGCGCTCAAAGGCCATCGGTTTTACATCGGCGAGGCGCTGCTGGAAATGACGGGCGAATGTCATCCCTGTTCAAAGATGGAAGTGCAACTCGGGCACGGCGGCTATAACGCCATGCGTGGCCACGGCGGCATTACCGCAAGGGTTGTCGACGGGGGCGACATTTTGCTGGGTGCTACCGTCGTGCCAGCTGGGCCGGAGCCGGAGCAGCCATGACACTGGACGAGCTGCGCCGCTTCGCGGTTGCCCGTTCGCTGGGTACAAGGGAGGAATTGCTCTCCGCGATCAAACGCCTCGGCTATGTGCAGGCCGACCCGATTCGGGCGCCTGCCCGCGCGCAGGACCTGATCCTGCGACATCGCGTGATCGACTACCGGGTTGATGACTTGGAAAAGCGCTATCCGGACCTGCCGGTTCGCGAGGAGATGTTGCATAACTACGGTTTCGTCCCACAGGACCATCTCAAGTTGCTGTATCCGCGCCGACCATCGCCACGCTGGCAGGAATTCATTGCGCAGCATCGCACGCTGCGCGGCAAGGTTCTGCGTCACCTTGCCGCCAACGCCGAAGCGCATCCGCGTGATGTTGAACGGACGCTGGGCAGCGGCGCTCGCGTCAACGGCTGGGGAAGTTCATCATCCGCAACCACCTTGATGCTGGAAGCGCTGCATCGCGAAGGCAAGGCGACGGTGATACGCCGTGAGGCAGGCATCCGCGTCTATGCTGCCGCGTCCGCCTTGGACAAGAGCATCAAATTGGCGCCCAACGCGCGTGCCGACGGGCTGATCCGCTTGCTGATAAATCTGTACGCACCGCTGCCGCTGCGTTCGCTCACGCAGCTCATTGCCATGATTGGCCATCGCAAACCCGATGTCGATTACGCCGCGCGGATTGAACGCATGGTCAAACGCGGGGATCTGGCTCGTGAGGCCGTCGACGGATTGGTGTATCTGTGGCCTGCCGGGGAAAGCGCGCCCGGGATCGTGGATGATCGTGTCTACCTGCTGGCTCCGTTTGACCCAGTGGTCTGGGACCGCCGTCGCTTCGAACATCTGTGGGGCTGGGCGTATCGCTTTGAGGCCTATACGCCGCCGTTGAAACGAAAGCTTGGCTACTATGCCATGCCGATGCTATGGCGTGCGCAAATTATCGGCTGGGCCAATGCGCGCATCGATAATCGGGAGCTCAAGGTTGAACCTGGTTTTGCGCACAAACAACCTGCGGGGCGCATTGCGCGCAGCATTTTCCAACGCGAGCTGGAAGCCGAGGTTCAAGACCTCGGCCGCTTTCTCGGTATCCCTGCGGTTCTCTAGGGCTTCTTTTTTTCTTCAGTACTGTCGCTGACTGACTTGATGTACGCGTTGTACTCTTCAACGGCCAGATTGGCTGCATTGATATATGCGGTTGCCGCGCGGTTATGTGCCTCGGCAAAGCGACGCAGTTCGCCGGTGTAGTCACTGAGGCAGCTGCGATAGGAATCCATATCGGTTGCAAACTGCTTTTGCTGTGCAGCGGTAGAACGCTTCTCGGGAACCGGCGGCTTTATGCAGTTGTCCAGCGGAATCGTATATTTGAGCAGTGGTTCAGCCGGCTTCTTGTCCTGCGCAAAGGCGGGTGAAATCAGGCAAGCATTGGCGAGGCAGGAAGCGACAAGGGCGAGAAAGAATTTATTCATGTTTAGGGAGTCCGGGACAAGTCATAAAAATGTGCTTCGACAACTGGTCGGCGGTGTCAACCGACCGCTTTTTGCGAAGGTTGCTGCGCATGCTCACGCAACAACCATTCGCGGATGGATTTGGCGATGCCGTCCTTGCTAAGACCGCAATCGGCAAGCAATACCACTGGATCGCCATGCTCGACAAACTTGTCCGGCAAGCCTAACTGTAGCACCGGTAGATGCAGGCCTTGCGCTTCCAGCGATTCAAGCACCGCGCTGCCGGCGCCACCCATGATCGCATTTTCTTCCACGGTCACCAGGTAATCGTGGGTAGTGGCCAATTTGAAGATCAGCTCGGCATCGATCGGTTTGACGAAGCGCATATTGGCCACCGTGGCATTCAATTCCTCGGCCGCATCGTTTGATGGTTTGACCATCGAGCCAAAGGCAAGAATGGCTACGCGTGAGGCTTTGCGGCTGGCGTCGAAGCCCTTCATGTCGCGCACGATGGCACCCTTGCCGATCGGCAGTGCCGTCATTTCCGCCTGCAGCGCCACACCGGGCCCCGCGCCGCGCGGGTAACGTACGGCAGACGGCCCGTCCAACGTGAAGCCGGTATACAGCATCTGCCGGCATTCGTTTTCGTCGGCAGGCGTCATCACCGTCATATTGGGTATGCAGCGTACGAAAGAAATATCGTAAGCGCCATGATGGGTGGGGCCGTCGGCGCCGACCAGCCCGCCGCGATCCAGCGCGAACAGCACCGGCAGGTTTTGTATCGCTACGTCGTGTATCAGTTGGTCATAACCGCGCTGCAGGAAGGTCGAATAGATCGCCACCACCGGCTTCATGCCATCGGCGGCAAGTCCCGCCGCGAAAGTCACCGCGTGCTGCTCGGCAATGGCCACATCGAAGTAGCGATCGGGAAATTCCTGGCTGAATTTGACCAGGCCCGAGCCTTCACGCATCGCCGGGGTGATGCCGACCAGGCGCGGGTCTGCGCGCGCCATGTCGCACAGCCATTCGCCAAAAATCTGCGTATAGGTCGGCTTTGGCTTCGCATCGGCGGCAGAAACGGGTTTGACGATACCGATCTTGGGGTCGAATTTTGACGGCCCGTGGTAATTGATCGGGTCATCTTCTGCCAGCTTGTAGCCCTGGCCCTTTTTAGTCACTACGTGCAAAAACTGTGGGCCATCAAGCTTGCGGATGTTGTTCAGCGTATCCACCAGTACATCGACATTGTGGCCGTCGATGGGCCCAACGTAGTTGAAGCCGAATTCCTCGAACAGGGTCGATGGCGAGATCATGCCTTTGGCATGTTCCTCGACGCGCTTGGCGATTTCCTTGAAAGTAGGGGTTGCCGAGAGGATTTTTTCGGCCGTTTTTTTGGTGGCCGCATAGAAGCGCCCCGACATCAGTTTCGCGAAATAATTATTGAGGGCGCCGACGTTCTCCGAAATCGACATATCGTTGTCGTTCAATACCACGATCAGATTTTCGCGGCCGATGTTGTTCATGGCCTCGAACGCCATGCCGGCGGTGATCGCGCCATCGCCGATAATGGCCACGGATTTGCGCTTGCTGCCCGAGATACGCGCCGCCACGGCCATGCCCAACGCCGCAGAGATCGAGGTCGACGAATGCGCGGTGCCGAAGGTGTCGTAATTGCTCTCTTCGCGACGTGGGAAGCCGGCAATGCCGCCTTTTTGCCGCAGCTTGCCCATCTCGTGTTTGCGACCGGTCAGGATCTTGTGGCCGTAGGTTTGGTGGCCGACATCCCACACCAGGCGGTCGTCCGGGGTATTGAATACATAGTGCAGGGCGATGGTCAGCTCGACGGTGCCCAGGTTCGAGGAGAAATGTCCGCCCGTCGCCGATACTGATTCAACGATGAACTCGCGCAACTCTGCGGCCAGCGCAGGCAAATCACGGCGCTCCAGCTTGCGTAAATCGGCGGGGTCGTTGATGGTGTCCAGCAACGGAAATTTCGAGGTACTCATACGTGAGGTGCGGTCATCCAAAGGCGTGTCAGGTGCAAAAATTGCAGGTTCAGTGCTCTCGCTTGACGATAAATTCGGCTAAATGGCGCAAGCGATCAGCTCTGCCATCGAACGTTTTCAACGCGTCATGGGCATCAGCCAGTAAATCGTTTGCGAACTGTTTGGCCTGATTAAGGCCCATCAGGCTGACGTAGGTCGGTTTATTGGCATCCTGATCTTTGCCGGCAGTTTTGCCCAATTTCTCGGTATTAGACTCGCAATCGAGGATGTCGTCCACTACCTGGAAGGCGAGGCCCACGCACTTGGCGTAGCGGTCCAGATTGCCGAGGTCGGTACCCGAAGCAGTGTTGCCGCACATCGCGCCCAGCATCACTGCCGCGCGAATCAGCGCGCCGGTCTTCAGGATATGCATGAACTCGAGTTCGGGTAGCGTGATCGCCCGCCCGATATTGGCGAGGTCGATCGCCTGTCCGCCAGCCATGCCACGTGAGCCGCAAGCATGGGCAAACAGCTGGATCATGGCTAATTGTGTGTCCGCCTCATCGGCCAATTTATGAGTGCTTACTAACTCGAAGGCCAAGGCCTGCAGGGCATCTCCGGCAAGGAGGGCGGTCGCTTCATCGAATTCCACATGGCAGGTAGGGCGGCCGCGTCGCAGTACGTCGTCGTCCATGCAGGGGAGATCATCATGGATCAACGAGTAGGCATGAATGATCTCGACGGCGGATGAGGCGATCTTGAGGCGAGCCGGTGCGGCGTCAGTGACCAGGCCGGCAGCAAAGGTCAGCATCGGTCGCACCCGTTTGCCACCGCCAAGCGTGGCGTAGCGCATGGCATCGTGCAGGCGTTGCGGCGCGCTGTGGGCTGTCGGCAGCAGGTCGGAAAGCGTGCGCTCCATCTCGCCCGCTACCGAGCGGGCCCAGTCTTGAAAATCGGCCATTAGTTCAGGCTTTGAGTTCTTTTAAGGTATCGCCTTCAAGGACTTGAATGCGTTGCTGCGCGTCGCTCAGCACTTTTTCGCAATATTTGAGCAATTCGGTGCCGCGCTGATAGGCGGAAAGGGACTCCTCAAGCGCCAACTCGCCGCGTTCCATTTTTTCGACCAGAGTATCGAGTTCGGCCATGGCGGCTTCAAAATTTTTCGGTTCAACCGGCGCAGTTTTGGGCATGGGGTACTCGTCAGAACGGCATTAAGAGAAGCGATGAAACGACAATCTGAAATCATAACCGAATCAAGGCTTTCCAGTCTATCCGACGCGGGCAGCGCGGATCAGGTCATTACCCCGTTCGATTCGCACTGAAAACGGTGAAAAGTGTTGCCTTTTCAACCCCCCTCGGGCAGAATCCAGCCTCCATTTCGCGTGCCGATTGCAACCCACCTTCGGCACTTCCGTACGGGACGGAGCAAGCAAAGTTAAAAGCTGGTTTTCTCGATCGCCCGGGTGTTGTTTTTACTTTGGTTAAGACGCGGCAGTTCGAAGCTACGCGCGTGTTGATTGGAGGTAAGGACTATGTCCAAACTGCTCGGCGAGCGGGAGCTCTCTCCTGTCGCGACCCAGCTCCCTGTGAGCTGGTATTTTGATCCAACCATTTATCAGCGCGAACTTGAAGCGTTTTTCAAGCGCGGGCCCGGCTACGTCGGTCACCAGTTGATGGTGCCTGACCTGAACGACTATCGCGTGCTGGAAATGACCGATGGCGCGTGGTCTTTGATAAATAATGCTGCCGGCGTCGATTTGGTCTCCAACGTTTGTCGTCATCGCCAGGCGGTGATGCTCAATGGTGCCGGTAACTTGCCCAGCAACAATATCGTTTGCCCGCTACATCGCTGGACCTACAACGGCGAAGGCAAGCTGCTGGGTGCGCCGCATTTTGCGCAACAGCCCTGCCTTGACCTGCCACGCAAGAAATTGCAAAAATGGAATGGCATGCTGTTTCAAGGGCCGCGCGACATCGCCGGCGATCTGGGCAAACTGGGTTGCGCGAAAAACCTCGATTTCGAAGGCCATGTACTCAGCAAAGTGGAAGTGACCGAGTACAACTTCAATTGGAAAACCTTCATTGAAGTTTATCTGGAGGACTACCACGTTGGCCCCTTCCATCCCGGTCTCGGTCAGTTTGTAGATTGCGATCAGCTTGCTTGGGAATTCGGCGACTGGTACAGCGTGCAGACGGTGGGCGTCAATAAATCGCTGCAGCGCCCCGGCTCCGAGGTGTACCGCAAGTGGCAGGAAGCGGTGATGAAGTTCCGTGGCGGCGAGGTGCCGCCGTTCGGCGCCATCTGGTTGACCTACTATCCCAACATCATGGTCGAGTGGTACCCGCATGTGCTGGTGATCTCAACCATCGTCCCGCGCGGCCCAGAAGCCTGCACCAATATCGTCGAGTTCTACTACCCGGAAGAAATTGCCCTGTTCGAGCCGGAATTCATCGAAGCCAACCAAAAAGCTTATGACGAGACCGCGGTAGAGGACGAGGAAATATGCCAGCGCATGAATGACGGCCGCAAGCTCTTGTGGAAAGAGGGCCGCGACGAACAGGGCCCGTATCAGAGCCCAATGGAAGACGGCATGGTGCATTTTCACGAATTTATCCGCCGGGAAATGGGCGCTTGATCGCCGTGACTGACCTATCGAAAAGAATGGGCGGACTCTTCCGCCCATTTATTTTTTCCGGATCGCTGTTGACGAATGCGGGCGCATGACGTCATCGTGGATGCTGGTGGCGGGCGCCCTGTTCGCTACCATGGGTACCTTTGCCAAGTTCCTCGGCTCGCATTTTTCAGGGGCTGAGCTGGCGCTGTACCGCTCGGTAATAGCGCTGGTCCTGCTGGGCTGCTTTGTGATGGTAAAGCGCGTCCCGCTTGCCACCCCATTCTGGCAAGGGCATATCTGGCGCGGTGTTACGGGCACCATTTCCCTGATTGGCTACTTTTACGCCATGACCAAATTGCCGCTGGCAACCGCGATCACGCTTAACTACACCTCGCCAATTTTTCTGACCATTCTTTCCACCATTTTGCTCAAGGAAAAGTTTCGTCCGCGTCTGGTGTTTGCGATCGCGCTGGGATTCACCGGCGTCGCATTGTTGCTACGCCCGACTTTCGAGGGCGAGAACGCACACGCTGGTTTTATCGGTCTGGCATCGGGTTTTTTTGCCGCTTGCGCTTACGTGAATGTGAAAAAACTGGGCGAGGCGGGCGAGCCTGAATGGCGCGTGGTGTTTTATTTCGCCGTCGCCGGCACCATCGGTTCGGCAATATTCCAGGCGCTCACCGAGTTTGAATTTCACTCGATCAATACCGTAAACGCCGCGTATTTGCTGGGCCTTGGGCTGGTGGCGACGGTGGCGCAACTGGCGATGACACGCGCCTATCACAGTGGCAATACGCTGGTGGTCGGCGCGTTTGCCTATTCCACGGTGATCTTTGCGTCACTTTCCGGCATCGTATTTTTTAACGAAGTATTGCCGCCCATCGCCTGGGTCGGCATGGCGATCATCATCGTCAGCGGGATCCTCGCCAAGCGCGCCGACCGGCACCCGGTTACGCCGAGTGGCGAGGCGGATTAACATGGGCAACCGCCACTAATATCGCTCTTTACCGGGATGGATGGAAGCTATGAATATGCTGGTTTCGTGTACCGAGTTGGCCGCACATCTTGACGATCGCAATTGGGTCATCTTCGATTGCCGCCACGACCTGATGGACCTGGGCAAGGGAGAGCGAATGTATCGCGAGGGGCATATCCACGGCGCGCATTTTGCGCATCTGGATATCGATCTGTCCGGCGAGAAAAACGGCACCAATGGCCGTCACCCCTTGCCACCGCCTGCGGCATTCGGCGCCTTTCTGGCGCGGCATGGCGTGACCGGGACGTCGCGCATCGTGGCCTATGATGATGCCGGTGGCCCGTATGCGGCGCGGCTATGGTGGCTGGCGCGATGGGTTGGGCTCAATAATGTTGCGCTACTTGACGGCGGGCTGCCGGCCTGGACTGCCGCAGGGTTGCCACTGTCTCGCGAGATGCCGGCGCCACGTCCCGCTGCGCTACGCACGCAGGCGAATCCGTTGATGCTGCTTTCTGCCGCCGAGGTACAGGCACGCCTGCGCGATGACGCGGCCATGACCCTGATCGACGCGCGTGCGCCCGAACGTTATCGCGGCGAAGTCGAACCGATTGATCCGGTAGGCGGACATATTCCCGGCGCGCACAATCGATTTTTCAAAGACAATCTGTGCGCCGACCTGACTTTGCGCTCCCCGGAAGAACTTCGCACCGCGTTTCGTATGCTGGCGCCGGAGCTGAATCCGTCCCAAGTAGTGCATCAATGTGGCTCCGGCGTCACCGCCTGCGCCAATCTGTTCGCCATGGAATACGCGGGATTGAGCGGCTCAAAGCTGTATGCAGGCTCGTGGAGTGAATGGGTCAGCGATCCTGCGCGTCCGGTCTCGAAAGGTCCGCTGC
Source organism: Burkholderiales bacterium (assembly GCA_031394335.1). Taxonomy (GTDB): domain Bacteria; phylum Pseudomonadota; class Gammaproteobacteria; order Burkholderiales; family Usitatibacteraceae; genus UKL13-2. The sequence goes on from JANMXS010000087.1 coordinate 17,633, forward strand.
GCGACGGGCCATAGTGCTGGGTTAAGCTGCGCCGGATACCTGATTAATTACCAAACCGATAGGGAAGACACATGCGTTCACTTCAGTTCACGCTAGCGAAAGCCACAGTTGCTGCCACCCTCCTGCTTTCGTTGGCGGCGCAAGCCCAGTACCTCAATCCGGCATCAAACCTGGTGATCGAAAACATTCCGCCGATCGCGGCCGACCTGCCATCGAAGCTGGCGGCGTACACCGAATTCAAGCCGTCTTCGATCGTCGCCTGGCATCCGCGCGACGGCAGCATGCTGATCCGCACCCGCTTGGGCGATACCTTGCAGCTGCACCTGGTCAAGTCCCCGGGCGCCAGGCCGGAGCCGCTTACGGAATTTGCGGATACGGTCAATGGCGCCACTTTTCAGCCGCTCAAGGGCGACTATTTGCTGTTCCAGAAAGCGAACGGCGGTGACGAGGTGTTTCGCATTTATCGCATGGATCTGCCCGGCAAGGCCGTGACGCCGATTTCCGCAGATGGTGAGCGCGCGGCTGCGCCGACGTGGAATCGCCACGGCAATCGCATTGTTTACACCACGGTCACCACCGATCACAGCAATCGCGGCGTGGGCGCGTCGCGCGTGGCGACGACCAAGGTTTACGTTGCTGACCCGCTGAAGCCCGAAGCCGCAAAAGTGATTACCACCTTTGAAGGCGGGCGCGTCTCCGGCCTGCGTTTTTCGCCGGATGGAAAACATCTCGCCTATCTTGAATATATTTCCGCCAACGAATCCCATTTGTGGATGATGGCTGCTGACGGCAGCCATCAGCGCCGCATCAGCCCCGAACGCAAAGCGAATGAGCCCACCGTGTCCTACGATGCGCCGCGCTTTTCGCGCGATGGCAAAAGCCTGTTTACCACTTCGGACCGCGACAGCGAATTCAAGCGCCTTACCCACATCGATCTCGCCAGCGGCAAGGAAACCGTGCTGACCGCGCATCTGCAGCACGATGTCGACGATTTTGCGATTTCGACGCGGGCCAAGCGCATCGCGTTCACCACCAATGAAAATGGCGCCTCGGTATTGCGCTTCCTCGATCTGGCCACGATGAAAGAGTTGCCGCGCCCAGCCCTGTTGTCCGGAGAAATCGCCAGCCTGCGCTGGCGTGGCAGCACCAGCGACGATGGCGATGCTGAAAGCCCGGCTGCCGGCGAACCGGAACTGGCGTTCAACCTGACCTCGTCACGCTCGCCCGGGGAAGTTTATTCCTTCAGTACGGCAACTACCAAGATGACCCGCTGGACCAGCGGCGCCAGCGCCGGGCTTAATGCGCTGGAACTGGCGGAACCGAAACTGCTGCGCTGGAAAAGTTTTGATGGACTGACGATTTCCGGGTTCCTGTATCAGCCTGATGCCAAAAAATTTCCAGGCAAACGTCCGGTCATCATCAATATCCACGGCGGCCCCGAAGGCCAGGCCCGGCCAGGATTCATCGGCCGCAACAATTACATGGTGAATGAACTCGGTATCGCCATCATCTATCCCAATGTGCGCGGCTCAAGCGGATTCGGCAAAACCTTTCTGGCGCTGGACAACGGCAAGCTGCGCGAAGATTCCGTCAAGGATATCGGCGCGCTGTTCGACTGGCTCAAGGACCAGGCTGACCTCGACGCGAACAAGGTGCTGGTCAGCGGCGGCAGCTATGGTGGCTATATGAGCCTCGCGGTCTCGACCTTTTACCCGGAACGCATCGCCGGCGCCATCGATGTGGTCGGCATTTCGAATTGGGTCACCTTCCTGACCAATACCGAAAGCTACCGCCGCGACCTGCGTCGCGTGGAATATGGTGACGAGCGCGATCCGGAAATGCGTAAATTTCTCGAAGCGATTTCGCCGCTGACCAATGCGCAGAAAATCGCCAAGCCCCTGTTTGTGGTGCAGGGCCGCAATGATCCGCGCGTGCCCTATACCGAGGCTTTGCAGATTGTCGAGAAAGTCAGAAAGCAGGGCGTGCCGGTCTGGTTCCTGATGGCCAATGATGAAGGCCACGGCTTCGCCAAGAAGTCGAATCAGGATTTCCTGTTTTATGCGCAGCTCAAGTTCATGGAGCAGACGTTGCTGAAGTAGCGGCGATAATTGCCGAAATAAAAAGGGCGCCGAATGGCGCCCTTTTTGATTTTTTGCCCCGCATCACTTAACCGGCAAATTCGTCTTCATGAATTCATCGAACTTCTTGTAGATCATGAATACGTTCTTGTCTTCGCGATAGCCGTGGCCTTCTTCGGCGATGAAGGTGTAATCGACGGGCAAGCCGGCCTTTTCGAAGGCGGCCTTGATGACCTTGCCATTTTCCGGATTCACATTTCGGTCTTCGCCGCCATAGGCATGCATGACCGGCGCCTTGATGCGTGAGACGAAACGAGCGGGTGAAGTGCGTTCGAGCATCTCGCGATTTTCGGTGGGGTTGCCGTTGAGGATATCGAGATATTTTCGTGCGCCGCCGAACCATGCCGGCTGCGTATCACGGTGCACGATCATATCGGTAACACCCACATAATTGAAACCGAACTTGTACAACTCGGGGTTGCGTACCATTTGCATCAGCACTGAATAGCCGCCATAGCTCGCGCCAAAAATGCCGATTTTGTCCTTGTCGGCATAGCCTTCCTTGATTGCCCACATCGCGCCATCAAGAATATCGTCCTGCGCTTTGTCGCCCCATTGCCGCCAGCCGGCGCGATACAGCTTTTTGCCATAGCCGGTTGAATTGCGGAAGTTGACCTGCAGCACCGCATAGCCGCGGTTGGCCATGAATTGCACTCTTGGGTCATAAGTCCAAAGGTCGCGCGCCCAGGGACCGCCATGGGGATGCACGATCATCGGTACCGGCGCGCCGGCTTTCCAGGATTTCGGCAGGGTCAGGTAGCCATCGATGCGCATGCCGTCGCGCGCCGTATAGCTGATCGGCCGCACTTCGTTCATCTGCTGCGGCTTGACCCATTCGGCGATCCGCAATGCCTCGGTCAGGGACGGGCCCTTGGTATCAAAAATGTAAACCGTGCCGGGGTCGCGATCTGACGATGCCGTCACCAACATTTTACCGTTGACCGGCGTGCCGATCGTGTTGATGGTATTCGGCAAGGCGCGGTCGATTTGCGCTTGGCGGTTGGCGCGCGTTTCATCGAGCCAGATCATCTTTGGCTTGTCTGCCGAATACAACACGCCGGCCAGGTCGCCGTCTTCATCGCCGCTGAAGAAAAGTTGTCCGAATCCGACGATGGCGCGTCCTTCCAGCGGAAAGATATCGTAACGTTCATCGGCGAGGATCAACTTGCCCAGTTTTTTTGCGACCGGGTCATATTCGTAGAGCGCCTTGGTATCACGCCCCACATTGGAGCTCACGTAAAGCGTCCCGTTTTTGGAAAAACCCTGCGGTACGATCTCGTCGTCTTCAAGCCCCCATTCATAAATTTTTTGCCAGGGAGATTTTTCGTCGGTGCGGTAGTAGAAAGCCGTCGTCAGGCGCTCGTCGGCGACCACGGCGGCGCGCGGTACCTGATTGGTGTCGAATACCCAGCGAGTCACATTGCCGGGCGTGTCAAAGGTAATGAGGGTCTTCTTGCCGGTCCGGGTATTGACGCGGTAGACGTCATTGTTATCTTCACTGCGTGCGCGCGCCGAAACGAATATTTCATCATCGCTGCCGCGTACCTTTGCCAGCGGCCGGTATCCGCGAACGCCTGTGCGGCCGGAGCGGAGCGTCGGATTCAACTCGCGTTCCTGCGAGCCATCGATATTGACGGCGAAGACACCGCCGTTGCCGCGAAATTCGAAGCCTTGTTCGTCGCCGGTCACGAAGACAAGGCGTTCGTTATTGGCCCAGAAATAGCTGTTTATATCGCTATCCTGAAACGCGGTGACGTGCATCAGCTGCTTTTTTTCCAGGTCAATGACGGCCAGGTTATTGCGGCCTTTGAATGGCGCAATTGCCGCAAGCAGCTTGCCATTCGGCGATAGTGTCACAGCTCGGAATTCGTTCCGCTTGAACAGCGTTTCGACGGGAATTTCCTGGGCGAAAGCAATCGATGCGGGCAGCCCAGCTGCACAGGTTAGCGCCATTGCCAGAAGAAAAGCATTGAGGCGTACGAACATGGAAAGTACCCTTTTTCGGTTATGGAATTGGGATTCGTTGGGTAATGCGGCGTAATTTACAACAGGTACCTTTGTCGAGGCCAGATTTAAATTTACTACCATTTGTTGGCCGCTATTTTTTGTAGAACGCCATTTGGCGAGGTGTTTGGAGCACAAATGCTCCAGAAGCCGCGCCAGTGCTAGAGTTTGGCTTTGTCGTCTTCGGCCAGCGGCTTCTTCTGCCCCAGCTTTCCCTCGGTGCCGTTGATGAGCTTGGTGATGTTTTCGCGATGACGCCACACCAGCAGCGCGCACATCAGAATCACCGCCGGCAAGTACGGCGAGAGGCCAAACAGGAAGAAGGTATAGAACGGCGCGAACACCGCCGACAGCAGCGCAGCCAGTGAGGAATAGCGGAAAAATACGGCGATGATCAGCCAGGTCGCGAGTGCGGCCAGACCCAGCCAGCAATTGATCGCGATGAGAATGCCGGCGGCGGTGGCCACGCCATTGCCGCCCTGAAAACGGAAAAATATCGGGAACAGATGGCCGACGAACACGGCCAGCGCCACGCCGGCCAGGGCGACTGCGGGCAGGCCGAAATCTGCCGCGTAGTGCTGTGCCAGCCATAGCGCAAACCAGCCCTTGGCCGCGTCACCCAGCAGGGTCAGTAGCGCCGCGAGCTTTTTGCCGCTGCGCAATACATTGGTGGCGCCGGGATTGCCGGAGCCATAGGTATGCGGATCGGGCAGGCCGAACAGCTTGCTCACGATTACGGCGAAGGACAGCGAACCGATCAGGTAGGCGAGGATGATGGCGGTCAGGGAATTTGTCATAGGCTGTACTCTACAATAGCGCTGCACACATTGAATAACGCTGCATTTCTTCGCTTCATCAGCCCTCTCAAGCGACTGGCCATTCATGGACACCATTTTCATCCGCGAGCTGCGCGCCGAATCCTGGATCGGCATATATGAGTGGGAAAAATTGCGCCCGCAGACCCTGGATTTCGAACTCGAGATCGGGCTGGACACGCATCAGGCCGGCGAGACCGACAATATCCGCGACACCATCGACTACGGCAAGGTGGTGGAACGGATCCGCGCCGATCTCAAGGACCAGCATTTCAAACTGCTGGAAGCGCTGGCGGAGCATGTCGCCAGCGTGCTGTTGCACGACTTCAAGGCGCAGTGGGTGCGCATCAGCGTCGCCAAGATCGCGCATATGCGCGGCGTAAAAATGGTCGGCGTGACCATCCTGCGCAAGCGTGGCAGCATGCCGCTGCCGGGTACTGCCCGTCCCGGGGCGGGCTAAGGCCTCACATGCTCAAGTGGCTGCTGGTGATGGCCGTGACGGTTATTCTGCTCGGCATATTCGCGCCGCAATTGTCGAGGCTCGGTCTATGGCGATTGCCCGGGGATTTGCGTTTCCGGCATAAGGGTCGCGAATACTATCTGCCGATCACCAGCACGATCCTGATCTCGCTGGTATTGACCCTGCTGCTGCGCGTATTCAGGATCTAGCCAGCATTACTCGATCAATGCGGCATTGACCAGGGTCGGCGATACCAACCGCACCACTTCAGCTGGCGGCATGCCGACCAGAAAGCCGCGTTTGCCGCCGTTGATCAGGATGCGGTCGAGATCGAGAATGGTTTTTTCCATGAACACCGGCATCGGCTTGCGCAAGCCAAACGGAGAGCAACCGCCAACCGTGTAGCCCGAATGGCGGGTCGCATCTTCCGGCTTGCATGGGGCCACGCGCTTGGCGCCGATCTGTCTCGCCAGCTCCTTGGTGCTGACCTTGCGGTCGCCGTGCATCAACACGCATAGCGGTTGGCGGCGCTCATCCTCGAAGATCAGCGTTTTCACCACATGATGTTCGTCCACACCTAGCGATGACGATGACACCGCCGTACCGCCATGTTCGACATAATCGTAAATGTGCTCGGTATAAACGACATCGTGCTGCTTGAGTACTTTGGTCGCCGGGGTTTCGGAATGTTTGCTCATGACTTATAGATTTCGATAAAGCAGCGAGGTCCCGGACAGCAGCAACAGAATCCCGATCATGCGCCGCGTTTGCACATCGCTCAGGCCCAGATGTAGGCGCGTACCCAGCGCAATACCCAGGAACGCCAGCGGCAACAATAGCAGTGCGGTGAGCAGCAGCTTTGCCGACAGCAGCAAGCCGCCGATCAGGTAGCTGACGATGCGCAACACGGTGGAAAGTGTAATCATTACCGACACCGTGGCGCGGACCTGCGATTTATCCGCGAGCCGCTTGGAAAGGTAGATCACGTAAACCGGGCCGCCGGTGCCGAACAGCGCGCTCAGCGCGCCACCCACCACGCCCGCCGGCACCGACCAAAATTTGGAAATGTGTCCCTTGAAGTGCGGGCTGGCCAAATTCTGCATGCCAACCAGACAGGCGAAGATGCCGAGCGTGATCAGCAAGGGTGCTTGCGGCAAGCTCACCAGCAGGGTGACACCGAGCACGATGCCGATCAGCATGCACGGCGCCAGCCATTTGACTTCATCCTTGGCGACATGCGCCGCGGCGCGCCGGCCGACGGTGAGCGAAGCAGTGAAATCGAGCACCACGAACAAGGGCACCAGAAAAGTCAGCGGCAGCCAATGCGCGAGCAGCGGGATCGCCACAATCGCCGAGCCGAAGCCGCCGATGCCAAATACAAAATACGCAAAGACGATGACCAGTGGTGCGACGATCAGCAGGGTGGCGGGGTAATCGAAGATCGGCATCGCAGATCGCTAGCCGCGCGGATGATGCTGCGCGTGCAGAGCCTTCAGTCGCTCCCGGGCAACGTGTGTGTAGATTTGCGTGGTGGTGATATCCGCGTGGCCCAGCAGCAATTGCACCACGCGCAGATCGGCGCCGTGGTTGATCAGATGGGTTGCAAACGCATGGCGCAGGGTGTGCGGTGAAATTGGTGTGTGAATGCCGGCGCGCAATGCCTGGTTCTTGATCGTGTGCCAGAACATCTGCCGCGTCATCGCCGCGCCGCGTTGGGTGACAAACAGGTCGCCGGTTTTTTGCCCGCCCAATATCAGCGGGCGTGCCTCGTGCAAATAGCGCTTGATCCAGTCGGCCGCCGTTTCTCCCATCGGCACCAGACGTTCCTTGTCGCCTTTGCCGATTACCCGCACCACGTTCATATCAAGGCTGACCTGCGCAACTTTCAGCGTAGTCAGTTCGGTAACGCGCAAGCCGGTGGCATACAGGGTCTCGAGCATCGCCTTGTCGCGCATGCCCAGCGGGGTGGCCAGATCGGGGGCATCGAGCAGTTTTTCGACATCAGCTTCAGACAGCGATTTCGGCAGCCCGCGCGTCAGCTTGGGTGACTCCAGTCTTGCGCTGGGGTCCTGCTGGATCAGTCGCTCCTGCAGCAAAAATTGGTAGAAGCGTTTCATTGCCGAGGTGAGCCGCGCGGTGGAACGCGGACTGGAGCGGGCTACCTCGATGCGGTTGGCGAGGAATGCCTGCAGATCGCCAGCACCGGCCTCGGCCAGTGTCGCGCGTTGCGCGGCCAGCAGCCAGGCGTCAAGCTGCGATACATCGCGTCGATA
>JANMXS010000088.1:0-3241 GCA_031394335.1 Burkholderiales bacterium
TGCTCGATCGAATCCACGCCGGCCAGGATCGCGTCGCGAATGCTGCTGGCGCCATGCGCATGTGCCGCCACCTTGCGGCCCAGCTTGTGCGCTTCTTCGACGATCGCTTTCATTTCTTCCAGCGTGTATTGCTGCGCGCCGGCTTCATCGCCTTTCGACAGCACGCCGCCGGATGCGCAAATCTTGATCAGGTCGGCGCCATACTTGACCATCTCGCGCACCTTGCTGCGCGCGGCCCATGGGCCGTCGGCAACGCCCTTGCCGGTGTAGTTGAATTCCGGCGGCAGCAGGTTTTCGTCGCAATGGCCGCCCTGGATGCCGATCGCATAGGCCGATACCAGCATGCGCGGGCCGATGATATCGCCGTCATTGATCGCGTCGCGCAGGGCCACGTCGCCATAGCCGGAGGCGCCGACGTTGCGCACGCTGGTAAAGCCGGCTTCCAGCGTGACCCGCGCCGAGCGGGCACCGTACAGGGCGGCGCGGATATCGGCTTCGCCGAGGCCGCGATAGCCATGCAGCAGCGGGTTGCCGGTGAGATGGGTGTGCACATCGATCAGCCCCGGCAGCACCATGGCGCGCGACAGGTCAATGAGTTCAGCGCCGGCAGGAACCTTGGTGCTGGCGCTGGGGCCAACGGCCGTGATGCGCTCGCCGCTGAGGACAATGGTTTGATCGTTCAGCACTTTTCCCGCAACCACATCAACCAGTTTGCCGGCGCGGATGGCGGTAACTTTTTCCTTGGCATCCTCCTTTTCTGCTTGCGCAAAGGCCGGTGCCACCAGATTCACAGCCAGCAACGTGGCGAGAAAAAAACCAGGGTGACGAAAATTCATTTGTCGGTACTTTCTGAAATGAGGTGGATAAACTGCCCCGATATCGGCGGGCGCAAGACCGCACTGTAGCAAATGCCGCAGACACGATGCACCGAATCCACGCTAGCATGCGCAAACTGTCGAATTCAGCCAAGGCTGCCGTGACCGCAACCCACTACCCGCAGTGCCCGAAGTGCGGCCATGCGCCGCTGCCGGCGGACCAGGCGCTGCCGACCGCCTGTCCCGCCTGCGGTCTGGTACTGGCAAAATTCGGCACGGCACTGCCGCCGTCGGTTGCGGATCAAACCGCCGCCAGCGACTGGACCAGCGAGGATAGCGAGAGCCGCTGGGCGCAATTCAAGGCACGACTGACTTATGTTCCGGAGCAGATCGATGCCGGCGCGTGGTGGGCGCGCCTTGCCCTGCTGGCGGTGTTTGCGATCTGGGGCGCACGCCTGATGTGGATGGACTATCGCGTCGGCGAGATGGGCTCTTCTTTCCTGCACGGTCCGCTGCTGGTGTTCCATGAGGCGGGGCATGTGATCTTCCGGCTGTTCGGCGAATTCATGACCATCGCCGGCGGCACCCTGGGCCAGCTGCTGATGCCGGCGATTCTGGCGGGTGCCTTGCTCATCGCCAATCGCGATCCTTACGGCGCGGCGATCGGCGTATGGCTGTTCGGAGTATCGCTGCTGGATGTCGCGCCCTATGCCTTTGATGCCTTGCATCCGCAGCTGGTGCTGTTGGGTGGCGCGACCGGCGAGGAAGGCGGCCATGACTGGATCTATCTGCTTAATGCCACCGGCCTGCTGCCGCGCGCGCAAGGCATCGGCTGGCTGATCCACAAGCTCGGCGCGCTGACCGTGATCGCGTCGATCGCCTGGGCAGCGTGGATCCTGCGTCAACAACAGCGATTGATCGTAAAACAACTCGACGCGTGATATATGAGTCTCGGCGCAAGCAAGTACACTCAATTCCAGCCAGTGGCTGGTTCGGCTTGACGAATCGGCAATAACGGACAGGAACTGTTGCGCTTCCGCAACGCTCATGACAGCCATATTTCCCCAAACGGCGCGAAGGTAATACCATCGCAACAATTCTGTCATTGGGATGGCGCTGCAATCGTCATTGGCCTTTCCCGAAGTGCCCCTGCAGTTCCGCTCTGCTTTACCCGCAATCGTCCTGGTTAAACGCCCATCACTGTCGCTAGTCTGTTAATTACACTCAGGAGTCATCCATGCACAAGAAATCCACGGCCATCTTCGCCTTCACCCCCGCGCCACGTGCCGGCATTTTCGGCCTGATCATTGCTGCCGGACTGCCCATCAGCAGCGTGTTTGCGCAAGACGCCAAGCCCGCCACCGAGGTCGGCAAGCTTGATGTCATCACGGTTACGGCCGAGCGCCGTGCCGAAAACATCAAGGACGTGCCGAACTCCATTTCCACGCTCAGCGGCGAGAAGCTCGACGTGATCAACTCCAGCGGCCAGGATGTGCGCGCGCTCAGCGGACGCGTCCCCAGCCTGAATATCGAATCCTCGTTCGGCCGCGCCTTCCCGCGTTTTTACCTGCGCGGTTACGGCAATACCGATTTCCGCCTCAATGCCTCGCAGCCGGTCGCCCTGGTGCTCGACGATGTGGTGCAGGAAAACGCGATCCTCAAGGGCTTCCCGATGTTCGACATCGACCAGATCGAGGTGTTGCGCGGGCCACAGGGCACCCTGTTCGGCGCCAACTCGCCGGCCGGCGTGGTCAAATTCGATTCGGTGAAACCCCGCCAGGCGCTGGAAGGCTATATCAACGTCTCGGCCGCCACCTACAAAACCACCGCGGTTGAAGGCGCCATCAACGTGCCGCTCAACAAGGATTGGGCAATGCGCTTTTCGGGGCAGGCGCAACACCGCGATAACTGGGTGCGCAACACGTTCAACGGACCGACCAAGGACCTTGAAGGTTATGACGACAATGCGGCTCGCCTGCAGTTTTTATACGCGCCCAGCAAGGATTTCAGCGCGCTGTTCAATGTGCATGGCCGCGACCTGAAAGGCAGCTCGCGTCTGTTCCGCGCCAACATCATCAAGCCCGGCACCAATGACCTCGTCGACGGTTTCGACAAGTCGAAGATTTCCATCGACGGCAAGAACGAATCGCGGCTGAAGACCGAGGGCGGCAGTGTGCGCCTCAAGTGGGCAATGGGCGAGTACACCCTGCACTCGATCACCGGCTACGAATCGCTGGATACCTATAACCGCGGCGACATCGACGGCGGCTATGGCGCGGTGTTCAAGCCGCCCTCTGGCCCGGGCTTTATTCCGTTTGCCTCCGAAACGGCGGACGGCATTCCCAAGCACAAGCAGTTCACCCAGGAATTGCGCGTCGAATCGAAATACAGCGGACCACTGAACTGGCTGGGTGGCTTGTACTATT
>JANMXS010000089.1:0-7262 GCA_031394335.1 Burkholderiales bacterium
TGCCGCCCGGTAATACTGGAGCGCTCGGCAGCGTGATTGCGGCGCAACTACCATGGGTAACCGGAGCAATGTGGCTGCTGGGTGCGGAGGTGCTGGCGCTAAGGTTTGCGCGGCAGAATCGTGAATCATCCCCGGATTCGCAAGCGAAGGCATAATTATGCATCGCTCAATCATTGGTGCGTTGCTTTGGCCATTTGTTGGGTGCAATCCTCACCAGTGCCAAGGATCGAACTGAAAGCCGCTCATGCCTCCGTCAGCCATCACCTCGAGCAATTTCGTCAGCACTGAAGCCAAACAAATCATCACACACCCTGCGGCGTTCGCGCTGCAGGTGATCAGGGCATTCCGCGCCAATCAGGGTTTGCTGCTGGCCGGTGCGGTGGCCTACTACACGTTGCTCTCGATCGTGCCGTTGTTGATTCTGGTAGTCATTGGACTGTCGCATGTTGTCGATCAGACCGTCCTGCTCGATACCTTGCGCCGCGCGCTGGAGTGGGTGGCGCCGGGGCAGTCGAGTGCGCTGGTGCGCGAGCTGGCGGCGTTTCTGGAACACCGCGCGGTATTGAGCTGGGTACTGTTCGGGACCATGCTGTTTTTCAGCTCGCTCGCGTTCCGCGTGCTGGAGAGCGCGATTTCGGTGATTTTTCTGCATCGCATCGCGGTGCACAAGCGACATTTCCTGATCTCGCTGGCGTTTCCGCTTGGTTACATTGCGTTCATCACATTGGCGCTGTTTGTGGGCACCGTGGTGCTCGCCAACCTGCTGGTCGTCGGTCAGGAGAATCTGCGCGTGTTCGGCTATAGCTGGTCGCTCAGCGGATTTTCGCGGGCCACGCTTTATGTCATCGGCGTCGGCGTAGAAATCCTGCTGATCTCATCGATTTACTATTTCATGCCGGTGGGGCGTATCTCGGCGCGCCACGCACTGATCGGCGGGGCAACGGCAGGGCTGCTGTGGGAGATCGTCCGCCACGGGCTGGTGTGGTACTTCACCACGCTCTCGCAGGTCAACGTGGTGTACGGCTCGCTCACCACTGCGATTGTGGTGTTGCTGAGTTTCGAGATTGCCGCCACGCTGCTGTTGGTTGGGGCACAGGTGATTGCGGAGTACGAAAAAATCGGTGGCAAGAAACTACCTTCCGGTATTGTAATCAAGGCGTAGTACAGGATCTCGCAATGCCGCACTGAAAAACAGGAAATGAGCATGACGTTGAGCGCCGCTGCCGCAGCGATGACTTTTGTGGGACGCTGGGACAACGGGGTTTATGGAGGTTCCAAAAATCGTATAACGCCATTTGGCGGGCCTTCCGAGGCAAAAATGCTCCAAAACCCGCGCCAATGCTGGAGTTTGCTACTGCAAAACTCTAAAACCGCGTCATCACGGCGCGCGGTCATTTCAGCCTTGAGTAGTTTCCTCAAATACGCTTGCCACTGGCGGTATCGAAAAAATAGGTTTTGTCCGCCGCCGGCGTCACCGAAAGACGCGCACCCGGCGCATATTGCGCATGGCCATCGCAGCGCAGCACCAAGGCGTGCGCGCCCAACTTGCCATGAATCAGCGAATCGGCGCCGAGGGCTTCCGCACTGTCAACAATCAGCGGCAATCCGGATGACGCGATCTGCACATGTTCGGGGCGGATGCCGAAGGTAATCTGATCGCCGTCCTGCACGCTTGCCGACAGGCTCGCCGGCAGTGGCACAGTGAGGCCGTCGCCGATGTCCAGTGTTTTTCCCTGCACTTTACCCGGCAGGAAATTCATCGCCGGTGAGCCGATGAACCCGGCCACAAACACGCTGGCCGGATGGTCGTAAACCTCCATCGGTGCACCGATCTGCTCGACACGCCCGGCGTTCATCACGATCATGCGGTGCGCCAGGGTCATCGCTTCCACTTGATCGTGGGTGACGAAAATGCTGGTGGTTTTCAACTCGCGCGAAAGCTTCTGGATTTCCAGGCGCATTTGCACGCGCAGCTTGGCATCGAGATTGGACAGCGGCTCGTCGAACAGAAATGCTGCCGGCTCACGCACGATCGCCCGCCCCATCGCCACCCGCTGGCGCTGCCCGCCGGACAGTTCGCGTGGCCTGCGCTGCAACAGCGCGCCGAGCTCGAGAATCTTCGCGGCTTTTTGCACGCGCGTTTCGATGTCGTCTTTCGACAGCTTGCGGATCTTCAAGCCGTAGGCCATGTTCTCGTACACCGACATATGCGGATACAGCGCGTAGTTCTGGAACACCATCGCGATATCGCGATCCTTCGGTTCCAGATTGTTGACCAGCTTGCCGCCAATCCAGACTTCCCCGTCCGTAATGACTTCCAGACCCGCGATCATGCGCAGCAGGGTGGACTTGCCGCAACCCGAAGGCCCGACGATGACGATGAATTCGCCATCGGCGATCTCGGCGTCCACGCCATGGACCACGGCCGTCTTGCCGTAGGATTTCTTGACACCTTTGAGCGTTATGTCTGCCATTGCCGTTTCTTGGTTATGCTGGATTTTCGCTTGCGCGTCGACGATAAAAACAAGATGAGTGCTGCCATGCGACTGAGGCGGCGCCCGGAACTTGTCACCTTACTTCTCCGTCTCCACCAGGCCTTTGACGAACCATCGCTGCATCAATATCACCACCAGCGCCGGCGGCACCATCGCCAGCATCGCGGTGGCCATTACCAGTTGCCATTCGGTTGCCGCATCGCCGCCCGAAATCATCCGCTTGATGCCGATCACCGTCGTGTACATCGACTCCTGCGTGGTGATCAGCAGCGGCCACAGGTATTGGTTCCAGCCGTAAATGAACTGGATCACGAACAGGGCCGCGATGCTGGTTTTGGACAGCGGCAACACCACGTCCCAGAAAAAACGCATCGGTCCGGCGCCATCGATGCGCGCGGCTTCGGCAAGTTCATCGGGGATGGTGAAGAAAAATTGCCGGAACAGGAAGGTGGCGGTTGCGGAAGCGATCAGCGGCAGGGTCAGGCCCGCGTAGGAATCGAGCATGCCCAGATCGGCCACCACCTTGAAGGTGGGGATGATGCGCACTTCCACCGGCAGCATCAGCGTGATGAAGATCATCCAGAAGAAAAAATTGCGCAGCGGAAAGCGAAAGAAGACGATGGCGAAAGCCGAGATGATCGAGATCGCGATTTTGCCGAATGCGATCACCAGCGCCATGATGCCGCTGTTGATCATCATCCGTCCGACCGGTGCGCTGGAGCCGCGCGTGGAGCCGGCCGACAGCACCTGCGAATAGTTGTTGATCAACTGGTCGCCGGGGATCAGGGGCATCGGCACCGTCAGGATCTGATCGAGCGTGAGGGTGGAGGCGACGAAGGTCACATACAGCGGAAACGCCACCACCAGCACGCCGAGGGTCAGCGTCAGGTAGTAAAACACGGTCATCCAGGGGCGATTCTCAACCATTGTTTGCACTCTGGCGAGAAGGCGAAATGCCACTGTCGATGTGATCGTTGGCGGCCACTAGTACTGCACCTTTTTTTCGACAAACCGGAACTGGATGACCGAGAGCGCGATGACGATGATCATCAGGATCACCGACTGCGCCGACGAGCCGCCGAGATCGGCCGCCTTCACGCCGTCGTGGTAGACCTTGTAAACCAGGATCTGCGTGGCGGCGGCCGGGCCGCCCTGGGTGGTGGCGTCGATCACGCCGAAGGTGTCGAAAAACGCATAGACGATATTCACCACCAGCAGGAAAAAGGCGGTGGGCGACAGCAGCGGGAATACGATGGTCCAGAAGCGCCGGAACGGGGACGCGCCGTCGATGGCCGCGGCTTCCATCAGCGAGCGCGGGATCGATTGCAGCCCGGCGAGGAAGAACAGAAAGTTGTAGCTGATCTGTTTCCACACCGAAGCGACCACCACCAGAATCATCGCGTGGTTGCCGTCGAGCGTGTAATTCCAGGGAATATCCCAGCGCTTCAGCAAATAACCGAGGATGCCGATCGACGGTGCGAACAGGAAGGCCCACAACACGCCGGCGATGGCAGGGGCCACGGCGTAGGGCCAGATCAGCAGGGTCTTGAAGATGAAGGCGCCGCGCACGATGCGATCGGCGGCCACCGCCAGCAGCAACGAGATCGACAGCCCAAGGGAGGCGACCAGCAGGCTGAAGATCGCCGTGGTCCTGAACGACAGCAGGTAATGCTCGTCGGCAAACAGGGCGCGGAAATTTTCAAACCAGACGAACTCGGTGTGCAAGCCGAAAGCATCCTGCAACAGCATTGAGGAATACACCGCCTGGAACGCCGGCCAGAAAAAAAAGACGACGGTGATGGCGATCTGCGGCGCAATCAGCGCGTAGGGCAGCCACCAGGATCTGAAGACAACGCGTTTTTCCATCAAGCGGAAACCTCGAACCGGCCGTACCGCCCGCTCCCCCGGCGGGAGAGCGGGCGTGCATCAGCCATTGAGCCTATTCCTTGTTTGCAGCCTGAAACTTGCGCAGGACCAGGTTGCCGCGTTTCACGGCGTCATCCAGGGCGGACTTGGCGTCTTTCTTGCCGCCGAACACGGCTTCCAGTTCTTCCTCGATCACCTCGCGACCCTGCACGAAATTGCCGAAGCGCAGGCCTCTCGAATTGGCGGTGGGCGGTTTATGGGTGAGCTGCTTCACGGCTATGTCCGCACCGGGGGTTTTCTCGTAGTAGCCCGACTTGCGGGTCATTTCGTAGGCGGCCAGGGTGATCGGCACATAGCCGGTCGAGGTATGCCAGTCCATCTGCACTTCCGGCCGCGCGAGGTAGGCAAAAAACCTGGCCACGCCCTTGTAGGAATTGTTGGTCTTGCCGCCCATTACCCACAGCGAGGCGCCGCCGATGATCGAATTTTGCGGCGCGTCTTTCACATCGTCGTGATACGGCATGAAATTCACCGACCAGTCGAACTTGGCATTGCGGCGGATGTTGGCCTGTGCGCCGGACGAGGAGGTCAGCATGGCGCATTCGCCCGAGTAGAATTTGGCTTCGGCGGCATTGGTGCGGCCGGCATAAATGAAGGTTCCATTCTTCGACATATCGCCGATCATGCCGATATGGCGCACATGCAGCGGTGAGTTGATCAGCAATTCGGCATCGGTCCCGGTCATGCCGTTTTCGCGGGTGCCGATGGGCACGTTATGCCAGGCGCTGAAATTCTCGATGTGCATCCACGATGGCCAGCCCGAGGTGTACGGACAACTGAAGCCGGCAGCCTTGAGTTTGTCGGCGGCCGCGATCAGTTCTTTCCAGGTCTTGGGCGCCTTGTTCGGATCGAGTCCGGCTTTCTTGAACGCATCCTTGTTGATGTAATACAAGGTCGTTGAACTGTTGAACGGGAACGACAGCATATTGCCCTTGCTGTCCGTGTAGTAGCCGGCAACGGCGGGGAGATAGGCCTTGGGGTCGAAGGGTTCATCCGCGTCCTTCATCAGCTTGGTCACCGGAACGACCGCGCCCTTGGCCGCCATCATGGTTGCGGTGCCGACCTCGAACACCTGCAGGATGTGCGGCGCATTGCCGGCGCGATAAGCGGCGATGGCGGCGGTCATCGATTCGGCGTATTCGCCTTTGAACACCGGCACGATCCGGTAATCTTTTTGCGTGGCGTTGAACTTGCTGGCGAGCT
This sequence comes from Burkholderiales bacterium, assembly GCA_031394335.1. GTDB lineage: Bacteria > Pseudomonadota > Gammaproteobacteria > Burkholderiales > Usitatibacteraceae > UKL13-2. The sequence continues at coordinate 5,625 of JANMXS010000089.1, forward strand.
CATTGACCTTGTCGTTCAGCGCGCCCTTCATCGAATGCCACCATTGAATTTCACTTTGGGCATGCGCCGCCGGGACAGCAAAGGTAAAGGCCAGGGCCAACGCGACAATGGAAAACTGGCGCAAGGAAGCGGTTTTCAAAATCGTTTCTCCTCGATTTTTGGGCAACCTGGTTGCAGGCGGGAATAGCGTCTGGCGCTATATTATTTGTCAATTATTGCTGCCACTGTACCGCAACACGACGACAGCGTCGCAATGGACGCCAATCGCATCTGCAAGTCGATCCCTTGCCGATGCGATCAGTCACCCGCTAATGTGGCGACGATGAGGATCCGCAGCCGCGTTTAATCGGTTTCCGGCTTGCGCCGCAATTAAAACGCTTGAACACGCCGCCGCTGGACCTACCAGCATCAGGTGTTTGGAAGAATGCCAAACACCAGCATCCACGCGCATTACAGGGCGAAAATGCCTGAAACACCGCGCCAATGCTGGAGTTTGCCGCTCTAAATCGTTAGCTGCGCCACCTACCCGCCGGGCGATGCACGCTCGATAATTTCATCCACCCGGGCATCCCCCGGCAAGGTGCCGAACGCGCCACCCCAATCCCCGGCGATACGCGACCTACAGAAAGCATCGGCGACTGCGGCCGGCGCATGTTGCACCAGCAGCGCCGCCTGCATGCCCAGCGCGAGGCTTTCGGTGAGGCGCCTGGCGATGTGCTCTTTATCCCCTGGCGCGGCGAGTTGCTGCTTGAGCTTATCGACGAAGGCATCGAGCCTTGCATCGCCGCCACGCGCCTGTCCGATTTCCGCGAAATAAATCTCGAACGCCCGCGAGCCGCGCGAGGCAACGCGCAACACGTCGAGGCACATCACATTGCCGGACCCTTCCCAGATCGAGTTCACCGGCATTTCGCGGTACAGGCGCGCCATCACGCTTTCTTCGATGTAGCCGTTGCCGCCCAGTACTTCCATCGCCTCGGCCGCGAGCGTGGGGCCGCGTTTGCAGATCCAGTATTTCATCGCCGGCGTCATCAAGCGGCGCAGTTCGGCTTCGGTTTCGTCGGTTTGCGCGTCGAAGGCGCGCGCCAGTCGCATCACCAGTGCGGTCGCGGCTTCCGACTCGACGGCCAAATCCGCCAGCACGTTTTTCATCAGCGGTTGTTCGATGAGGCGTTTGCCGAAGACCAGGCGGTGGCTGGCGTGATGCAGCGCCTGCGCCAGCGCTTGCCGCATCAGCGCCGTGCTGCCCAGCGCGCAGTCGAGGCGGGTGTAGGTGGCCATCTCGACGATGGTTGACACGCCGCGGCCTTCGTCACCGATAAGCCAGCCCAACGCGCCTTGCAGTTCCACTTCGGCACTGGCGTTGGACTTGTTGCCGAGCTTGTCCTTGAGACGTTGCAGGGCCAGCGCGTTGCGTGTGCCATCGGCAGTGAAGCGCGGCACGAAGAAGCAGCCGATACCGGCATCGGTCTTGGCCAGCATCAGGAACGCGTCGCACATGGGTGCCGACATGAACCACTTGTGGCCGGTCAGGCGATACGGCTGGCCGGGACCGGCGGTGCTTTCCGCCACGGCGCGGGTGGTGTTGCTGCGCACATCCGAGCCCCCCTGTTTTTCAGTCATGCCCATGCCGATGAG
>JANMXS010000090.1:0-3074 GCA_031394335.1 Burkholderiales bacterium
GGTACATCGGCAGCACCAGGATGTTGTCGCAATGTTGGGCTCTGAGTTTGTCGATGCCGGCCTCGATGCTCGGGTTGCCGTAGCGCATCGCCGGTACCACCGCCAGCGGGCTCTTGATGATTTCGCCGAGGTAGCCGCGCAGCATGGTGGCCTGGCGCTCGGTGTAGATGCGCAGCGGCGAGCCTTCCTTGGTCCAGATGGTCTGGTACTTGGCGGCGGATTTGGCCGGGCGCACATTGAGGATGATGCCGTTCAGGATCAACCACCAGATCCAGCGCGGGATTTCGACAATGCGCGGGTCCCACAGGAATTCCTTGAGGTAGGTGCGCACCGATGCCTTGGTCGGCTCATCGGGGGTTCCCAGGTTCACCAGCAGGATGCCGGTTTTGCGCTGGGTGCCGTGGGGGAAGCGTGGTTCGGGTTGGTAAACCATGTCGATTCTGCAAAATGAAACTCAAGCACTGGCGCGGCGTTTGGGGCAAAAATGGCTGGAAAGCAGCGCCAGTGCTTGAGTTTGGTAGTTTATATTGATTCGGAACTTCAAATTTTCGTCATTCCAGCTCATTTTGGTAACTGAGCTGGAATCCAGTACTTCGTCTGTCAAAACCTACGAGGGACTGGGTCCCAGCCTGCGCTGGGACGACGGGCTCTTGAAAGTTTTCAAAATTTTTCGGTGTTTAGTGTTGACTGAGCGCCGCCGACAATAGCTTGGAGGTGACGTCAACAATCGGAATCACACGCTCGTAGGCCATGCGCGTCGGGCCGATCACACCCACCGTGCCGACGATCTGGCCATCGACTTCATAGGGCGCGGTGACGACCGAAAATTCATCCAGCGGCACCAGCGCCGATTCGCCGCCGATGAAAATCTTCACGCCCTCGGCCTGCTGCGAAATATCGAGCAAATCCATCAACTGGGTCTTCTGGTCGAACACATCAAACAGCCGCCGGATCGAGGTCATGTTCGAGGAAATATCGTTCACGTTGAGCAGATTGCGCTCGCCGGACATCACCATGCCATTGGTATCACCAGCTGTCGCGCGGGCATCGACCACCGCCGACATCAGCGTGGAAATATCGTGATGCAACTGTGAGAGTTCGAACTTGACCTTGTCGCGGATGCGATCGAACTCATAGCCAGCGTAATGCTGGTTGATGTAATTGGACGCCTCGACCAGTTGCGCGGGCGAATACGGTTTGTCGGTGACGATGATGCGGTTCTGCACATCGCCATCGGTGGCAACGATGATCAGCAACACGCGCTTTTCCGACAGCTGCATGAACTCGACATGCTTCAACCCCACGCCCTGACGGCGCGGCGTCATCACGATGCCGGCAAAATGGGTCAGGTCGGAAAGCATTTGCGAGGCGGCTGCGACCATCTGGCGCGGATCGGCCGGGCGCAATTGCTCGCGGATCTGCTCATGCTCAACTTGTTCCAGCGGTTGGATGGTTAGCAGGGTATCGACGAACAGGCGGTAACCCTTGGGCGTCGGCACCCGTCCGGCCGAGGTATGCGGGCTGGCGATATAGCCCATCTCCTCCAGGTCGGCCATCACATTGCGAATCGACGCTGGCGAGAGCTCCATGCCGGAGAACTTCGACAGCGCTCGCGAGCCCACCGGCTGGCCGTCGGCGATATGGCGTTCAACGAGGAATTTGAGCAGGGTTTGGGCGCGTTCGGAAAGCATGGCCTCATTGTATGTAAAACTTGGATGCCGTGGCAAAACGATTGTAATCAGCAGGGCAGCGAGCCGCGCAAGGTTCGCACGGTGCCTCTGCCAAAGCGTTTTATCTGTCGCATCTGTCGCTCTGGGTCGATTGTTATGCTTTAATCGCCGAAATGAATAATAAATTCCAATCTGTCGCGATTGTCGGGAGGCCCAATGGGGCGCCGCTGACCGAGCCGCTCAATGCCTTGCAGCGTCTGCTGGTTGCGCGTGGCGTGCGCGTGCATACCGATCCGAACGTGGCCGAGCTGCTGGCGCGAAAACCCGACCAGGTGCTGCCGATGGAAGCGCTGATCGCCAGCGCCGACCTGGCCATCGCGGTGGGTGGCGATGGCACGCTACTGGGCGTGGCGCGCATCGCCGCTGCCGCCAAGGTGCCGATTGTCGGGGTCAACCTGGGCACGCTGGGGTTTCTCACCGACATTCCCAAGGACGAGATGGAGACGCTGGTCTCGGCCTTGCTCGACGGACGCTATACCGAGGAAGCGCGCCTGATGCTGGACGCCGAGGTGCGGCGCGGCAGCGAGACGATCTTCAAGAGTGTTGCCTTCAATGATGTGGTGATCAGTCGCGGCGCGATGGGCACCATGATCGAATTTGCGGTTGAGGTGAACGGCGAATTCATCTATTCCCTGCGCGCCGACGGCTTGATCATCGCCACGCCCACCGGCTCGACTGCCTATGCACTCTCCAGCGGCGGGCCGATCCTGCAACCCGGTCTTGCGGCGATCGCGCTGGTGCCGATTTCGCCGCATACGCTGTCCAACCGGCCGATCGCCATCCGCAGCAATTCTGAAGTTCGCGTCAAGCTGATCGGCGGCGCCAATGCGCGCGTCAACTTCGATGTACAAGCTTTTTTCGACCCGGCCACCGACGACGAAGTGATCATCCGTGCGCATCCGAATCCGCTGCGCCTGCTGCATCCGGAGGGCTATTCCTATTTCGGCATGCTGCGTACCAAATTGCACTGGAATGAAAGGACGACTTAAGTGTTACGCGCCCTGACCATTCGTGACTTTGTCATCGTCGATACGCTGGAACTCGATTTCGAGGCGGGCTTTACGGCGCTGACCGGCGAAACCGGCGCGGGCAAGTCGATCATGATCGATGCGCTGTCGCTGGCGCTGGGCATGCGCGCCGATGGCAACGTGGTGCGCGTCGGCCAGGTCAAAGCGGAGATCACTGCTGAATTCGAGCTGTCGCGCGCCGCTGATGCAAGGCAATGGCTGGCGGACAATGAACTCGCGGATGACGATGCCGATATCTGCATTTTTCGCCGCGTACTCGACGCCGGCGGGCGCTCCAAATCGTTCATCAACGGCACCTCGGTCACCTTGAGCCAGG
>JANMXS010000091.1:0-21161 GCA_031394335.1 Burkholderiales bacterium
AACGATCTGGCCGGCATTCCACGCGTGGCCGGCGGCCGCTGGAACATTGGCTGAGAAAGCGCAGCACCAAGCCGCGAATCCGATAAAATCACCGTAATCACATCAGCTTTTCACCGAGGAATCACCATGGACACCCAAGAACGCATTCGCGACGCCGTTACCAGCCACCCCGTTGTCCTGTTCATGAAAGGCTCGCCGCAGTTTCCGCAGTGCGGCTTTTCCGCCAGCGCGATTCAGATTCTCAAAGCCTGCGGCGCCGACAAACCATTCACCGTCGATGTGTTGCAGGATGAAGAAATCCGCCAGGGCATCAAGCAATTCGCCAACTGGCCGACCATTCCGCAGTTGTACGTCAACGGCGAATTTGTCGGTGGCGCGGACATCATGCGCGAGATGTACCAGTCGGGTGAATTGCAGACCATGATCGGCGCCGTCAAATAGCTGCGCATGATGTCTCGTTCGCCGCTGTGCGCTCACGACGGTTTTGCCTGCAGGCAAAACCGGTCGAAACGGGTCGAAGCCAAGCTGTTGGCTTCGACAATTCCCGTTTCGACTATGCGTGAGATGTACCAGTCGGGTGAATTGCAGACCATGCTGGGCGCGAAGTAAACGCCACTCATCTCGATGCATCAAATCGCTGCCGCCAAGATTCGCATCCTGTTCGGCAGTGAAATCGCCATCGGCCCCGGCAAAGCCGCCCTGCTTGAGGCGATCCGTGCCGGCGGCTCGATTTCCTCGGCGGCGCGCGACCTCGGCATGTCCTACAAGCGCGCCTGGAACCTGGTCGACACCATGAACCGTTGTTTCCGCGAACCGCTGGTGGATACCGCCACCGGCGGCGGCGGTGGCGGCGGCGCGCGGCTCACCGAGTTCGGCGTCCGAGTGCTGAAGCATTACCGTTCGATGGAAAAACGTACCGACGCCGCCATCCGCCGCGACCTCACGGCATTTGCCGCACTGCTCGCCGATCAACCGAAGGCCTGACCGCAAACACCCGGCCGCATATGCCACGGCGCACGGGTTGCTACCCGTTATATCCGGCGGTATATTACGCAATCCGCATCAACGATTGAGCTGCCATGCGCCGTATCGCCGCACTTTTCCTTTCTCTGGTCTGCTTTTTTGCACCCTTCTCGATACGCGCGGAAACCATCACCGTGTTCGCCGCCATCAGTCTGAACGGCTCACTTGATGCGGTGGCGAAGCAATATGAAACTTCGACCGGCAATCGCGTGGTGATTTCGTTTGCGGCCAGCTCCGCATTGGCACGGCAAATTGAAAGCGGCGCGCCCGCTGATGTGTTTATTTCGGCCGATACCGAGTGGGCCGATTACCTGATCGGCAAGCAGCGGCTGCGTGTCGACACGCGCACCATCGTGCTGACGAACGAGCTGGTGTTGGTGGCGCCGAAGGCCAGCAAGCTGCAGCTCACCATCGCCCCGGGATTTCCACTGGCGGCGGCACTGGGTCGCGAGCGTCTGGTGCTGTCGCAGGAAGCCGTGCCGGTAGGCAAATACGCCAAAGCCGCGCTCGAGTCGCTGGGGGTTTGGGCTGGCGTGCAGAATCAGGTGGCACGTGCCGAGAATGCACGCGCTGCGGTGCTGATGGTGTCGCGTGGCAATGCGCCGCTGGGCATTGTCTATCGCACTGATGCGCTGGCCGATAGCGGGGTACGCATCGTCGACATATTTCCGGCCACATCGCATCCGCCCATTCTGTATGCCGCCGGTCTCATCTCCGGCCGCGTGTCCGCTGCAGCCAGCGAATTCCTGGCTTATCTGCGCGGCGCCACCGCACGCGCGATCTGGGAACAGCACGGATTCAAGGTGCCCTGAGCCGTGTTCAACGCCGCCGATATCAGCATCATCGCCCTCAGCCTCAAGGTCTCGCTGGTTGGCGTGGCCGTCAGCCTGCCGCTCGCGATGGGCGTCGCCTGGCTGCTGGCGCGCAAGCAGTTCCACGGCAAGCTCCTGTTCGATGCCATCGTGAACCTGCCCCTGGTATTGCCGCCGGTGGTGATCGGTTTTGCCCTGTTGATGCTGTTCAGCCGCAACGGGCCAGTCGGCGCGCTGCTCGAGCAATGGCTGGGCATCAGCATTGCCTTCAAATGGACTGGCGCAGCATTGGCCTCGGCGCTCATGGGCTTCCCGCTGATGGTGCGCGCAATCCGCCTGTCGTTTGCCGCGATCGATCCCAAACTGGAAAGTGCCGCGCGCACTCTCGGCGCCACCAAACTGCGCGTGTTCGCCACCATCACCCTGCCGCTAGCCGCCAACGGCATCATCACCGGCACCTTGCTTGCCTTTGCACGCAGCCTCGGTGAGTTCGGCGCCACCATCACCTTCGTCTCGAATATTCCGGGCGAAACGCAGACCCTGCCGCTGGCGATTTATACCTACACGCAAGTACCGGGCGGCGAGGCTGAGGCCTTGAAGCTGTGCATCATTGCCGTGCTGCTGTCGATTGCCGCACTCGCCGCTTCCGAATGGTTGACGCGGCGCGCCAGCCCCGCCGAGCGCCGTCATGCTTGAAGTCGATGTGCAACAGCGTCTCGGTGATTTTGTACTGCGCGCGAAATTCGCCAGCGATGCGCCGGTGGTCGCCCTGTTCGGCCGCTCCGGCGCCGGCAAATCCAGCGTGGTCAATCTGCTGGCGGGCATAGCCAAGGCGGATCGTGGACGCATCGCACTCAATGGCGAGGTCCTGCTCGATACCGCGCACGGCATCAATGTGCCCCCGGAGGCGCGACGCATCGGTTATGTGTTCCAGGACGGCATGCTGTTCCCGCATCTGAGCGTGCGGCGCAATCTTGCGTATGGCGAGAAACTGGTCACCGCAGGCGATCGCTATATCGACCGCGACAAGGTCATCACCCTGCTCGGTCTCGAGCACTTGCTCGAACGCAAACCCGTAAATTTATCCGGCGGCGAAAAGCAGCGCGTCGCCATCGGCCGCGCCCTGCTGCGCAGTCCGCGCCTCCTGCTGCTCGACGAGCCGCTGGCCTCGCTCGACAGCACCCGCAAGGGCGAGATCCTGCAATACATCGAATTGCTGCGCGACGAGTTTCGCATCCCCATCGTGTTTGTCAGCCATGCGGTCGAGGAAGTCACGCGCCTCGCCGACGAGATCGTATTGCTCGACCGCGGTCAGGTCACCGCCACCGGTAGCGTAGAAGCCATCATGGGCCGCCTCGATTTGAAACCGCTCACCGGACGCTATGAAGCCGGCGCCGTGATCGAAGCGGTGGTGGCCTCGCACGACATCGCCAACGATCTGGTCACGCTGGCCTTCAATGGTGGCAGCTTCATCGTACCCGGTGTGGGCGCGCTGATCGGCGAACGCGTGCGCCTGCGCGTGCGCGCACGCGATGTGTCGATCGCGACCAGCAAACCGAGCGGCATCAGCATCCTCAACACGCTGCCCGGCACCGTAATCGAAATCGGCGACGAGAGCGGGCCAATCGTGGACGTACGCATCCGCATCGGCGAAGCGGTGCTGATCGCCCGCATCACCCGCTACTCGTCGCGGCAGTTGTCACTCGTGGTTGGGCTGCCGGTATTCGCGCTGGTGAAGGCGATTTCGCTGGATCGGCACAGCGTGGGGTTTGCCTGAAACTGCATTAACGAAAAAGCGTAGAACGCCATTTGGCGCGGTGTTTGGGGCAAAAATGGCTGGAGAGGCTCGCCAGTGCTAGAGTTTGGTATTTCACCGCATAAGGCGACCTTGATGCGCGATCCCTGCTAACGCTCCAGCAAGATGCGCAACATCCGCTCCGGATTCGCCAGAAAATCACGCGTGACCTGAAAATGCTCGGTGTCCTCATACGCAATCTCGGCAATGCCATCTTGGCCGCATTGATAAATGCGTGCATCCGGATAAGCCATCAGGATTGGGGAATGCGTGGCAATCAAAAACTGCGAGTTGTCCAGAATCAGATCGTGAATGCGCGAAAGCACCGCGAGCTGTCGCTGCGGTGATAGCGCCGCTTCAGGCTCATCAAGCAAATAGATACCATTGCCGCCAAATCGGTTTGTCATCAAGGCAAGAAACGATTCGCCATGCGATTGTTCGTGCAAGGAGCGGCCGCCATAGGAATCAACGACATCGAGATTATCAATCTCAGTAGCGACGTTGAAGAAACTCTCCGCACGCAGGAAGAAGCCATCGCGAGGCTTGCGCACGCCCTTGGCGACGCGGAGATATTCATGCAGCTCCGAATGCGACTCGCGCGTACCGAAACGGAAATTCTTTGTGCCCCCTTCCGCATTGAACCCCAACGCAACTGCGATGGCTTCCATCAGCGTTGACTTGCCGGACCCGTTCTCTCCCACCAGAAAAGTTATCTTTGGGTGGAGATCGATATAGTCGAGAGAATGAATCGCCGGCAGAGAAAATGGATAACGATTAAACGAATCAATTTTTTCGCGCTGCAAGGTTACGCGACTGACAAATTGCGTCGAAATCATGGCGCGCGACCGAACATCATGGTTTGGCTAAGTCAATGACAGCTGAAGTATTGAGCAAGCCGCTACGAATAGTTGCGCGGCAATGCTGGCCAATTTCAAGGCTTCCCTGGAACCACTCTTTGTGTCCATCCCGGGTTAGCGCTTCTTGTTGCGAGAAGCTGACGAGTGAAACGCGACATTTCTCGGGGTGCCATTTGTTCCACCGCAAATCGAGGGTAATAAATTCACGCCCGCCTTCCAAGGTGGCAACAATGGGTTCTTCTCCTGAAGCAGCAAACTCAAGGCTCGCATTCGGGATCAAAACGTCGACCTGGCGCGGAACCATGGGATGCGCTTGAAGCTCCTTTTCGTACCAAGCTTGCTCAGCGATGTGTTCAGCCGAATCTGCCGCTACTTCCTGCTTGGGCGGCGTGACAAATGATGATTCAATGAAACAAAAGGTAAGGACATCGGCATCCGCCAAATTTTCTATCTCTGGCCAGCGCGGATGCGAATGCCGATCTCCGCCAAGATCATTCACACCATGGAAGTAAAGCGTTGCCGCAGATGGACCTTCAACAAAAATAGTTGCATTCGCGGAAAACGTGAGCGCATTTTCGGCGCCTATTGTGCACACGATGACACCGTTACGCTGAACCTCCAACGCATGCATGAGGCAACTACCGCCGCGGCGCCGCTGGCGCCTGACATCCCGCCGCCTGCCCGAGCCCTTTAAGGAACGAGCGCCGCACCGTACCCGCCGCGATCGCCGCGGCAACCTCACGCGAATAACGTTCCGCCCCGCTCAATTTGCGCACCCAGCTGCGATAGGGAATGAGCCCCTCGGCAGCACCGCGCAATTGGCCGATGGCGGATTTGGTAGCAGCTTCCTGACCACGGGGAATGAGGCCGGGATTTGCATCGGTCGGCGAAACGTCCAGGTCCGCACCGAGCACGGCATCTATTGCCGCGACTTGTACCGTGAAATTCGCGCAGCTTTGGTCGACCGGCACGGCATAAGGCGCCTTTTGCGCGGCAATCAATACCGGTGGAATATCGGCCCGCACCAGATTCAAATCGGTCAACGGTGCAGTGGCAGCGTCCGTGACCTGCGATTTCAGGCTGGGGTGCGAGCTCGGGCCGATAACGTTGGAATCCGGTGGCGTGGAAGCGTCATGGGTGGCGCACGCAACCACCGTCAAAGCAAAAAACAGTACAGCGAGATTTTTCATTTTTTTCGGACTGGTAGCGTTTACAGGATTAGAACCTCAGCATAGCTTCCCGGTTTGGCAAGGTTCACCACCTGAACAACCATCGCCGCCGAAGCGCGAATGCGTGGCCAGCTGGTGGTGCTGAGAACGACGATGGCGATCCGGCGTGTGCCAAGGTTTTGCTGATATTTGAGATTGCCATCGGTGGTGAGCAGCAAGTCGTAACCGGACGATTCGGCAGCGGCAAGCAATTCGCCATTGCTTAGCGTCGACCAGCCGCATTCGTAAGCGGTTGCGATTTCATGTTGGCAGGAGCTGGCGAAGCGGTGCCGGCGTTCCCTGGTCAAATAGTACGCGCACTTATGCAGGCGTTAGCGCACTGCGCGCGGCATGCTCAAGCACCTCGCGAACCTGCGCGAGCGTGACGCCGGGGAACCACTCGACGAACTGGTCGACGGGCGCGCCGTCTTCCAGATTCTCGAACAGCGCTGCCAAGGGCACGCGCGAGCCGCGGAAAACCCAGGCGCCGCTATAGCGCTGGGGATCGCGTTCGACGGCTTTGCATGTGGACCAATCAATCATGGCAAAAATCATAACACTATGTTTGGCGGCGAGACAGCGCGCCGGTTGGGGCACACCTGACTCTTCAAGTGGAGATAAAAACGCGTAGAGCGCCATTTGGCGCGCCTTTCTGGGCGAAAATGCCCGGAAAGGCGCGCCAATGCTGGCGTTTGGCTTTTTAAATTAGCCCGCCTTCTTGTAATTCGGGAAGAACAATTGCTGGCCTTCAATCTTGTAAGCGGCGATCGCCATCTGCCCTTCGGGCGAGGTGACCCAGTTGACGAACGCCATGCCGAGCTCTTTTTTCACATGCGGGTGCTTGGCGGGGTTCACCAGCATCACGCCGTACTGATTGAACAGTTTGGTATCGCCCTCGACGACGATGACGAGGTCGCCGCGATTCTTGAACGACAACCAGGTGCCGCGATCGGTGAAGACATACGCGCCCATCGCGGAGGCGGTGTTGAGCGTCGGGCCCATGCCGGAACCGGTCTCGCGATACCAGCCGCCTTTGCCGGTTTGCGGATTGATTTCCGCCTGCTTCCAGTAGCGCAGCTCGGCGGCATGGGTGCCGCTTTTGTCGCCGCGCGAAGCGAACGGCGATTGGCTGGCGGAGATTTTTTTCAGCGCCGCAAGAACATCCTTGCCGCCCGCAATTCCTGCCGGATCGGCGCTGGGCCCGACGATGACGAAGTCGTTGTACATCACTTCACGCCGGTCAATGCCGAAGCCTTCGTCTACAAATTTTTGTTCCGCCACACGGTCGTGCACGAACACCACATCGGCATCCCCTTTCTTGGCGGTGGCCAAGGCCTGACCGGTGCCCTGCGCGACCACGCGCACATCGATGCCGGTTTTGGCCTTGAAGATCGGCAGCAGGTACTTGAACAGGCCGGAATCTTCGGTCGAGGTGGTTGATGCCACCACAATAAATTTTTCCTGCGCCACGGACGAAAGCGCGGTGCCCAGGCCAAGCACCACCAGTACAGCTACGCGCAGCAAGGTACGACGATAAAAATCATTCACCACAGTAATTCCCCCTTCATGAATGCCGCCGCTTCAGGCGACCTGGCTTGCTGAAAAAATTCAACTGCAGCGGCGTCTTCGAGCAGACGCCCCTGATGCAAAAAAAGCACACGATCGGCCAGCCGCTTCGCCTGGCCAAGATCGTGCGTGGTCATGACGATGGTGGTGCCGGCCGCATGCATGGCGACGATGACCTCTTCGATCGCCTTGGTCGCGGCCGGGTCGAGGCTCGCCGTCGGCTCATCGAGAAACAGCACCTCGGGTTGCAGCGCCCAGGCGCGCGCCAGTGCGATGCGTTGCTGCTCGCCACCGGAACAGAGGCGCGCCGGGCGATCGGCCAGTGCCGACAAGCCGACGCGTTGCAGCGCTTCGGCGGCCTTGTCGCAAATATCGGGGGCAGCGAATCGTCCGTTGACCTTGAGCGCAAACTCGATGTTGGCGCGCGCGGTACGACGCAGCATCACCGGGCGCTGGAACACCATCGCCTGCCCACACCGTGCAGCGCCATCGTTAGCCGCCCAGTGAATATGCCCCCCCGTCGGCAGTAACAAGCCATGCAACAAACGCAGCAACACGCTCTTGCCGGCGCCATTGGGGCCGAGCACGATATTGCGGGTGCCGGCTTCAATGCGGAATGAAACATCGCCCAGTACCTCAAGCGCACCGGCGCGAAACGCGAGGCCATCAACGTTAAGAGGGAGAATACGCTTAGCCATGACGCTTCATCGCATTCGCTTTGATCAGTTGCGCGACGACATTGATGATCACCACCAGCGCGATCAGCACCATGCCCAAGGCAAGGGCCAGCGGCAAATCGCCCTTGCTGGTTTCAAGTGAAATCGCCGTGGTCATGACCCGCGTCACGCCGTCGATATTGCCGCCGACAATCATCACCGCGCCCACTTCGGCAATGGCGCGGCCAAAACCGGCCAGCACCGAGGTCGTCAACGTGAAACGCATATCCCACAGCAGGGCCTGCACACACTGCCAGCGGGTCGCATTCAATGACGTCAATTGCTCGCGATATTCGGTCCAGGCGTCATCGATCACCTGCCGGGCCAGCGCCGCGATGATCGGGAAAATCAGCAACGCCTGCGCCAGCATCATCGCGGCGGGTGTGAACAGGATGCCGAGCGCACCCAGCGGTCCGGCGCGCGACAGCAGCAAATAAATCAGCAGGCCGACCACCACCGGCGGCAAGCCCATCATGCCGTTCAATAGCGCGATCAGCGATTGCCGACCGGGAAATCGCGCCAGGGCCAGCCACGCGCCAAACGGCAGTGCCAGCAATGCCGCCACCAATACGGCCGTGCCGCTCACAGTGAGGCTTAGCCACACAATCGACAATAGTTGGGGGTCGGCGTTGCCGACCAGCCCCAGCGCCTGGGCCAGTCCTTGAGAAATTTCTGACATGCAGGGAGTATAGGCGCAGCATGCTTTCATTCCTATTTACCGGAATTGCTGCATGTTAACGCAGTAGAATGCAGTATATTGAAGTTAAATACCCACGCCGGACACGACTCATGCGCCAACTGATGAGCACCAAGGAAGTCGCCGAATACCTGCGCCTCCGGGAACGCAAGATTTACGATCTGGTCAGTCGCGACGAGATTCCGCATTCGCGCGTCTCCGGCAAGCTGCTGTTCCCGCGCGTGCAGATCGACCAATGGGTTAACGCCAGCATGGGCGCCAGCGCCGCGCCGAACCTCGCACGCAACAGCGCGCATGCCGCGCCGGTGATCGCCGGCAGCCATGACCCGCTGCTGGATTGGGCGGTGCGCGAATCGCGTTGCGGCTTGGCCACGCTGACCTACGGCAGCCTCGACGGCATCGACCGCATGGTATCGGGCGAAGCCTGCGCGGCGGCAATCCATCTGCCCCCCACCCGAGACTCGGATCGAAATATCGGCGTCGTCAGCGAACGCCTCGGCCATCTCGATGTGGTGCTGATCAAATGGGCGCGGCGCGACCAGGGCCTGGTGGTGGCGCCGGGCAACCCGCTCAAGCTCAAGAAGCTGGCCGACCTGCCGACAAAAAAAGCGCGTGTGATATCGCGCCAGCCACATGCCGGCAGCTACCTGCTACTCCTGCAATTGCTGGCCGAGGCGCGCATGACGCTGGCTGATCTCAAGCTCAGCAAACAGATTGCGCAAAGCGAAAGCGATATCGCCGCGGCGATTCTCGACGGCAAGGCAGATACCGGCCTCGCGGTACGCGCGGTGGCGCGCCAGTTTCACCTCGACTTCATTCCGCTCACCAGCGAACAACTCGATCTCGCGGTGCTGCGGCGCGCCTATTTCGATCCGCCGATGCAAACCCTGCTAGCCTTCACCCGTTCCGCGCTGTTTCGTGATTACGCGAGAGAGATGTCGGGCTACGATGTGAGCGAGCTGGGCGCGGTAGTATGGAACGCGTGACCACGCTGTTTCGCTAATCGCACATTGCCCCTGATTCTTCCCTGACTCATCCCTGATTCTTCCTTAAACGTCCGCACTTGACCACCACCTCACGCACCGCCGCGATTTATCTGGCCGCGATTGCCGCCGCAATCGGCGTCGTCGTGCTTGCCATGGGCGTCGGGCGCTTTCCAATCTCGCCCGGCGAGGTGATGTCGCTGCTATGGGGCGCGATTACCGGCAGCGGCACACACGCCGCCAACAATGCCGACATTGTGCTGTTCGATATTCGCGGCCCGAGAATTGTCGCGGCGTTCGCCGTTGGTGCGGCCTTGGCGGCAGCCGGCGCGGCCTACCAAAACCTGTTTCGAAATCCGCTGGTGTCCCCCGATATCCTCGGCGTTTCATCGGGCGCCGCACTGGGCGCGGTGCTGGGCATTTTTATGTCGTTGCCGATCATCGCCATTCAGGGCATGGCGTTCCTCGGCGGCTTGCTTGCGGTTACCTGCATTTATTTTATTGGCGATCGCCTATCCCACAAACGCGGCGGGCATGACCCGGTGCTGACCCTGGTACTGGCAGGCGTGGTGATCGGCTCGCTGCTGGGTTCGGGAATCGCGCTCACCAAATATCTCGCTGATCCCTATAACCAGTTGCCGGCCATCACCTATTGGCTGCTCGGCAGCTTTGCCGGCATTGCCAAAAAAGATCTCGCAGTTGCCTTGCCGGTAATCGCAGTTGCGCTGCTGCCGCTGTTCCTGCTGCGCTGGCGCATCAACCTGCTGGCCCTGCCCGATGACGAGGCACGCGCGCTGGGCCTGGATGTACGCCGCATGCGGCTCATCGTCGTTATAGCTGCGACGCTGATGACGGCGGCGGCGGTCGCCATTTGCGGCATCATCGGCTGGATCGGACTGGTCGTGCCGCATGCGATTCGCTTGCTGGTCGGCGCCGAATTCTCGCGCCTGTTGCCGCTCGCCATGTTGATCGGCGGCACCTTCATGCTGGCGATCGATACAGTAGGCCGCAGCATTGCGCAGATCGAAATTCCACCAGGCGTGTTGACGGCGGCGATCGGCACGCCGATATTTCTTTGGCTGATGGCCGCCACGTTTCGGCGGCGCACATAATGCTGGCCACACGCGATCTCGCCATTGGCTACCCGCGCCGCAAGCTGGCCGCCAATATTTCGTTTGCCCTCAACAAGGGCGAGGCCGTCGCCATTCTCGGTCCCAACGGCAGCGGCAAGACCACCCTGTTCCGCACCTTGCTTGGGCTGTTGCCGGCGTGTGCGGGCGAGGTGGTGTTGAACAGCAAACCGATCACGACGCTCTCCCCGGCAGAAATTGCCCGCAGCATTGCTTATGTTCCGCAAGCCGCAACCGGCTTTCCCAATTTCAGCGTGATCGAAGTGGTGGAAATGGCGCGCGCAGCGCATCTCGCCTGGTACGCGCAGCCGGATGCGAAAGACCGCGCGATTGCCGAGCGGGCGTTGGCAGAATTGAACATTTCCGCATTCGCCAACCGCGAATTCGCCGAACTCTCCGGCGGTGAGCGGCAGTTGGTGATGATCGCCCGTGCACTGGCCTCCGAGGCGCCGATCATTTTGCTTGACGAACCCACCGCCAGCCTCGATTTCGGCAATCAGTTCCTGATTCTTGATGAACTCGCACGTCTCAAGCAGCGTGGTGTGAGCGTGCTCTTCACCACTCACAATCCCGATCAGGCGCTGCGCATCGCCGACCGCACACTCACCATCTCGCGTGAAGGCGTGATCAATATCGGCGCGACACGCGCAGTGGTGACGCGCGATTCACTTGCCGCCCTGTACGCCATTGATGTGCAACTGTTGCCGGGACCGGACGGGCAGATGATTACGGTTGCGTCTGTCGCATCCTGAGTCTGCGTATTACCAGGCGAGGATGATGCCGCCGACCACTGCCGTCGCCATGCCGATCGATAGCCATACGGCTGAGCGTGAGAGCTGGCGCAGCGCGCCGGCCAGATAACGCGCAAATTTCTCGGCATTGCCCAGTTCGTCGTCCTGATCGGCACTGCGCATTGCGCCAACCCCCGCGCCGAAACCGGCACGTGACAAGGTACGCAATGCCAGCAGCGCTTCGGTAAGCGCGATCACTAGAATCACGCTGGCAACGTTGACGATGATGTGCGCGAATTGCATCGCCGCGACGACCGGCCCCGAGAATGCGCGACCGAAGGTGACCACACCGATAATTGCTACCAGCGAAGTCGAGGCGATGACGCTGGCGCCCATCAGCGCATTGCGCACGGTATGAACCAGCAGCATTTCGCGGCCACTCTCTTTGTCGATCGCGCGCAACCAGTTGAGCAGGCTTTGTGGGGTCATGATTATTTGGACAAGGAATTTTCAAAAAGAAACGCAAGGCACTGTATCTAAGTCACTCCAGGCGTGCCCCTTGGCCATCGTTGACGGCAACCGTGATGGGAATTCCCGCCCGCACGCTTTGCGTCACGGTGCAAAAATCTTCGAACTGTCCCAATATGCGGTCAAGGTGCTCGAATTCGGCTCCCTGTTTTCCAAGATTGATCGTCACATCGATATGCTGAACCCGTAGCCGATTATCTTCATTGCGGTCTATGGTACAGGTTGCCGTGGTCGTCATTCCGCCAGCGTCCTGCTTGAACTTTTGCAGCGAAAACAGCAAACTCGCCGACAGGCAGTTTGCTACCGCTGCGAGCAGCATATGGGTCGGACCCGGCCCCTTACCCTGCCCCATCGGGGCCGGCTCATCCGCGATCAGATCCGGGATCGCATCGCCGAAATCGACCAGAAATCGGTACTTCTCCTGCTGGGTAATCGTGACGCTTACTGTTTCACTCATTTTTCTTCTCCCATTCAGCTCGTTGGCAACAAAGTTGAATCAATCACGCTACCGAAATCGCACTGGCAGCAATCGCCGGCTGCTGCCATATCCGGCTCTGCCAAATTTACACGGCTGCCATTACCCGCTCCAGCCGCTGACGCACCTCCTGTGCAAGTTGATTGATTTCAGGTTTGCCGACCAACTCAAGCACCGCGTGGGGGTCCATGAATTCGACGCGAATGCTACCTGAGATATCTTGCCGCACGACGACATTGCACGGCAAAAGCAGGCCGATCGAAGGCTCCGCTTCAATTGCCCGATGCGCCAACTGCGGATTGCACGCCCCCAGGATGAGATAGGCCGGCATGTCCCGATTGAGCTTCTTTTTCATAGTTGCGGCAACATCGATCTCGGTGAGTATGCCAAAGCCTTCATCCTGCAACGCCAGCGTCACGCGTGTGACGGCGTCCGTAAATGGCATTTTTACCGTTTTGCCAAAGCCATATTTCGTGTTCATCGCAATCTCCTGTCGCTGTCAATTTGAAGCCGTTAAATTAATTCCGAAAGCGCCTGAAGAACCCTCTTTCACCGGGTAGTTCTTCGTGCGCGATTATTCTCCGCTTAACCGAAGTGCCGCTTGTTCCGGCAGCACAGCTGCTCCCGGGTTGCCGGATCTCTGTCCACGAGTTCAACCTCCATCGCGTACGCCAAGTTTTTTCAACACGATTTCAAGCGGACAAAACTGCGTAAAGCTGCTTTGAAGAAGATTGGCGCCAACAAAAACCGTGAACCACAAAAAATATTTGCTCACGAAAAGCGGACTCTCCGGTACGCCGAGACCCAAAGAAATGAGGATAAAAATGCCCGCAAACATGCGAACCATGCGATTGGTGTTCATAGTCAGCTCTCCTGAAAAATAGTGATCATTAAGAAAACTTCTTTCGATTCACTGCGTAATACAGCACCGGGATCACGACCAACGTGAGCAAGGTCGAGACAAAAATGCCGAAGATCAGCGAGATCGCAAGACCGTTGAAAATCGGGTCATCGAGAATAAAGAGCGCACCGATAATTGCGGCAAGCCCCGTCAGTACGATCGGCTTGGCACGCGCCGATGCCGAACGGATGACCGCTTCGACAAACGGCACGCCTTGAGCGACTTGCAAATTGATGAAGTCGACCAGCAGGATGGAGTTGCGCACGATGATGCCGGCGAGCGCGATCATGCCGATCATCGATGTCGCGGTGTATTGCGCACCGAGCAAAGCGTGGCCCGGCATCACCCCGATGATGGTCAGTGGAATCGGCGCCATGATGATCAACGGCGTCAGGTAGGAACCGAACTGCGCCACCACCAGGATATACACCAGGATCAAGCCGACCGCATAGGCCAGCCCCATGTCGCGGAAGGTTTCGTAGGTGATCTTCCACTCGCCATCCCATTTCAGGGCAAATTGCCGATACGGATCGGATGGCTGTTTGATGAAATATTCACCCAGCGGCGCGCCTTGCGCCGCTGACAGATGATCGAGCTTGGCGCGGACCGCGAACATGCCATACAACGGGCTGTCGAGTTTGCCGGCCATGTCGGCGATCACGTACGACACCGGAAGCAGATCTTTGCGATAGATCGTTTTCTCGCGCGAGGTGGGCTGCACCCGCACCAGCTCCGACAGCGGAACATTGTCGCCACTGCCGGACTTCACCGTCATGGTGAGGAGCGTGTTGAGCCTTGCCTGTTTTTCGGCAGGCAGGTTCAGCCGCACCGGAATGCTGTATTTCGCTTGCCCATCGTGCAGCGACGTGATGTCTTCACCGTCGAGTGCGACCCGCATAGCCTGCACCACATCAACGGCGGGAATGCCCAGCAGTGCCGCCTTGCGTTGATCGACGCGTAGCGCCACCTTGGGCGCATTGTCTTCGATCGAATCGTCGATATCGACAATATCGGCGGTCTGGGCAAATGCTTGCCGCACCTGCTTGGCCAACGCATGCCGCCCCGCTTCATCCGGGCCATAGATTTCCGCCACCAGCGGCGACATCACCGGCGGTCCAGGCGGGACTTCGACCACTTTGACTTTCGCGTTGTGCGTGGCCGCGATCTTCGCGAGAGAGCTCCGTACCGCGCCCGCGATCTCGTGGCTCTTGCGCGAACGCTTGTGTTTGTCCAACAGGTTCACTTGCAGGTCGCCGAATTCCGGCGCCTGACGCAGGTAGTACTGCCGCACCAATCCATTGAAATTGATCGGCGCCGCAGTACCGGCGTATGCCTGGAAGTCGGTGACCTCATCGACTGTCGCCAGATAAGCCCCCATCTCGTGCAACACCGCAGCAGTGTTTTCGACGGGGGTGCCAGCCGGCATGTCAAGCACCACCTGGAACTCCGACTTGTTATCGAATGGCAGCATTTTCAGGACCACCCATTGCACCGCCGCCAGGCTGACCGAGATCAGGATCGCAAGCAATATCCCGATCCATAATAACCGGCGGTTGCGCGGGGCCTTTGTGTTGGCAAGTTCGTCGGCAAGGAAAGGCAGCAGCAATTTGCTGAACGCGCGGTGCAGCTTGCTATCTCCAGGCGCCGCATCAGAAGCATTGCCGGCATGACGCTTGGATAGCCGATGCGCCAGCCAAGGCGTAACGCTAAATGCGATCACCAGCGAGATCACCATGCCCATGCTGGCATTGATCGGAATCGGGCTCATGTACGGGCCCATCAAGCCGGTGACGAACGCCATCGGCAGCAAGGCCGCAATGACAGTGAACGTAGCGAGGATGGTGGGGCCGCCGACTTCATCGACCGCGATCGGTATGATCTCGGCCAGCGCTTGGTCGGGATGCAGTTCGCGATGACGGTGGATATTTTCGACCACCACAATGGCGTCATCAACCAGAATACCGATCGAAAAAATCAGCGCGAACAGCGATACCCGATTCAGCGTGAAACCCCAGGCCCACGACGCGAACAGGGTCGCCGCCAGCGTCAGGATCACGGCGATGCCGACGATGGCCGCCTCACGCATGCCCAACGCGAAAAATACCAGCACCACCACCGCGGATGTGGCAAAAATGAGCTTTTGAATCAGTTTCATCGCCTTGTCGTTAGCGGTTTCGCCGTAATTGCGGGTGACGTTGACTTCGACGCCAGACGGAATGATCGTGTTGTGCAGCTCAGCCACTCGTCGAACGATCTGCTCGGCGACCTGCACCGCATTTTCTCCGGGTTTTTTGGTAATCGAGATCGTGACTGCGGGAAACTCGCTGCCCAACGCGGTCGCTTGCGTCGCCGCCGCCTTGCCCATGCCGAACCACACGTATTTGACCGGCTGCGCCGGTCCATCGACGATCCGCGCCACATCCGACAAGGTGACCGGATTTCCGTCCACCACCCCCACAACCAGTTGGCTCACTTCCTGGGCATTCGCCAGAAAATTGCCGGTCAGCACTTCGATCGTGGCATTGTCGGCAGCGAGCCGGCCAGCCGGCAATGCGGCATTGACTCCCAATAGCGTCTGGCGGATATCGTTGACTGCCAAGTGATGGGCATTGAGTTTATCGATGTCCAGCAATACACGCACGAGTCGCCCGGGGCCCCCAAGGGTAGTGACTTCGCGGGTGCCCGGCACGCGCTTCAGTTCGATCTCCATCGCATGCGCGACGCGTTCCAGTTCATAGGCGCCGCGCTCGAGATCCTTGGTCCACAGCGTCAACGATACCACCGGCACATCGTCGATCCCTTTGGGTTTGATCAGCGGTTCGCCAACGTTCAATTCACGCGGCAGCCAGTCGCGATTGGAATGAATCGTATCGTACAGTCGCACCAGTGCTTCGGTACGCGCAACCCCGACCTTGAACTGGGCAGTGATGATCGCCATGCCCGGCTTGGATACCGAATACACGTGATCGAGTCCTTGAATCTGCGAGACCACCTGCTCGGCCGGAATCGCCACCAGCGCCTCGACATCCTTGGCCGATGCACCGGGAAAAGGGATCAGCACATTGGCCATGGTCACGTTGATCTGCGGTTCTTCTTCGCGCGGCGTGACCAACACGGCGAACAAGCCGAGCAGCATCGCCACCAACGCAATGAGCGGCGTCAGTTGCGAATGCAGGAAGTATTTCGCGAGGCGACCGGCAACACCCATCGTCTTATTTATCCTTGAGTTTCAAAATGAACTGTTCCCGAGGTTGAAAGTAACCGTGCTTCTCCGTTATTTTTCGATCGGCGCGCCCGGATGCGCGCTACTGTCTGAAAAAAGACCGGCCTTGATTGGTTCCAGCGCAACGCGCTCACCCTCGCGCAAGCCCGCCAACACTTCAACATAGCCGTCGACGGATGCATCTCCGGCGCGAATTTGCCGCAACTGCGGCTGAGCGCTCGCATCGAGCACATACACTGCGGTCACCTCACTACGGCGCAGCACGGTCTGCTGGGGAATGACCAGCTTGCGCGCCACACCGGTAACAAAATAGGCGCGCGCGAATTGGCCGGGCAAAAGCCCGGTGGTATCCCCCAGTTCAAGACGCAGCCTCGCGGTATGGGTGCGGCTGTCGGCGAGCGGAACCAGCGTGATCTGTTTGGCAGTCACGCTGTGCTTCAAAGCGGGAACATCGACCTGAGCCGGCATGTTCAGCTTGATCTCGCGCAGACGGGACTGCGATAGCGTTGCGATGACGCGCATGTTGGTGGGATCGAAGACGGTAACCAGGGCACGTCCGGGCGTCGCCATGTCGCCGACCTCGATCGGGGTGGCGGCAACCACACCCGCATAAGGTGCGGTGATGGTCGTGAATGTCCTGGCTGTCGAGGCTTGCCCTGCATTGGCCTGCAATGTCGCGACACGCGCCCGAACCGCCTTGTAGTCAAGCTCAGCCTGATCGAGCGCGGCCTTGCTGATGAATTTTTGCGCGAATAATTGTTTGCTGCGCTCATAGCTGCGCGACGCATTGGCGAGTCCTGCCTGCGCTTCGGCAACCTGGCTCTGGCTAGCGGACACCACCTGCTCCGCCGCGCGCGGATCGATGCGCACCAGAATCTGTCCTGCCTTAACGCGGTCACCCACCTTGACTCTGAGTTCGACAATCTTCCCGGCTATCTGTGCCGCCAGCGTCGATTGACGAACTGCCTCGACCACGCCTTCCGCGCTGATCACGTCGGGCACATCGCGATAGGCAACCGCGTAGGTGGCTACAGACGCAACAGGCGACGGCTCAGCGGCCACTGCCCGCCACGACCACGCCAACAGCATGAGGGCGGCAAGCAAGGGAGCCGACAGAAGAATTCCAACGCGCGACCTGACTGCCGCCTGGCCCGCCACTTCGCACGTTTTCTTGGCATTAAGGTCAGGAATGGACATCAACGGTACCGCCCAAACTATCGATCAGCATTCCATCTGCGGCTGCCGCAAGGAACGGCGAACCGGCAACAAAATTCATTTTAAACCCCTTGAGCTTATATACTCCCGGTAGTATATTATCATCTTGCCATTCTTTGCAAGGATTGAAATGAGTTCCCTTCGTGACAGCACCAAGAAAAAGGCCTTGATCATGCGTCTGCGGCGCGTGGAGGGCCAGTTACGCGGCATACAGAAATTGATCGGCGAAGAAGCTGATTGTGAAAAGATCGCGCAGCAGCTTGCCGCCAGCCGCAAAGCCTTGGACAAGACTTTCTTCACAATGATGGGCTGCCTCATTGAACAGGAGGATCAAACCAAATCGCCGGGATCTTCCAAGGCGCCTGTGTCGCGCGGAGAATATGTTTCAAACATGCTGTCACGCTTCGCCTAGGAGAGTGTCATGAATAACGTCATCCAGCTGTTCGATGCCAAGTCCGGTACGTTCAGCTACATCCTGTTCGACCCGCTGAGCCGCGAAGCTGCCATCGTCGATGCGGTCGATAGACAAATCGAGCGCGATCTGGCGGCTATCGCGGATTACAAGCTCCGCCTCAAATGGGCGATCGAAACCCATGCGCACGCGGACCATATCACTGCCGCCGGCGAGATTGCCCGCCGCACCGGCGCCGCCACCGCCGCCCCCGCACACTGCGGCATCAGCGCAGCGACAAAGCAACTGGAGGACGGCGACACGCTGATGCTGGGGACCCAGCCGATCCGCGCGCTGCATACACCCGGCCATACCGCCGGGAGCATGTGCTATCAGTGGGGCGACACGGTGCTGACCGGCGATACCCTGCTGATCGGCGGCTGCGGGCGCACCGATTTCCAGTCGGGCGACGCCGCCACCATGTACGACAGCATCACGCAAAAACTCTTTACCCTGGCCGATGCCACCCGCGTTCTCCCCGGCCACGATTACCATGGCCGCCGCGAGAGCACGATCAGCGCGGAGAAAAGCGGTAATCCGCGTCTCGCCGGCAAATCGAAAGATGAATTCATTGCGATCATGGACGCGCTCCATTTAGCGCCGCCGGAGATGATCGATATCGCGGTGCCTGCCAACCTGCGTCTGGGAGACGCGCCGCCGCCCTCGGCCGAAACCGTGCTGCCGGCGCAGGGCTATGCCGGCGATGTACCGCTGGCGGTGGCGCAGCAATGGTGGCAAAGCGGCTATGCCACGCTGATCGATGTGCGCACCCAGGCCGAACGCGATTGGGTCGGCTATATCCCGGGCACCACACTGATTCCCTGGAAGCTGTATCCGGGCATGGCCGTGAACCCGCGCTTCGGCGATATGTTGAAGGCCGAAGTGCCGGACGAAAGGCCGCTCCTGTTCCTGTGCCGCTCCGGCGTACGCTCGATCGACGCCGCGCGCCATGCAACGACCCTGGGTTACCGCAAGGCCTACAACATCCTTGAAGGTTTCGAGGGCGATCCCGACGCCGGCAAGCAGCGTGGACACCTGAATGGCTGGCGGCATGCCGGGCTACCCTGGGTGCAGGGCTAGGTCTGCGCCTTGGTTGTGCGTTGGTTGTTGCGTGTTGCAGCTACGCGCCTTAGAGCTTGTCCATAAATAAGCGCGAATGCATGACGCCGCAATTTTTGTCTCAATCAAGGCGTGCTTTTCGCAGCAATGGCGAGCCATTGCAAGGAAACGCAACGCAGAGTGAGGCAAAAAGAGCAAGTCAGGCATCGCGCCTTATTTGCGGACAAGGTCTTAGTTGGCTGCGCGCCAGCGCGGCGCCAACACACTACACACGCCCACAGCGACAAAGCCGCCATCCCCCTGATGGCGCGCCTATCGATAGTTTTTTCCTATCTGCCAATTACGAATTCTGTCGCGCATCGCTGGCGAATACCGGGGGTACCCACTGACCTATGGCCGCAGCCTGCGCCGGGACGCCGCTTAATCAATAGTTTTTTTCTATCAAACTCATGTGAACAAACAATTTTTCAAATGATGTGCCCGCCGGTAACCTGCCTGAGCTGAATTGTTTCCGGAAAAATGACATGAGCCCTTTTATACCCGCAATACCCGAACCGCAATCCGGCTGGTCACGCTTTAGCCCGTTGCTCTCGTCAATTCCCTATTCGTTTTAATCAGCACCGCCATCGTCAAACTCAAGGAGAAATGCATGAGCTCCAAACCGACCCTGACGACGGCTGCAAACAGCATGAGGTTCGAGACACGCCGCGGCGCCAAGGACAAGGTCATCGCCTGGCTGGTCTCGTACAACAGACGCAGGCTGCATGCGAGGTTGGGTTACATGATCTCAATGCAATACGAGCAACGCTGGCTCGCGGGTCAACTGAAAACAGTGAATCTGTGAATTCGGTTATGGGATTCACAGTCAGTGGTCACTATAAATCTAGTTAGTAAATCGTAGTTGATCGATCGGTGCCGCAACCCTACACTTGATCGGTTAATAAATTGCAATCAACCAAAGGAGTGAACCATGTCAACCGAAGCCAAGTGCCCAGTAATGAGCGGCGCCGTTAAACCCACAGTGGCTGGGGGCAGGACAAATGCGGACTGGTGGCCTAATCAGCTTAACCTAAAGATACTTCATCAGAACTCTCCCCAGTCCGATCCGATGGGCAAGGAGTTCAACTACGCTGAGGAGTTCAAGAGCCTTGACCTGCATGCCGTAGTCAAGGACCTCCATGCCTTGATGACGGATTCGCAGGACTGGTGGCCTGCGGACTACGGCCACTATGGGCCGTTCTTCGTCCGTATGGCGTGGCACAGCGCGGGCACCTACCGTATCGCCGATGGTCGCGGTGGCTCAGGCTTTGGCACACAGCGATTTGCGCCGCTCAACAGCTGGCCGGACAACGTGAACCTAGACAAGGCACGCCGCTTGATCTGGCCGATCAAGCAAAAGTACGGCCGGAAACTCTCCTGGGCCGACCTGATTGTTCTCACCGGCACCGTCGCGATGGATTCGATGGGGTTCAAGACCTTCGGTTTCGCCGGTGGGCGCGCGGACGTCTGGGAGCCACAGGAAGATATTTATTGGGGACCTGAAAATACGTGGCTCGGAAACAAGCGCTACACCGGCGACCGGGAACTCGAGCAGCCTCTCGGGAACGTTCAGATGGGTTTGATCTACGTGAACCCACAAGGGCCGAACGGCAACCCGGATCCGGTCGCTGCAGCACGGGATATCCGCGAGACGTTCGCTCGCATGGCGATGAATGACGAGGAAACCGTGGCACTCTGTGCCGGCGGGCATACCTTCGGCAAAACCCACGGCGCCGCCTCTGAAGACCACAA
>JANMXS010000092.1:0-11596 GCA_031394335.1 Burkholderiales bacterium
GATACGTTTACCGCGAGCTGCAAATCGCGATTGCCTTTTTTCTGCCAAGCGGCAATCTGGTTGAAAGCGGTTTCGATCACCCATTCGCCGATCGGCACGATCAGGCCGGAGTCTTCGGCGACACTGATAAATTTTTCCGGCAGCAGCAGCCCATGGCGCGGATGCTGCCAGCGGATCAGCGCCTCGACGCCGGTAACGCGGCCGGTGGCGAACGATACGCGCGGTTGGTAGTGCAACTCAAGTTCATTGCGGCGCAGCGCCAGGCGCAAATAGTTTTCGATCGACAGACGTTCCTGCGCCTTGGCATTCATTTCATGCGAGAAGAACTGATAATTGTTGCGCCCCTTGGCTTTGGCGTCGTACATCGCCACGTCGGCGTGCTTCATCAAGGTCTGCGGATCGGCGCCGTCGGTAGGGAACATGCCGATGCCAATTGAACACGAGGTATTCAACTGCACCGTGCCAATCATGATCGGCGATGCCAGTGAGGCGATCATTTTCTCAGCCACGTTTTGCGCGCCGTCGTGATCGTCGGCGGTAAGATTTTCCAGAATCACCGCGAACTCATCGCCACCCAGCCGCGCCACCGTGTCGCTGGTGCGCACGCAGGCACTGAGGCGTGCCGCCACACGCTTGAGCAACTCGTCGCCGACATCGTGGCCGAGAGAATCGTTGATGGTCTTAAAACGATCAAGGTCGATGAACATGAAAGCGAGACGGCCATGCTTGCGCGCGGCATTGGCGATGCCCTGTTCAAGACGATCATTGACCAACATGCGATTCGGCAGGCCGGTGAGCGGGTCGCGCGTCGCCAGAAATTCAGCTCGTTCCTCGGTGAGTTTGCGCTTGGTGATGTTGGCACTGGTGCCGGTCATGCGATGCGCGCGTCCGGTCTCGTCGCGCTCGGTCACCTTGCCGCGGGTATGCACCCAGATCCAATCGCCGTTTTCACCCGGCATGCGGTATTCGCAATTGAGATCGTTGTTCTCGCCCCTGATGGCGTGAGCGAGTGCGACTTGGCAGCGATCAAGATCATCCTTGTGCACCCAGCCGATCACTTCCTCGCCACAGTAACGCGCTTCGATCGGTTGATTGCCCAGCAATAGCCCCCAACCTTGATTAAAGTAGACCGTGTTGGTGGTGAGGTCCCAGTCCCACAGCGCCAGTGATGATCCCGCCAGTGCAAAGTCGAGCCGTTGCTTGGCCGCCAGGAAATCATGCTCGGCCTGCTTGCGCTCGGTGATATCGCGGCCAATACCGATGCAATAGCGCTTGCCGTCCACATCCAGCGGCCGGCCCTGAAACGAATAAGGCGTGATGTTGCCGCTGCGATGGCGCATATGCGCTTCCATCGATACCTCTTCACCCGCCTCGACAATGCGTCGCATGGCATCAGCCACCGCCGCGCGATCAATATCGTCGATGAAATCGAGCGCGCGCATCGCACGAATTTCGTGGTCTTGGTAGCCGCTGTTCTCCTGAAAGCTTTTGTTCCAGCGCACCATGCGGCCATCGGCATCAAACATGTAAAACGATCCTGGCAGACTCTGGATTGCCGCGTCCGAGAATTCTTTTTCCTGAATGAGTTTCGCTTCGGCAGCCTGGCGGATCGCGATCTCGTCTTCCAGCAGCTGCTCAACCTGCATGAATTCGCGTGTCAGATGCTCGATGCGCTGGTCTGCTTCACTGCTTTCACTGGCTGGATTTGGCGCGGCCACATAAGGCTCGGATTCCTGCGCAGCGCGGCGTTCGCGGCGCGCCTCGGCGCGAGCCTCCAGTCGCGCGCCGAGCAGCCCCGCCAGATTACTCAGGGCTTCGCGATCCAATACGGTCAGCTCGCGCGAAGCGGTATCGAACACCGACAACACGCCGAGCAACTGGCGCGACTTGGAAAAAATCGGTACGCCTGCGTAAAAACAAATATGCGGCGCGCCAACCACCAGAGGATGATCGCGTACGCGCTTGTCTGCCAGCGTATCCGGAATGATGAAAACCCTGGGGCCAACCGATGAGTTCGCCAGCGCCTGCAGCGCCGGCAGAAAAAAACAGTTTTCCGACCTCAGCTCGGTGATGGGCAAATTAATGCGCGCCTTGAACCACTCTCGCCATGCGCCGGCGCCATCGCTCACACCGCTGGTGGTGGCCGCACCATCATCGATGGCGAAGAATGAAATGCCGGCCATCGGCGCGTTGATCGCGTCCGCAGCGCGTCGCGCCAAATCATCAAACGCGGCTTCCGGCGGCGTGTCAAGGATTTCATAGCGCGCCAGCGTAACCGGCGTGGGCGAAAGCGGATAGTCGGGAGCGTTCAAAATCGGCGCGCGCTGTTGATGTTAAAGAGACAAAAAGGGGGCGATACAGTCAGCTTAAAATCAATGATGGATTCTACGCGTAGCAAGCACCTCCCGTCACCCAGCCGTCAAGCGGCAATGGCAGCACGCCGGACGGCACATTCACACCCGCTCCGCCCTTGCGGCTAGCGCAGGGTCACGGCTACCGGAGCGTGGTCGGAAGGACGTTCAAGCTTGCGCGGTGCAAGGTCGATGATCGCGCTATCGCAGCGGTTGGCCAGCGCCGAGGTGAGCAGTATGTGGTCGATGCGCAAGCCGAGATTGCGCTTGAAGCCGTTCATGCGGTAATCCCACCAGGTATAGCTTTTCTGCGGCTGCTCGAACTGCCGGAAGCTGTCGCTCATGCCGAGCGCAATCAGCCCCTGAAATGCCGCGCGCTCAGCATCGGTACACAGCACCTTGCCGGCCCAGGCAGCGGGATCATGCACATCAGCATCGGCCGGCGCAATGTTGTAATCGCCCAACAGCGCAACATCACCATAAGCGGCAATTTCAGTGCGCATGAAATCCTGTAGCGCGGCCAGCCACTTGAGCTTGTACTGGTATTTGTCGGAATCGACATCCTGCCCATTGGGGACGTAAGCGCAGACCACGCGCACGCCGTCGATGGTTGCGGCGATGACGCGCTTTTGCTCGTCGGCGAAATTCGGCATATTGCGCGTCACGTCCTCCGGCTTGACGCGACTCAGTATGGCAACGCCGTTATAGGTTTTTTGCCCGGCATACGCCGCGTAGTAACCGATTTCATCCAACGCGACTTGCGGAAACTTCACGTCTTCGAGTTTCAGCTCCTGCAAGCACAGCGCGTCCGGCTGGTGCTGTTTCAGCCAGTCGAGCACATGCGGCAAGCGTACATTGAGGGAGTTGACGTTCCAGGTGACGAGTTTCATTCGTGCGGTTACGGCGTTGCAGGCGACGGGATGTCACCGCTGTCTGGAGCTGCTGGCGGTACCTTGGCTGCAGCGGCAGGCGGACGCGACAGCGGATTGCTGCGCGGGTAGCCGGCGCTGTCCAGCGCGCTGTTCCAGCCGCTCTCCAGGAAACCCTTGAGATTGCTGTCGCCGACGACCATGGTCGGAACTTGCAGCGCGCCGATCAGGGCGCCGAGGGCCTTGGCCGCGTCAGCGTCCTTCTCGGGGTTGCGCTCGGCAAACGGAATGCCACGCTTGTTAAGCAGCGAGCGCGCCTGATCACAAGAACTACCGCAATCGCTGGTGTACAGCGTGATCGGGTTACTTTGCATGGCCATTTTCAGCGCGTAAGGCAGTTTGTCCTGCTCGATAAGATTGTCGCCGAGGCGTTTTTGCTGCGTATTCTTCGCGTTCGCCGGCGGCGGCATATCGGAGTACTGCACCTTGCCATCCTGGTCCACCCAGCGATACAGCGCTTGGGCGTTCGCATTCAAACCGAGCCCCAAGACCAGCAGGGCCAGCGAAGTCAAGGTTGCGATGTTGGGTTTCATTTGGGCTCTCCTTAAATTATCCGGCTCGCCGCTGCGCGACAGGTGCAGATTCGCGCGGATTACGCCGCGAGCTTCATGCCATTGTGCCGCAACAGCGGCTCAATGTCCGGCTTGCGGCCACGGAACGCGACAAACGACTCCAGCGCCGGGCGGCTGCCGCCACGCGCCAGAACTTCGCGACGAAAGCGTGCGCCGGTGTCGGCGTTGAGCACACCGGATTCCTCAAATGCCGCATAGGCATCGGCCGACAGCACCTCGGCCCATTTGTAGCTGTAATAACCGGCCGCATAACCGCCGCCGAAAATATGTCCAAACGCATGCGCGGTGCGGTTGAATGCAGGGTAGCGAACCACCGCAACTTCGCGGCGCACCTCGTCCGTGAGGACAATCAAGGAGCCGTGTGCGAGATCGAAATCGGTATGCAAGCGCATATCCAGCAGCGAAAACTCGAGCTGGCGCACGAAGGCCATGCCGGCCTGAAAGTTTTTCGCCGCCAGCATTTTATCGAACAAGGCGCGCGGCAGCGGCACACCGGTATCGACATGGCGGCTCATATGCCTGACCACCTCCCATTCCCAGCAAAAATTTTCCATGAACTGCGAGGGCAGCTCGACCGCATCCCATTCCACACCATTGATGCCGGATACACCCAGCTCTTCAATCTCGGTCAGCAAATGATGCAAGCCATGCCCGAATTCATGGAACAAGGTGATGACATCGTCGTGCGTGAACAGCGCAGGCCGCATTTGGCCACCGTGGGCCACCGGTGCGGCGAAATTACAGGTCAAATACGCGACCGGATGCTGAATCACGCCATTCTTGCGGCGACGCGTCACGGCATCATCCATCCACGCCCCGCCGCGCTTGGCGTCGCGAGCATAGAGATCGAGGTAAAACTGGCCGATCAGGGAGCCGTCGCCATTGCGCACATCGAAGAAGCGCACCTCGGCATGCCAGGTCTCTGTCTTGGCCGGCTTGATAGCCACGCCATAAATCGTTTCAACTACGCGGAACAGGCCGGCGAGCACCTGCGCTTCAGGGAAATATTGCTTGACCTCATTGTCGGAAAACGCGTAGCGCTGCTCGCGCAATTTTTCCGACAAATAGGCAACGTCCCAGGCATTGACCTCGGCCATGTTCAGTTCGCGCAGCGCAAATTCGACCAGCTCCGCCCAGTCGCGTTCGGCGAAGGGCTTGGCCTTGGCGGCCATTTCGCGCAGGAAGGCAATCACCTCGGCTGGCGATTTCGCCATCTTGGTGGCCAGCGACAGCTCGGCATAGTTGGCGAAGCCTAGCAGCGCGGCCGTCTCGGCACGTAATTCCAGAATGCGCTGGATAGTGGCGCTATTGTCCCAATCGGGATTGGCCCCCAGCTCGGAAGCACGGGTGGTGTAGGCGCGATAGAGGCGTTCGCGCAGCGGATGAAAATCGGCGTATTGCATCACCGGTATGTACGACGGCGCATGCAGGGTAATTTTCCATCCGTCTTTGCCGTCCTTGACCGCCGCCTCGCGGGCCGCCGCTCTCGCGTCGTCCGGCAGCCCGGATAACTCCGCTTCATCATCAACATAGTGTGCGTAGGCATTGGTGGCATCGAGCACATGGTCGTTGAAGGTCGACATCAGCGAGCACAACTCTTCCTGCACGGCCATGAAGCGCGTCTTGTTGTCGGCGGACAGTTCCGCGCCGCCCAGTCGGAAGTCACGCAATTCATTCTCCAGCGCCTTCTTTTGCGCGCCGCTGAGCCGTGCATGGTCGGGACTGGCACGCAGTGCCTTGTACTTCGCATACAGCGTCTCGTTCTGCGAAATTTCCGTCCAGTACTGGGTCACCGCCGGCAGCATGCCGTTGTAGGCTTCGCGCAATTCAGGCGAGTTGAGCACCGCATTGAGATGACCGACGATGCCCCAGGCGCGCGACAGGCGCTCGTTGACATTGTCCAGCGGTGTGACCACGTTGCCCCAGGTCGGCACGCCGGTATCAGCGGCGAGGGTTTCAACCACGCGACGCGCGTCGGCGATCAGCGAGTCGATCGCGGGTTTTACATGGGCCGGGGTGACGGCGGCGAATTTTGGCAGGCCGGATAGATCAAGCAAGGGGTTAGGCATGGGGTTGCTCGTGGTCATCTTATTAATCGATCAATCCATCACAGCTTGGGGCATGTCCTCGCCGCGTCAAGAGCTCGGGTGCCGACAAGGGACAGGAGTTCCGTGCGTCGAATGAGTCAGATGGGTGCCGGCTTACCCGGGAAATACGGTTTGTCCGGCCACTAGAGTATGGGTTACCTTGCCCTGCAACTCGCGCCCCAGCCACGGCGTATTTTTGCCCTGACTCACCAACGTTTGCGCGGTGATCACCCAGAACGCCTGCGGGTTGAAAATGCAGATGTCGGCGGGGGCACCAACCGCGAAGTTGCCGGCATGGACGCCCAGCACCCGCGCCGGGTCGGCGGTAATTTTTGCCAGCGCTTTCGGCAGCGGCACATTGGCATCTTCTGCCCACTTCAGCGTGAGCGAGAGCAGGGTTTCCAGTGCCGATGCGCCGGGTTCGGCCTCAGCGAACGGTACGTGTTTGGCATCATCATCGACGGGTGTATGGTCGGAGCAAATCGCATCGATGGCGCCGTCCTGTACCGCGCGCGACAAGGCATCGCGGTCTGCCGGGCTGCGCAACGGCGGCGTGAAGCGATATTGCGAATCGAAATAGCCGATATCGCGATCGGTCAGTAGCAGGTGGTGAATGCCGACATCACAGCTGAGCGGCAGGCCGTCCGCCTTGGCGCGACGCACCAACTCCACGCCAGCCGCGCTGGACAAGCGCGCGAGATGGACGCGCGCGCCGGTTTCGCGCATCAGGGTGGTGATGGTCGAGATGGCAACGGTCTCGGCGCTGGCGGGGATGCCGGCAAGGCCGAGGCGCGAGGCCACTTCGCCGTCGTGGGCGATGCCATCTGCTGCGAGGTACGCATCCTGCGGGCGCAACCATACCGTATAGCCAAAAGTCGCCGCATATTGCAGGGCGCGGTACAGCACCATGGTGTCGTGGATCGGCTGATCGGCCTGAAAAAATCCGACACAGCCGGCTTCGCTTAATTCGGTCATCTCGGCGAGTTTTTTGCCGTGCAAGCCCAAGGTCAGCGCACCCAGCGGATAAACCCGCGCCTGGTTGGCCATGGTGGCGCGACGCTTGAGCATTTCGACCAGGCCCGGCTCATCGAGCACCGGGTCGGTATCCGGCGGACACACTAGGGAAGTGATGCCGCCGGCAACCGCGGCGCGCATTTCACTCTCCAGGGTGGCGCGATATTCAAAGCCCGGTTCGCGCAGGCGCGCGCACAAATCGACCAGCCCCGGACAGACTACTTTGCCGGCGGCATCGATGACCTTGTCGGCCTTGAAGCCAGCCGGCGCAGCACCGACGCCGGCAATCAATCCAT
Organism: Burkholderiales bacterium; assembly: GCA_031394335.1. Taxonomy (GTDB): domain Bacteria; phylum Pseudomonadota; class Gammaproteobacteria; order Burkholderiales; family Usitatibacteraceae; genus UKL13-2. The sequence continues at coordinate 7,250 of JANMXS010000092.1, forward strand.
CGGCAATATAAAGAGCGCCATTTTCATTGCGCCCGCTGGCGGGATCGACGATGCGGCCGTTTTTGATTTCGATTTTCATAGTCTGATTTCTAGTTTCCCGCCACCATCGCCATCACCGCCATGCGCACGGCGATGCCGAACGTCACCTGCGGCAGGATCACGCTCTGCCGGCCGTCGGCGATGCCCGAATCGATTTCCACGCCGCGATTCATCGGCCCCGGGTGCATCACGATGGCATCCGGCTTGGCGCGCGACAGCTTGTCGGCAGTGAGGCCATAGCTTTTGAAGAATTCATGTGCGCTTGGCAGCAAGGGGCCGGCCATGCGCTCGTTTTGCAGACGCAGCATGATCACCACATCGACGCCTTCGAGGCCGCGATGCATATCGTTGTAGACGCTGACGCCCATGCGTTCCACTGCGGTCGGGATCAGCGTTTTCGGCCCGATCACGCGCACATCCGGGCAACCCAGGGTGGTGAGCGCATGAATATCGGAGCGCGCCACGCGCGAGTGCAGCACGTCGCCGACGATCGCCACCGATAAATTGTGGAACGATTTTTTATAGTGGCGGATGGTGTACATATCGAGCAGGCCCTGCGTTGGGTGTGCGTGGCGGCCATCGCCGGCATTGATCACGGCGATGCCAGACTTGACGTGCTGGGCGATCAGATGGGCCGCACCGGACTGGGCGTGGCGCACCACGAACATATCGGCGTTCATCGCCGCCAGATTGTCGATGGTATCGAGCAGGGATTCGCCCTTGCTGGTGGAGGAGGCGTTGATGTTCAAATTGATCACGTCCGCCGATAAACGCTTGGCGGCAATTTCGAAGGTGGTGCGGGTCCGGGTCGAGTTTTCGAAGAAAAGATTGAATACCGATTTGCCGCGCAGCAGGGGCACTTTCTTGACATCGCGGTCACCGACGCTGACGAATTGATCGGCAGTTTCCAGAATCTGCTCGATGATGGCTTTCGGCAGCCCTTCGGTAGTGAGCAGATGCTTGAGCTTCTTGTCGGGGGTCAGTTGGGGGTTGGCAGTCAGCACGCTGGGTTTTCCGATCCGGGGTCTATGTCTGGGTCTGTGGCTTGGGCTGGATATCGAAACGCAGGGCATGGTTGGCCTGCACCAGGGTCAGCTCCTGATCTGCTTCGAGGCTCATGGTCATGCCGATGAAATCCGCACTGAACGGCAGCTCGCGTCCGCCGCGATCGACGAGGCAGGCGAGTTTCACGCTGGCCGGGCGACCGAAATCGAACAGCTCGTTGAGCGCGGCGCGCAGGGTGCGCCCGGTGTGCATCACATCGTCCACCAGCAGCACATCGCGGCCATCGACCGAGAACGGCATCTCGGTGGATTTTTTTTGCGGGTGCAGGCCGATGCTGCCGAAGTCGTCGCGATGCAGGGTCACCGCCAGCGAGCCCAGCAGATGCTTGCCGCCCAGCATCTGCTGCACGCGCTGCGCCACCCACACGCCGCCGGTATGAATGCCGACAATCGCGGTATCGGGCGCCAGCTCGCCGATTTTTTCGCACAGCACGGTTAAAAGGTGTTCGCCATCAAGCTGCATTGCGCGCCTTGTTCTGTTCGTTGGTTTTATGGCTGATTCTGTCGTCGAACCAGGCCTGCAGTATCACCTGTGCCGCCACCGCATCGAGCATTTCCTTCTGCGCCCGGCCGCTGATGCCCCGCTCGCGCAGTTGTGCGCCGGCCTCGCTGGAGCTGAGGAACTCGTTGACGTATTCGACTGGCAGGCGAAACCGCTCTTTAATGCGATTGCCGAATTTTTTGGCGAGATGCGCGATTTCATGCGGACGTTCGTCTTCGTAATGCGGCTCGCCAACCACGAACTGCGAGGGCCGCCATTCGGCGACCAGCTTTTCCACCGCGGCCATGCGCTCGGCATTCGATTCCACATGCAAGGTCGCTACCGGATAGGCAAGGCCGATGCCGGTGTCGCCGACGGCAACGCCGATCCGCTTTTCGCCGAAATCGAAGGCGAGGATGGTCTGCGAGGCTGGCGACAAGGGCGCCGCCATCAGGCGTGCCCCGCCGCGTCGGAAAGATTGCCGTAGTTGAGGCCCAGCATGCCCATCGCCGCCGTCAGGCGCGCATCGAAGGGCAGCTCGAACAGGATGCCGATTCGCGCCGGCATCGTCAGCCAGCCATTGCGCGTAATTTCGTCTTCGAGCTGGCCCGGCCCCCAGCCAGCATAGCCCAGGGTAACCAGCACTCGCGTCGGCCCGTCGCCATTGGCCATCGATTGCAGGATGTCCTTGGACGTGGTCAGCCCGGTATCCTCGTCGATTTTCAGCGTCGAACTCCAGTTGCCCAGCGGCTGATGCAAGACGAAGCCGCGGTCCATCAGCACCGGCCCGCCGAAATGTACATTGGCGGTCCGCAACCGAGGATCAGTGAGCGGGATATCGACCTGGTCGAACAAATTCGCCATGGTGAGATCGATCGGCTTGTTGACGATGATGCCGATTGCGCCTTTTTCCGAGTGCTCGCAGATAAACGTCAACGTTTTGGAAAAATAAGGGTCGGCCATGCCGGGCATGGCGATCAGGAACTGATTCGTCAGATTGGTTGCGTCGCTTAAGGGGTTCATTTCAGGTCATAATTTTACGCTGTTCGCTCATTTCCCGCACCTATTCCGGCCAGCGGGCAAGTTTTTCAAGGCAGGCAATGAATTCCTCGCTATTCTGGTTTCGACGCGATTTACGCAGCGTCGACAACGCCGGGCTGCACGCCGCGCTCAGCTCATCAAAACAGGTCCATTGTGTATTCGTCTTCGACCGCGAGATCCTCGATCATTTGCCCTCGAAGCAGGATCGCCGCGTCGAGTTCATTTGGGAGAGCGTTCGGGAACTACAGGAATCGCTTCGCACCATGGGTGGCGAGCTGATCGTGCGCCACGCCCGCGCTGCCGAGGAAATCCCCCGGCTGGCGCGCGAACTCAAGGTCGGTGCGGTCTACACCAGCCAGGATTACGAGCCGGCGGCAATCGCACGCGACGACCTGGTTTACGAACAGCTGCGGCAAAACGGCATCGCCTTTCACAAATCCAAAGACACCGTCATCTTCGAGAAAGATGAAGTGCTGACCCAGGCCGGCGGCACTTTCAGCGTATTCACGCCGTATAAAAATGCCTGGCTGAAGAAGTTGACTGACTTTCAGCTGAAGCCGTATCCGATTGAAAAATACGCGGCCAAATTTACAAAGCCAGCCAAGCCCGCTGCCTTGCCATCGCTCGAAGAACTGGGTTTTCAGCGCACCAATCTCAAACCGCTGATGCCCTGTGGCATGTCGGGCGCCGCCAAGCTGCGCAACGAGTTCCTGAAACGCATCGCGGATTACAAGGAAGCCCGCGATTTCCCCAGCGTGAAGGGTGTCTCGTACCTGTCGGTGCACAACCGCTTCGGCACCATTTCCATCCGCGAGCTGGCCGGCCTTGCTTATGCCGAAACCTTGCGCGGCAAGAACGTCGGCGCGGAAACCTGGCTATCCGAGCTGATCTGGCGCGATTTCTATTTCCAGATCCTGTGGCATCACCCGCATGCCGCCGAACGTGCGTTTCGCCCCGAGTACGATGCGATTCAATGGCCCAACGACGACGCCCTGTTCGCCGCCTGGTGCGAGGCGCGCACCGGCTACCCGATCATCGATGCGGCGATGCGCCAGCTCAACCAGAGCGGCTATATGCATAATCGCTTGCGCATGATCGTCGCCAGTTTTCTCACCAAAGACCTGCTGATCGACTGGCGGCGTGGAGAAAAATATTTTGCCGATAACCTCAACGATTTCGATCTGTCCGCCAACAACGGCGGCTGGCAGTGGGCTGCCTCAACCGGCTGCGATGCGCAGCCTTACTTTCGCATTTTCAACCCGGTCACGCAGTCGGAGCGCTTTGATGCGGCTGGCAAGTTCATCCGCAAATATCTGCCCGAGCTGAGCAAGGTCCCGGATAAATTCATCCACGCGCCGTGGACCCTGCCGCCGCTGGAACAGCAGGCGCGCGGCTGCGTGATTGGACGCGATTACCCGGCGCCGATTGTGGACCACGCGGTGCAGCGCGAGAAGGCCTTGGCGCTGTATAAAACCGTCAAGGGCTCGCCCAGGGAAGTGGTATAGCCTGAAAAGCCAAGGTCCGCGCCAGCATTGCCGTTTGGAGCAAAAATGCCTCAAACACCGCGCCAAATGGCGTTCTACGCTGAGGTTTCCCCGCAAAAGCGTCTTGTTTTTCAACGGATTAAGGAATAATCTGCGGGCAAAAACAAGGCATGCATGGCACTGGGTGCCACGCTTTTCGTTATCGAGGCGAATAAGCGAGGCGTGCCATGCATGCAAG
>JANMXS010000093.1:0-8978 GCA_031394335.1 Burkholderiales bacterium
GCCGTGCTCGCTCAACAACTCGCGTAGCAGAACGAGCCGCGGCCACATCATGCACAGCCACTTGTCATGCCGCAGCATGTCCTCCGCATTGACCGGATTGGACTTCAGCCACTCTTTCATGATCGGCGAATTGACGTTGTCGTTGTACGCCCAGTTCTCGTTTCCCGTGTTGTAAGGGGGATCGATGAAAATCAGGTCCACTTTCCCCGCATAGCGCGGCAGCAGGCTTTTCAGCGCGTGCAGATTATCGCCGTGAATAATGAGGTTGCCCAACAGATCGCCGGCCCCAACGGATTTCTTGGCATCGGCAACAAGCGGCCGATAGGGCACCGTGAGATGGTGGTTGTAAACGTACTCCTTACCCTTGAATACCAACTCCGGCATCGGAAGCTCCTGTTTGACTTGTCTGCGAATTATCGCAGACGGCGCCCCTTGTTGCGATTCAGATCTGGGCGATTCTGCTCATTTCGTTTGAAAGGATGCTTCAAATCGGCCTACGTCGCCAACGGCTTTGAGCCATTCAACATCTGGTGTTTCGGTCGGGAAGTGATTGGCAAGTACTTCGACCTGCGCGCCGAGGTCGCGCAGCCGTCGGGCGATCAGCTTGCCGCCCAGGCTGTGGTCGATGAAGAAAGTAACGCTGCAGAGCGGCTGGGGGCTCACGCCGCCAGTGGCATTTCTGCGCGAACAATTTCTTCGATGTCCGCTGCGGGCCGGCTGTAGTCGTCGGCGATCGATTCAATTTTCTCGCCCGCGCGGAAGCGATCGACAATGACTTCGGTGCGAATGCCGCTGCCGTCGATAACCGGGCGGCCAAAACCCAGCCGGGGATCGATGACGACCACACCCTCGGTGCCGAGTTTCGATGTGCGTGAGATGAGAACCAGTTTCAGCGGATTACCGTTCTCATCGCGCATTACACAGCGAAGGCGCTGAGCAATCAGTTCCCGAATAACGAGTTGGCCTTCTTTTGAAATCGCCAGATACTCGCCAAACTTTTCCACGAAGAGGTCGATACCATCGGTTTCAAACTGGTTGTCGGCGAGTGGGTGCGTGCTGGGAAACTTGCGCTTCAAATAGTCGAGTGCGCGCCGAACCTGTTTCAGTGCAACGCCATGGCGGCGGCGAATGGCGGCGAGTACGAACAACTCAACCAGATTGATGAACGACAGCTTCTTGCCTTCGCGATCGGCAAGTTCAATCACCGAACGGAAGTGCTTGGTGCCGTCCTTCGATTCGTAGGTCTGGCCAAATGCCCAGGCGCGTACGGTCGACACCGGCACACGCAAGTAATGCGCGGCCTCGCTCGCCGTGTAGCGCGGCGCTTCCTGGATTGAGTGATGGGTTTCGTTGGTCTTGGCCATATTTGACGTCGGTGTGTGGGCTGCATGATATTCCGCTGGGGCCATAGGTACAAACTCTAGCATTGGCGCGGTTTTCCAAGCATAAATGGCCTGAACGCCGCGCCAGTGCTAGGGTTTATAAATCGCGATCAGGTCAGTTCGTCATTCCGGTCGATGGAGACACCATTCGGTGCGGAGGCCGGATTCCAGTCCGCCGTATTTTCAAATACTTGGACGGACTTGGGGTGAAGGCATGCCTTCACGCCGGCGCTGGGACGACGGGGGTTTTTATTTTATGGTTTCTGATCGGCAACGTAAATCCCCCTCGATCCCCCTTTGCAAAGGGGGAAGCACTCCGTGGTAACGCGGCCTGCCATTCATGCATCGCATTTCAAGCCTCGCCTGCTGCCGTGCGCCTGAGGCCCCGATGGAAAACGACCCGCAACATCAAGGCAGGCGCAGATGTGCTTACTGTTTCAAAAAGGCGTCTTGCTGATGCTCGGTACGGGCCGCTAGCTCATCCCGATAACCTGCTGCTGGCGCGCACCTATATCTTTTTGTTCAGAGCCAACGAAACTTTCCGTTGCGCTTACGGCTGAAATCCCGGCACCCCATACCCGCTGCTCCATCCGGTTCTTGCCGGTTTGCTTGATATGCCGCATCAAATTGCGCGCCTCGGCAACGGGGCTTTCGGGCGACTCCGGTATGTTGTGAAACACCGCGCATGCAACGCTAACGGTCACCGGCCAGCCGCGTATCAGCGCAAGTTCTTCGAGTTGCCGATGAAATTTTTTCAGCTTGATTTCACTTTGGGCATGAGGTGTCTCAGGAAGAATCAACGCAAACTCGTTCGAGCCGGTTCGCGCCAGGAAATCGGTCGTTCTGAATTTCGTTTTGAGCGCGTCTCCAATCGCTGCCAGCAGCAGATCACCGCTACTGAAGCCGCGGGCATCTATAAAATCATTGAAGTCGTCGCAATCGATCAGCACTATTGTCAAAGCATGGCGATGGCGCTTGCAGCGATGAAACTCCTGTTTGACCGCCTCATCAAAAGAGCGCCGATTTGCGAGCCGCGTCAGGAAATCCACGCGCGAAAGCATTCTCTCCATTTCAAGCGCAACCCTGAGCTTCGCAACCAACCAGATCAAAACACCGTAAAAAACGAGATTGAGCAGAAGATCCCAGTAGAAATAGAGCTCATGCGAGTACGGGTGCCCGCCAAAAGTACCGATGAGCCACTGAATATAGGACGCGAACACGCCATACGCCAACGCCGGCAGCCGGCCGATCCGCCAGTCGACCAGCAGGCACGGCAGCGCATAGAAGGGGGACAGCATCAGTTCGACACGGGTCAAGTAATCCCCGGCACCGATTATTACCAGCATCAAGGTCGCGAGCAGATAGGTGAACCGCTCGGAAAGCGCATTGATCTGATTGAACAGCTGCGCGGCTGCATCGACACGGCCCCAGAATCCCAGCAGGGCTTTTCTATCCCATAATTGCAACGGTTTCATTTCGCTCCCTGAGTTCTTACCATTCCTTTACCTCGACGATAGCAGATTGGTATCGGGCAGATGTAACAAATGGTGAAATGCTTGCAACCTTGAAAACCGCCCCGCTTGTACAATGATGGAATAAACCGATAACAGCCACTTGCGGCCACAGCGCACACTTTCACCCATATTGTGAATTACGAAAAAAACGGTTTTTCGCCGGAGACGATACTTTCCATGACCGGCCTGGCGGTGATCTATCCGTTGCTGGGATGGCTCTTTTTCAGCGAATTTTCAGGTGCAGGCGGTCGGGTGGCGTTCTGGTGTGCAAGCGGCGCATGGATGGCGACCGTCATCGCAACACCACCACACGAACGCCGTGCCGTCATGCTTGCAGGAATTGTGGCAACGGTCGGTTTGATGATCGCCCTGTCGGCACCGATCGGCAAAGGCCTGACATTTATTCTGTGCGAAAGTGGCGCCATCGCCATTGCGTCCTTCGCATTATCAAGATTGAGTGTGCTGCAGCCAGGGGAGACAAAACTGGTGGCCTTAGCCATGATCGCCGGCATTGCCCATGCACTGTTGCTGTCGCCGGCGGGCGCATGGCTATTGACCGGACTTGAACCTGGCTTGGGCTATGCCACCGCCTGGCAGTACTGGATCAGTGCAAATATCGCGGGCGCGTTTATCGCAGTCCCCTTTATTGTGTTGCGTCTTGGTCGCGCCCGGCAGGCAGCGCGCAGTCAGAGCGGCCGCTTGCGCCTTTGGGGATGGGCATTTCTTTTGTGTATGTTCATGAGTTCGATGCTCATCGCCATTTCTGGCGGCATTCGCTGGAACCTCGAGACAACAATGGGATGGGCCAATTACATCCCGCTCATTTGCGCTGTTTCTGTCAGCCTGCTATGGCCGACGATCGGCAGCGTCGCGGCGACTGCAGCGCTGTTTATTCTGGAGCTGGTCCTGCTGCTGACTGGAACGCATTTGTTCGGTGCAGCCGCCCTTTCCCTGGGCCAATCATCGCAGTTGCGCTGGTACCTTGCAGCCGTGGCAATCCTGAGCTCGATAGTCTCGGCCCTCGCACGCGAACTTCAAGCTACTCAGTATGAAATAAGTCGATGGAAAGCGCGTTACGAATCCACTGTTTCGTCAACGCCGATTCTGCATTACGACATCGATTTACAGACGTCGCAAGTGCTGTGGATCGGCGATACCCGTCGCTGCTTTGGCGCGCCGTCCACTCAACTATCGGCAATCGGCGACTGGGTTAGCCAGCTGCACCCGAAAGATCGCGAACGATTCGGTCATCAACTCAATTCAATCGCCGAAGGGAATGACTACGCGCCAGACCTTCGCTACCGCGTATTGCTGGAAAATGGCAATTACGTACCGCTGCGCCACCATGTGACGGGAATTACCGCATTTGAAGGCACGGTCCTTCGGGTTGAGGGAACCGTGCAGGCGGCAACAACCCGCACGCGCGGCCGCCTCAATCTATATCGGCAGGCATCCGGCACCAAGGACGATGCAAACGCCGAGGGAGGGCAACGACCGGCGGTACTCATGATCCACGGCATCGGCGGCAGCGAACACGATTTCGGGCCGCTTTACAAGGCGCTGGCGTTGCATGGTTTCGATCCGCAACCGCTTACGCTGCCCGGACACCGCGGCCGCCCGGAAGATCTGCTCAAGGTATCGGCCGAAGACTGGATCCAGGCCGCGCGTGAACGCTATCACGTTCTGCAGCAACGCTACCCGGTGGTGCATGTGATGGGTATCAGCCTTGGGGCGCTCATCGCGCTGGAAATCGTGAAGACGGAGCGCGTCCTGAGCGGCAAGCTGGTGCTCTTATCTTCACCCATCTTCATCGATGGCTGGGCGGTTCCCTGGTATTACGCACTGCGTTTTCCGCTTTACAAGATAACGGTCGCTCGTCGACTGATTACGGTCGATGAGGAAGATCCATACGGTGTAAAGGATGAGCGCGTCCGCGCCATCGTCGCGGAAAAATTCGCACGCGGTGAAAGTTACCACTATCCCTATGTGCCGCTTGGCTGTGTACAGCAGATCGACCGCCTGCGTGCCATGATCCGGAAGACGCCGCCGGGCATCAATTGCCAAACGCTGGTGATCCATTCGCATGAAGACGATCTGACCAGCGCAAAATCGGCGGAATGGTTGCAACGGCATCTTGGCGAAGACCGTACTGAACTTGTCATGCTGAACAATAGCTACCATATGGTGTGCATCGATAACGACCGAAAAATCGTTTCCGAAAACATCTTGAGGTTCCTGAGCGCCAATAGGGCAGACAGCGCTGCAAGTTCGACCATGCGGCACCCCGCCGCCCAAACACATGGCGCCACACTTTGATGCGCCCGAAAACACTTCACGCTGTGCCATCGATCCGGCCACGCATGGCACCGGTCGCATGCTTATCATCGTTGCACTGACGCAATCACCAGGAGCCATAATGAACAAAAATTGTCTGAGTAAAGCCACCATGCGCACCAATTCCTGGCCAGCGTTGCTGGGCAGACTGGGCCGGATGGCATTTGCGCTGATAGCTCTGAATGCCAGCTTCGCAGCGATTGCGGAACCAGCCGCAGCCGAGGCAAAGGACGGCTGGAACGGCACGGCAGGCGCAGGACCGATCGCGTTTCCCAAATACGTCGGCGGCAAGAGTGCGCAGGTCTGGCCAATCCCGCTTCTGTCGATCAACTATGACGAGACGTTTTATGTCGAGATCGAGCGGGTTGGCGTCTATGTGCTGGCAAGCGATGACAAGAAAGTTGGTCTCGGGCTTGCCGTGGAACCACGTTTTGGATTTTCCGCGAAAGACGGCGCGCGGCTGGCGGGGATGGCGACGCGCCGCGATAGCCTCGAAGGCGGCCCTACGTTCGACTGGGACTTCGACGTCATCGCTTTCAGTGTGGCCTGGTTTACCGACCTCAATCGATCAAGCCACGGCAACTCGCTGCGCGCCTCAATATACAAGCCCATCCTGAAAAACGAGCACTGGGATTTTGGCGCCTTGCTGGCCTTCGACAGAATGAACGGCAAGCTGGCGAACTACTACTTCGGTGTGCGCCCATCAGAAGCAACACCCTTCCGTCCCGGCTACCAGTCAGGGGCAGGAACCAATGTATCAATCGGACTCAGTGGTACCTACAATCTGGACAAGCGCCACGCACTGATGTTCGGGGCCAATTTGGCGCGCCTGGCCAGAGGCGCCGCCAACAGCCCGATCGCCGAAACCAATCGATCCACCGTGTATTACCTCGGCTACGGCTGGAATCTTTAAGCCGTCCGCGGCGACTTCAGCAACAGGGCAAATACCTGCTTCTGTGCGCTCATGGTCAGCGAACGAAACTCGCATTCGACATCGACGAACCCCTTGTCGATCGTCGAAATGCGGAACTGCAGATCACGATGCTCGCGAAATCCGTCGATCACCTGCGATAGCTCCTTTTCAACCCGCGGCCGGTCTTCAGCATGCAACATGCCCAGCCAGTCGCTCTCGCCCTGATGCCGCGGGCGGCCGGTGATATCGCGAAACAAGGGAAACAAAAACGCCTTTTTACTCTGGCTTATGAGCAACAATACCTGTTCCAGGCGAGTAAAAATATCACCGACCTGGCGTAGCGCCCGTGTCGACTGCCGTTGCTGGAAAAGGCGGTGGTTATCGAGGCGCAGCAGGGAACGATAGCGCGACTCGGATACGGCCAGCATGAGTCGCATTGAGTAACGCGTGCGCTGCAGATACTCGATAACAGCAATGCCGCTCAAGCCGGTAACAAAATAGTTTATGGTACGTATTACATCCGATTTGGTGACGGATGAAAACTCTCCAAAGGGTGGCACAAAGAAAAACAGGCCCAGAAACCAGCCGGCCATCAGAACGCAGAGCGCGGGAACATAGCCATAAAGCATCGTGACCAACAGCGCTGAAAGCAAAAAAAGCTGTACCGGATACTGGAATTCCACAATATCATTCACCGCCCATCGCATTGCGAACACCAGGGCAAAAATTAACAATGTGTTGACGGTTCTTGTGTAAAGATTGGCGTCAACCCAATGACGTGAATTTTTTAGCAGGGTATTTTTCATGAATGCAATGGCTCCGGCAGCTTCGATTAGCGTAAATCAGAATGCAGTCCTGCTTCTCCACGGACTGGCGGGCAGCAATCTGGAAGTTGCGCGTCTGGGACAAATCCTACAGCAGTCCGGTCTTGCCGTGCTCATGCCGAATATCCCGGGGTTCGCATTCGGCACCGCGGAGTCGAACTGGCAGAGCTGGGTAGATGCTGCACGTACTCATCTGCAAACGCTCAAGGCGGAGTATGCAACGGTGTCGGTGGTCGGCATTTCGATGGGCGCAACGCTTGCCATGGAACTCGCCACGCACGAGGACGTGACCTCGCTGGCGCTGCTGTCACCCGCGCTGGGCTACGACGGCTGGGCGATGCCGTGGTATCGATTCCTGTTGCCGATTGCACGCTACATTCCTTTCAGCGGTCGTTATCGGCATGCGGAAGGCGAACCCTATGGCGTAAAAAATCCGGCACTGCGCGCCATGGTCAAAAAAATGCTGACCGACCGCCATGTATCCGAAGTTGGCGGCGAATCGATCTCGATGACCCAATTACTGGAGGGCAACGGGCTGATCGCACACGTTCGGACGCGGATCGACCTGATCAGCGATCCCTTGCTGGTCATTCACCCCATCGAAGACGAATCGGTCCATCCGCGTCATGCGCAATATATCTTTGACCGGGCCAGCTCGGAAGACAAGGAGCTCATCCTGCTCGGCGACTGCTACCACATGATCACCGTCGACAACGAACGCGATACCGTGTTCTATGAAACCGAAATGTTCATCAAGCGTTGCGTCAACGCGCATCTGAAGCATGCAGTATTCGAAGTGCCGCAACAAATGAGCCGCAGTCTGGAAAGGCTGGCGAAGTGGCATCGGGAAAAAGCCTGATCCCGGTCTGCAATCGATGGGCAGTCGATTCGCCACGAAGCTGCACCTTGAGGCGCATGGACTGAGGACAATAAATCCAGGCCGGAATCGCTTCAAGACCCCTTGAATTGGATCGCCTGAATGCTGAATAAAATTGCGGTTTAGTTGCATATGACAATAGCAGCGGATGAAGCTCGCATTCGCGCGATGAAAACATACAATTCTGCGGCCGATGCCTATGACGATCCGGCGAATTCCTTCTGGGAGCGCTTTGGTCGTATTACCGTTCAACGTTTGCGCCTGCGCAGTGGCGCCAATGTTCTGGATGTTTGCTGTGGCAGTGGTGCATCTGCGTTGCCCGCAGCAGAGATTGTCGGGCCATCCGGATCGGTGCTCGGTATCGACCTGGCTGATCGCCTGCTCGAAAATGCGCGTGCCAAAGCTGCGGCACGGGGACTGGGCAATGTTCAGTTTTGTATGGGCGATATGCTGGACTTGCCGATTTCAGACGATCAGTTCGACGCCGTCATATAGTGTTTTCGGGATATTCTTTGTACCCGACATGTCGCAGGCACTTCGCTTGCTTTGGGAGCGTGTGCGTCCCGGCGGAAAGCTGGCAATCACGACGTGGGGACCGCGTTTCTTCGAGCCCGCGACTTCGGCTTTCTGGAGCGCAATCCAGAGGGAGAGACCGGACCTCTATAAAGGCTTCAATCCCTGGGATCGCATCTGCGATCCGGCTTCATTGGGCGCGTTGTTCGTCAACGCAGGAATCGCGAACCCGGAGATATCGGCCGAACCGGATCGCCATTCGATCTCTTCTCCGGAGGCCTGGTGGGCTGCCGTACTCGGATCGGGCTACCGGGGCACACTGGACCAGCTGGATGCGGCAACGCGCGAACGGGTGCGGGCGGAAAATTTCGAGTTCATTCGCAATTCCGGCATCACGTCCGTCGAGGCAAACGTGATTTATGCGATAGCTGAGAAAATATAGCGCTGCAATTTCGCAGCCGCATGCCGAGCTTCCGAATCATCGGCGAGACATATGCAGCGAGTTCATCAAACGTATTGCCCGGCGAATATCCGTTTAGCGTTCGGTCGGGATGGCCGCACTGAAAATATCTTGTCTCTGGGTAAACGCCGTTACGAGAGCACGACGAGTCAGTGAACTGG
>JANMXS010000094.1:0-1549 GCA_031394335.1 Burkholderiales bacterium
AACCGAGGTGCGCGCGCAGTGGTCCAGCTATGCCGAGGCACGGGCGACGTTTGATCAAATCGCGCCTGGCAAGACCACGGTGACGGAGCTGAAGGGGATGGGGATCGATCCCGTCAGCTCGTCTAATGTCACGATCCTGAATCAGTCGGACCTGCTGCGCCGTTTTGTGGTGGTCCCTTCGCTGGATACGCGCATGCTGGACGACGGTCTGCGCCGCTGTCTGGAAGCGCGCGATGCCTGCTTTGCCTATGGTGTCGAACAGACGCATATAGACCGCAAACGCAATGGCAATTTCTTTCTCGATTTTCTCAACTTCCGCCGCAACACCGAGATCACTGGCTGGAAGTTTGAAGCCGTTATCGTTATCAATGCCGACACCGTGGCCTTCAAGGTCTGGGGTGGCAAACCGAATATCCAGGAGGTCGAAAGCGTGCGCAATCCACTGGGGCCGCTACAGGGTGTGGGCGAATCCGGCGCTCGTGGGCTCATCGTCAAATAGCGACAATGTGCTATGGCCGTCGCTAGGTACTGCGCCCGTTCAGTGGGTAGGTGGGATCGTTATAGCCGGGTGTTGAGGGATGCCCCGGCGCCACCAGCGTATCGACCAGCGCCTCGTCTTCCGGGGTGATGACGCAAGTGAGCGCGCCGAAATAATCCTGCCATTGCGCCAGCGTGCGCGGTCCGGCGATGGCGGCGCTCACGGCCTTGTTGGCGAGCACCCAGGCGGTAGCGAAATGTGAAAGCTCCACGCCCTTGTTCGCGCAATGCCGTTTCAGCGTTTGCGCAATGCGCAGCGATTCTTCGCGAAACTCGGTTTCCATGATGCGTTTGTCACCGCGCCCGGCGCGCGTGCCCGCCGCGGGAGTTACGCCGGGCAGGTATTTGCCTGACAGCACGCCGCGCGCGATCGGGCTGTAGGGCACCACGCCAATGCCGTAATGCGCACACGCCGGCAGCACCTCGACTTCAGGCATGCGGTTCAGCAGGTTGTAATAAGGCTGGCATGCCACCGGGCCCGGCATGTTCAGCTCGCGCGCCAGCCGCGTTATCTCGGCGATGCGCCAGCCGCGGAAATTGGATACTGCCCAGTAACGAATCTTGCCGGCCCGCAGCAGCGCGTCAATCGCACGCAACGGCTCTTCAAGGTCCATGCCATTGAAATCGCGGTGCAGGTAATAGATATCGATGAAATCGGTTTGCAGGCGCTGCAGGCTGGCCTCGCATTCGTGCATCATCCAGGTGCGCGAATATTGTGATTCGTTCGGTCGATCCGACATCTTGTTGCCGATTTTGCTGGCCAGAATCCAATCCTGGCGGCTGCCCTTCAGCAATTCGCCGACCATGATTTCCGATTTTCCCTTGGAATACACATCGGCAGTGTCGATGAAATTGACGCCGTGTTCGCGCGCATGGGCGACGATGCGTGCAGCCTCGGCCTGATCGGTCTGGTCGCCAAACATCATCGTGCCCAGGCATAGTGTGGAAACCTGTAGCGGGCATTTGCCCAGATTACGGTAGTGCATGTTGTCCCCGTTGCCCTGTCAACCAG
>JANMXS010000095.1:0-4559 GCA_031394335.1 Burkholderiales bacterium
GGTTTTTAGAAGTTCCCATAAAAATCGGGCGCGTGCGGCGCCCGATTTTTTTATCTTGTGAATGGCGCCAACACTCGTTGCCTCGGCGCCATCCGCAAACTGCCTAGAACCGCTTCCACAACCTCGCGAAATACGCAGTGCCGTTCAAGCCAAATTGCACGCTGTCGTATTTGAAGCCGTTGTCGGTTTCATTCGGGTCCTGCTTGCTCGGTTTGACGTTGAAGATGTTGGTGCTGCCGATGGTGAGCTTGGTGGTTTTGTTGAAGCTCCAGGTGAAGCTCAAATCGGCCGAGGTCTTCGGCTCGTAGCGTGCGTTCGGTACGCCGTTGGCCGTACCGGAGAAGGTGCCCAGGGTCTGGCTGCCGAAGCGGATGATCTTGAGATCCGTTTCCAGCGGGCCGGTCAGATAGTCGAAGCCGAGCACGATCTTGCTGCGCGGTCCGCCCTGCTCAATGAACAGGCGCTCGCGTTCAGACAGCAGCGTGTCCTCGAAGCCAACCAGCGCGGGCGGCGCTTTTATCTTGGTCACGTCGGTCTTGCTGTAGTTGACCGCCAGGAAGGTGGACAGCTTGCCGGGGCCGACATCTGCCTTGTGCGATACGGTCAGGTCCACACCTTGGGTGCGAGTGTTGATCGAGTTGACGAAGAACTGCGCCTGGCCGACACCGAGTGCCGCAAGGGTCGGGCCCAAGCCAGGGAAGGTCGGGTCGAAGCGACCCGACAGCACGATGCGATCATCGATATTGATGCGATACACGTCCGTGGTCACGGCGAGGCTGGCTAACGGCGTCCAGGTAAAGCCCAGCGTGTAGTTCTTCGATTTTTCCTTGGTCAGCTTCGGGATCCCGACCGCATTGGCCACCGTTCCGCCGTTCGGCGCCAACACCACATCCACCGGCACGCCGCTGATGAAATCGGTGAAGGTCGAAGAGAAGTACACCTGCTGCAGCGACGGCGCGCGGAAACCGGTGCTGGCCGAACCGCGCAGCAGGAAGGTATCGGCGACTTTGAAACTGGCCGCAAGTTTGGCGGTAGTGGTCGAGCCGAAGTCGCTGTATTTTTCAAAGCGCACTGCAGCATCGGTTTTGAGTCGCGCGGTGATATCGGTTTCCACATCCAGATAGGCGGCGACGCTGTTGCGGCTTTTGGTGGTGGCGTCGCTGGGCGTGAAGCCGGGGAAGCCCTGGCTGCCGGCATTGCCGCCGACGCCGACGCCGTCGGCATCGACATACGAGCCGGGCTCGCCGGCAAAGATCGAGTAACTCTCGTGCCGGTACTCGGCGCCGAAGGCCAGGTTCATGCCGCTCATCACGCCGGGAAAGAAGCGGCTGAAATCGAGGTTGGTGGTGGCCTGGTCGAACCAGAATCCACCGGCATCAAAGCGATTGGCGCTGATACCGGGCCCGCCGCTGATCAGGTTCTGATTGGCGATCGAGGCATTCAGGGTATTGCTGATGTTGTAGTGCAGGCGGTTATAGCCATAGGTCTGCGAAAGATCGGCATTCCAGTCGCCGACGCTGGTGCGGTAACCCAGGATCGCGTATTGGTCATCGACGATGCCGTTGATGAAGGGTACAAAACCGTTCGGGTACATCGCCGCCGAGTTGCGGGTGGGAATATCGCTGGAGCCATCGCGTGCAAACGCGGCAGAGGAAGCATCGCGGCGCTGATTGCCCAGCGTGAAGTACACCGCCGCCACGCTACTGACCGGCAGTTCGCCGTTGACGTAGATCGTCGTGTTCTGCGCCTTGGTGTCGCCGATGATGCGCGGGTTGCCGGCCTCGGCACGGTTGGAGCGGCCACGGTCGAGGTATTCGGCGGTGATGCCGATCACACCATTCTCGCCCACCTTGATGCCGCAGTAGCCCGAGGTCAGGTAGTTCTTGCCGTCGCCCGCCGAGTACTGGCCAAAACCCGCCACCGCCTCGCAGCCCAGGCGCTTCTTGAGGCCGATATTGATCACGCCGGCAATCGCGTCCGAGCCGTACTGAGCGGCCGCACCGTCGCGCAGCACCTGCACATTGTCGATCGCCAGCAACGGGATCGCGTTCATATCGGTGCCGGTATTGCCGCGATTGCGCGCACCGAACAGGTTGACCAGGGCGGTGGTGTGGCGACGTTTGCCGTTGACCAGCACCAGCGTCTGGTCGGAGCCAAGGCCACGCAGCGCCGCTGAATCGACCAGGTCAGCGCCATCCGCACCGTTCTGGCGGGTGGAGTTGAACGAGGGAGAAATGTAGGTCAGCGTTTGCGCCAAGTCGAACTGTCCACCTTGCTCGCTGACTTTAGCCATTGGAATGAAATCGACCGGCACGGGTGTGTCGGTCGAGGAGGCGTTGACGCGGCGCGAACCCACCACGCTGACGCCTTCAATGGCCTGAGGTTCGTCCTTCTTGTCCTTGGCGGCGGCCTGCGCGAAGGCGGCGGGGCCGGGTACCACGGAGGCGAGTGTAGCGGTGCCATACAAAGCAAGCAAAACAGCTTTACGTAAGATAGTCATGAGACCTCTCCCTGTCCGATAATGTGTTGTTGGAGTGAGTTGGATAGCCTGGTCGCTCGTAACGCCACGCAAAACACGCTGGTTTATCGCGCCCCTTTTGAAGTCGCTTACCCCCGATATTTTGATGCTCGGGGAATAATGATTGATGGGCCGGGGATTGGCAATATGAATTTGCGACGCAAATTTACGTCGGCTATCCGGGTAAAACCGCGCTGACAGGCGGTCGTACGGCCGTGGCAGATGAAGCGGTGCAATGACAGCAGCGCCGCGAACGGGGCGCTACGACTCTTCCACTTTAGGCTCGTTGCGCCGACCCAGCAGGGCGCCGATCGAGCGCGGCATCTGGCGCTGGTTTGCCATGGTAGTGGCGGGCTGGGCGCTGTCGACGCCATCGCCGCTTTTCAAGGTGGGCTCATAGGGCTTGCTGAAGTCGAAGCTTGAACCGTTGGCGGCTAACGCCGGCAATGGTGCGGCTGAGGTGTAGTCGCGGCGTGGACGTCCCGAATCGCGTTCATCGCGCGGGCTGGCTCGGCGTGCGCTGCCGCCCTCTGCCGATTGCGCAACACTACGTTCACCGCTGCGCTCGCGACTGCGTTCTGCGCTGCTACCCGTGCTACCGGTGTTGCCTCCTGTGCGACCTCGACCGCGTTCGCCTTCGAGTTCAGGCGTGGCCACACGCGGAATCGGCCGCTTCAGCAATTTCTCGATAGCGGCCAGATATTCCATTTCGTCGGGGCTGACCAGCGAAATCGCTTCACCGGGGCTGCCGGCGCGGCCGGTGCGGCCAATGCGGTGCACATAATCTTCCGGCGTATTCGGAATCTCGTAGTTGATCACGAACGGCAGCTGATCGATATCGATGCCGCGCGCCGCAACGTCGGTAGCCACCAGGATCTTCATCTTGCCGGATTTGAATTCATCGAGCGCCTGGGTGCGTTCCAGCTGCGAGCGGTCGCCGTGGATCGCGGTGGCCAGCAGGCCGTCGCGCTGCAACAGGCGGGCGAGGCGATCGGCATCACGTTTCATACGCATGAATATCAGCGCCTGCTGTATATCGCGGGTCTTGATCAAATGCGTGAGCAAGGCGTGTTTGCGTTCGGTAGCAACTTCATACGCCTGATGGGTGACCAGCTCCGCAGGCGAATTGCGGCGCTCGGCCTCGATCATGGTCGGGTTGCGCATGAACTCGTTGGCGAGGCGCTTGATTTCTTCCGAGAATGTCGCCGAGAACAACAGGTTCTGGCGTACCGGCGGCAGCGCGGCGAGGATGCGTTTGATCGCCGGCATGAAGCCCATATCGAGCATGCGATCGGCTTCATCGAGTACCAGAATTTCGACGCGCGCCAGGTTGATGCTTTTGCCTTCGAGATGATCGAGCAGGCGACCGGGCGTGGCGACGACGATTTCGATGCCGCGTTGCAAGGCCAGTTTCTGCGGCTTGATGTCGATGCCGCCGTACAGCACGGTGGCGCGCAGCGGCACGTATTTGCCATAGGTGCGCACCGATTCATCGACCTGGGCGGCGAGTTCGCGGGTCGGCACCAGCACCAGGGCACGCACCGGGTGCAGTACCGGCGAAGTGCTGGTGCTGGCATGGCGCGACAGAAGCTGCAGCAGCGGCAGGGTGAAGCCGGCGGTCTTGCCGGTACCGGTTTGCGCACAACCCATGATGTCGCGGCGCATCAGGATGGCCGGGATGGCTTGCGCCTGGATGGGGGTGGGTTCGGTATAGCCTTGCTCTTCTACCGCGCGCAACAGTTCAGGAATCAGGTTCAGGGAAGCGAATGACATCTCTACGATCTTAAGAAAAAAGTGCCCTGATAAAACATCGCAGCGGAGAATTGGGAGGTCGCGGCTGGCGAGGGCGGTTGCGGACAAATAAAGGCAAATACGGGCGGATGCGTGGAGCATGACTGCTCCAACCCGCTATTGTATCGCGAGCTGGGCCGCTAAAGGGTTTAAGGTTGAAAGGGATGAAAGTCTGGATTTGCGTTGCTGCTGGGTCGAATACGGTCCTGGCCGGAACCAGCACGCATCAGTGCGAGGGGGGCTCAGGCAG
>JANMXS010000096.1:0-6706 GCA_031394335.1 Burkholderiales bacterium
CAAGACCATGCCGATCGTGACGGTAGTCGAGCGCGACTATCCGCACATCTACGAACGCTTCACAGCGCTTGGTCCGCTGATGGACAGCATCGGCAACGGCATCAAGGGGATGACGTGGCAGACGGGACACGAGGTCGATCACCTCAAAGCCCTCAATGGCGTCCACGCCGAAGGTGCCAACAAGGGCCTTGCCAGGATCGTCAGCGACATCGACGCGACGGAAGTCATCCTGATGATGGCGCCGGAAACCAACGGCGAAGTCGCGGTCAGGGCTTGGGCCGCACTCGGCAAAGCCACAGGTCGCGAGCACACGCATCTCGCGCGGCCCAAGGAAGATGAAAAGATCCGTTTCCGTGATGTGGTGGCGCAACCGCGCAAGATCATCTCGGCGCCTACGTGGTCCGGGCTCGAAAGCGAGAAGGTCTGCTACAACGCCGGTTATACCAATGTGCACGAATTGATCCCGTGGCGCACGCTGACGGGGCGCCAGCAGCTGTATCAAGATCATTTGTGGATGCGGGCCTTCGGCGCGTCACTTTGCGTCTATCGACCACCGGTCGATCTGCGAGCGGTCAAACCGGTCATCGACCTCAATCCGAATGGCGAAAAGCAGATCGTTCTCAACTTCATCACGCCGCATCAGAAGTGGGGTATCCACTCCACCTACACTGACAACCTGATGATGCTCACGCTGTCACGCGGCGGGCCCATCGTTTGGCTGTCGGAAGTCGACGCAAAAAAAGCTGGCATCGTCGACAACGATTGGGTCGAAGCCTTCAACACCAACGGTGCGCTCGTTGCGCGTGCCGTCGTCTCGCAGCGCATGAAGGAGGGCACGCTCTTCATGTATCACGCTCAGGAAAAGATCGTGAACGTGCCGGGTTCTGAGATGACCGGCAACCGCGGCGGCATCCACAACTCGGTGACGCGGATCGTGCTCAATCCCACGCACATGATCGGCGGCTACGCGCAACTCGCCTACGACTTCAACTACTCCGGCACCATCGGCACAAACCGAGACGAGTTCGTCGTGCTGCGCAAGGTAAAAACAGTCGATTGGCTGGAACGGCCTTACGACGAGAAGAAGAAGCACGTGACCACCCAAGCGGCCGAGTGAAGGAACGCCATCCATGAAAATCCGCGCTCAAATTGCCATGGTGCTCAACCTCGACAAGTGCATCGGCTGTCACACCTGCTCCGTGACATGCAAGAACGTCTGGACCAATCGAGAAGGCATGGAATACGCGTGGTTCAACAACGTCGAGACCAAACCCGGGATCGGCTATCCAAAGGACTGGGAGAACCAGAAGAAGTGGAAGGGGGGCTGGACGCGCAAGCGCAGCGGGAAGATCGAACCGAAGATCGGCGGCAAGTGGCGCATCCTGGCCAACATATTCGCCAATCCCGATATGCCGGAGATCGACGACTACTACGAGCCATTCACGTTTGACTACGAACATCTGCAGAAAGCGCCCGAGCTGGAAGCATTCCCGACTGCACGGCCACGCTCGCTGATCACCGGCGAGCGCATGGAAAAGATCAACTGGGGTCCGAACTGGGAGGAGATCCTCGGCGGCGAGTTTGCTAAACGCTCCAAGGACTCCAACTTCGAAGGCATTCAGAAGGAAATCTATGGCCAGTTCGAAAACACCTTCATGATGTACCTGCCGCGCCTGTGCGAACACTGCCTCAATCCGGCGTGCTCGGCAGCGTGCCCGTCCGGCGCCATCTACAAGCGGGAAGAAGATGGCATCGTCCTCATCGATCAGGACAAGTGCCGGGGATGGCGGATGTGCGTGTCGGCGTGTCCCTACAAAAAGATCTATTTCAACTGGTCGAGCGGCAAGAGCGAGAAGTGCATCTTCTGCTATCCGCGTATCGAG
This sequence comes from Burkholderiales bacterium, assembly GCA_031394335.1. Classification (GTDB taxonomy): domain Bacteria; phylum Pseudomonadota; class Gammaproteobacteria; order Burkholderiales; family Usitatibacteraceae; genus UKL13-2. The sequence continues at coordinate 1,884 of JANMXS010000096.1, forward strand.
GCCGGGCAGCCGACGGTGTGCTCTGAGACCTGCGTCGGTCGTATCCGCTATCTCGGCGTAATTCTCTACGACGCCGACCAGATCGAGCACGCGGCCAGCGCCGCGGACGAAAAAGACCTCTACGAAGAGCAGCTCAAGATTTTCCTCGATCCCAGCGATCCGAAGGTCATCGCCCAGGCGCGCGCCGACGGCATATCGGAACATTGGCTGGAAGCGGCGCGGCATTCTCCTGTCTGGAAGATGGCCATGGAGTGGAAGGTCGCTTTCCCATTGCATCCCGAGTACCGCACACTGCCGATGGTCTGGTACGTGCCGCCGCTGTCGCCGATCACGGCGGCCGCAGAGGCCGGCAAGATGGGCATCGACGGCGGCATGCCCGACGTCAAGTCGCTGCGCATTCCACTCAAATATCTCGCCAACCTGCTGACAGCTGGTGATGAGGCGCCCGTCGCGCAGGGGCTGGAGCGGATGCTGGCCATGCGCGCCTACATGCGCGCGAAGACAATTGACGGCGTGATCGATGAGGGGATCGCGAAGAAGGTTGGACTCACCGGGGCACAGATCGAGGAGATGTATCACATCATGGCAATCGCCAACTATGAGGACCGCTTCGTCATTCCGACCACGCATCGCGAAGCCTCCCAGGATGCCTACGAATTGCGCGGCAATTGCGGGTTCTCGTTCGGCGACGGCTGCCTGCCGAGTGACAGCAAGCCCAATCTGTTCGGCGGCATCAAGCTCAAGAACGACAAGAGCAAGGTGGGAGCTGCCTTATGAAGACGCTCAAGGTCCTTTCAGCGCTCCTTACCTATCCGACCGAAGCGTTGGTCGAGGCTGCGGCCGAATGCAAGGCCGTGTTGGCGAAGGAGGCGTTACTGCCGCCGAAGTATCTAGCCGCCGTGAAAACACTCATCGATGACATTGCCGCGTGTGACCTGCTGGACGCGCAAGAGCGCTATATCCTGCTGTTCGATCGCACACGGTCGCTCTCGCTGCATCTGTTCGAGCACGTGCATGGCGAAAGCCGCGATCGTGGCCAGGCGATGGTCGATCTCATCAAAGTCTACGAGGACGGCGGCTTCACGCCGACTGTGTCGGAGCTGCCAGATTTTCTACCACTGTTTCTGGAGTACGCCTCGACGCGCACACCTGCGGAAGCGATCGAACTGATTGGGCAACCCGGTCACGTCCTGGCCGCCTTGTCGGAGCGACTGGCCAAACGCAGTTCACCCTATCAATCGGTGTTCGCGGCCTTGGTCGCGCTGTCAAATGCGAAGCTCGACTCAGCTGCGCTGAACGCATTGCGCGAAGAGCCAGACCCGGAGCCCGACGATCTCGAAGCATTGGACGCCGCGTGGGAAGATGAAGAGGTGACGTTCGGCCCCGGTGCGCTCATCGATGCCTGTGGCCGCGACGGGTTGGCCGCCAAAATGCGTCAGGTCCGACGGCCCGCGCCGGGCATGGAGCGCCCAATACAAACCGGACCGCGAACACTCGTCACGCACGCGGGCAACCGCGCCCGGCAGGAGGTTTAATCCATGCGAGACACACTCTTCCATATCCTTTTTGCGTGGTACCCGTATTTCTGCCTGACCGCGTTTCTGGTCGGCAGCTTGATCCGCTACGATCGTGAGCAATATTCCTGGCGTGCCAGTTCCAGTCAGATCCTGCGCAAAAGACAGTTGGTGTGGGGATCGAACCTGTTTCACATCGGTATTCTCTTTCTCTTCTTCGGACATCTCGTGGGACTGCTCACTCCGACGTGGATTTACACGCTGGTGATGACGGTGCCGCAGAAGCAGGCGGTGGCGGTGTTCGCAGGCGGCGTGGCAGGAACCTTATGTTTTATCGGCCTCAGTCTGTTGCTCACGCGGCGTTTGTTTGATCGCCGTATCCGCGCGACGTCGACGCGGATGGATCTCGCGATCCTTGTCATCCTGTGGGTTCAGCTCACGCTTGGGCTGATAACCTTGCCGTTCTCGTTGGGTCATACTGACGGCTCGGTGATGCTCATCCTCGCGCATTGGGCGCAGCATTTGGTCACGCTGCAACCGATCGAGGTCGATGCCCTGCAAACCGTTGCTTGGCCCTATTTGGTTCACATCGTTCTTGGCATGACGATTTTCCTGCTGTTCCCGTTCTCTCGTCTCGTGCACGTCTGGTCCGCGCCCGTCTGGTATCTCGGTCGCCGCGGTTATCAGGTCGTGCGGACGCGGCGAACGCTCACGCATCACACCGCGGTCCGTCCCGCCCAACATCCCGCGGAGTAAGCGCCATGACCGTTCAAACAGCTGCCAAAGGCTGTGCCGTAAAGCCCGTTACCGAGCGGACGCCGCGGATCGTCAGTGTCAATGGTGCCGTGATCACGCGTTCCGCCATCGCCCAGGAGATCCAGAACCATCCGGCAGCGAAGCCGACGGCGGCGTGGCTCGCGGCGGCGAGCGCGCTCGCCATTCGCGAACTGCTGCTGCAGGAAGGTCGTAGGCTGTCCATCGAGGCCATACCAATGGAAGACGACCAGGGTCGGCGCGAGACGCAAGAGGAAGCGTTGGTGCGGACGCTGATTGCGACCGAAGTCAAGACGCCCGAAGCCGACGATGCCGTGTGCCGGCGCTATTTTGAAATGAATACGCAGCGGTTCTGCTCTTCGGACCTCTACGAGGTTCGGCACATTCTACTGCCCGCCGCACACGGAGACGCGGCGCTGCGCGCTCAGGCACGGCAGCAGGCGCAATCGATCCTCGCGAAGCTTGCCGACGCCCCGTCCACCTTTGCCGAGGTTGCGGCGACCGCGTCAGCGTGCCCATCGGGGAAGGTCGGCGGCAGTCTTGGCCAGATCGGCGAGGGACAAACCGTACCCGAATTTGAGGTGGCGCTGCGTGAAATGAAAGCCGGCCAGCTGGGTTTGATCGAAACTCGGTACGGCTTGCATGTCGTGGCGTTGGATCGGCGCATCGAGGGTGTCGCACTTCCGTTCGAACTGGTGCGCAACCGGATCGCCATATGGTTGAATGAAAAAGTGCGGCGGCAAGCCATCAAGCAATATATCGCGATCCTTGCTGGCCGCGCTGAGATCGTCGGCATTGATTTGGCTGCCAGCGCCACGCCGCTTGTGCAATAGGAGGCCGTTTTGCAACTCGGTGTTTTTCTTTCAAGCCTCAAAGACGAAGCCAATGCGGCTGAGGCTTTGGACGCGATCGGCGACATTGTCCTCTACGCCGAGGTTTTGGAGGTAGGCGCGCGGTACGATGAGGCGCCCGGGCAATACGTCAGCGCCGCCGTGCGTCGCTACGCGTCGAGGGCCTCAGATGAGGATTGGCTCGGCCTCATGACTGCGGTCGAGAAAGTCGACTATGCTGAACGGGCTGTGCTGCAGCGGATCGTGCAATGGGCCCTGGCAAAAGATACTACAGAGGGCGCGACGACGCCGCACAGTGGGTGTTCATGCGGAGGAGGGCCGGCTGGGTCTCATGACCATCTCTGACGCGCCTCAGCCAAATTCCCAGGAAGAGCGACCGATCATCGAGGATCTTCCCGTGTCGTTGCTGGACCAGCCGCTCGAATATATCTCTGCAGACCATTCTCGCCAGCGTCTTGTTTGTGATGCGCTGGTGCGGTTCGCAGACGCCGGTCGGGTGGATTGCAACGCCGCGGACACAGTATCCACCTTTCTTTCCCGTGAACTCCTGCTGCACCATCGCGACGAGGACGAACATCTCTTTCCCAGCCTCAGAAAACGTGCGCACGCGCAAGACAAATTGGATGAGCTGCTTTCTGGACTGAGCCAAGATCATAGTCAGTCCATGGCCGCAGTCGGGTCGATCAAGCGGATTCTCTCGCAACGACCCACGGCAGGTCAGATCAAAATTTCAGGCGCAGATCGTGATGAGGTGGTTGACTACGCAAAGCGAGAACGGCGGCACCTTGCGATCGAAAATGGGATTGTGATGGTGATTGCGCGCAAGCGACTGAAGGACGCCGATCGTGAAGCAATGAGCCGCGCCATGAAGCGGCGAAGGGGCCTGACAGACTGAGATCGGTTTCAATCTCAAATGGTCCCAACTGACGGAAAGCAAACAAGGAGCAATATTGGATGAGCCGACTGCTAGCCGCCGCGCCGATAACGGCGCTTGTCTACCATGAAGGCCGGGACGTCGATCCCGTCATGCGTCGCATTTCGGATCGGCTTGCGGCGCAAGGCCTTTCGTTGGCGGGCTTCATCCAGCGCGACGAATGGCGCGCCGATCGACCCCGCTGCGATATGATCTTGCAAAATTTGTCGGGTGGACATGCGATCAAGATATCTGAGGATCGTGGCGCCGGTGCGCGGGGATGTCGACTGGACCCCAGCGAACTTCTGCGCGCCATGGTAGCGGCCCGTGAGGCGATCGCGACGCGGCCGGATCTGCTCATCGTCAACAAGTTCGGAAAGACAGAAAGCGAAGGCGGTGGGTTTCGCGATTTAATCGCCGAAGCGGTCACCCAGAATGTACCCACTTTGGTCGCCGTGCCGTGGCGCAACATCGACAACTGGCGTCGCTTCGCCGGCGAGTTTGCTGTTGAATACAGAGTTGAAGACTTGCCGTCTGATGATGCCGGTCTCTGTCGTGCTCTAGGGTTGCAACGTCAGGAAACGGTAGACGAGCGCGCCGCATCACGCCCCGAGATATGACGGAGACCATGCCATGGCCACCACGGCCGAACAGGTACGACAATATTCGGGACCGGCACTTTTGAGCTACGGGTTCCGGCCGTTTTTTCTGGGTGGTGCCGTTTGGGCCATTGTCGCAGTGACGCTGTGGTTGCCCATGCTTGCCGGCGAG
>JANMXS010000097.1:0-5862 GCA_031394335.1 Burkholderiales bacterium
GCCAGGTCGAGACATAGGTGAAGTCGGACACCCAGAGCTGGTTCGGGCGGTCTGCCTTGAATTGCCGATGCACCAAGTCCAGCGGGCACGGCGCGGCCGGATTACGGATGGTGGTGCGCACCACCTTGCCACGGATGACGCCGCGCAGACCTTGCTTGCGCATCAGCCGCTCGACCGTGCAGCGTGCCACGGTCATTCCTTCCCGATTCAATTGCTTCCAGACCTTGTCTGCACCATAGACCTGCATATTGGCGTGCCATACGCGCTCGATGTGCGGCACGAGGACGTCGTCGCGCCGAGCGCGGGCGCAACGACTGGCCGGGTTGCGTTGCGCGGCAGCGCGGCGGTGATAACCGGACGGGGCGATCTGCAACACCTTGCAGATCGGCTCGACCCCGAAGGTCTTCCGGTGGGTATCGATGAAGTCCCTCAGGACTTGAGTCGGCGGTCGACGTTTTTGTCAACTGCGGCCTGGGCAAAAAACGCGCTGGCCAGCTTCAGGATTTCGTTGGCGCGGCGCAGTTCCTTGACCTCTCGTTCCAGCTCTTTGAGTCGCTGCTGCTCGGCTGTCGTGGGACCGGCCCGCAGGCCGGCATCGCGTTCATGCCGCCTCACCCAGCCATGCAGGGTCTGCGGCACACAGCCGATCTTGGCTGCAATGGATTCAATGGCTGACCACTGGGAGGAGTGCTCGCCCTGGCTCTCCAACACCATGCGCACGGCGCGCTCGCGGACTTCGGGGGAAAACTTTACGGATTTCTTCATGGCTCCATTCTCTCAAGAGTTGGAGCCTCCTGAAAACCCGGGGCGGTTCAACCTGGCGGCCGAGCGGGACTTCCACAAGCTGCGCCGCCGGTTACGCATACTTCCATATTGTTGGTAGCTTTCTACAAATCTCTAGTAAATATCAAACGTCTTCGCATAGGTCAGCTTTGGGCCGGCCTTTGCCGCTCATATTGAGCCTTTAATTTGCTATGCCGTACCTACCGTTCGAATGGCTTCTGCACCACAAAATTATTTATGCGTGCTTTGTGCTGCTAATAGGAGCTGAATCTCGGCGTTATACCGGTCTTTAATATATTCATTATTCTCGGGATTTAATTTAACGGCCTGCTCGAAATCCGCGAGGGCAAGGCTAAATTTTCTCAGCCGCACATAGCAATCTCCCCGAATATCAAGCGCTTTATGGTCATACGGATTCTCCTCGACAACCGTCGAGAACAGCTCAATCGCTTTATCGAAATGCCCTAAATAATATTCACTCATCGCCATCATAGTTTTCACGCGGGGAAAATTGGGACGTAGTTCCATTGCAACCCCTAGCGCTTGCTTTGCTTCCTCGATGCTGTGGGCTTTTGTCAGAGCCTCACCCTTTTGCCCAATGTAGAACCAGTGGTCTCCGGACATAAGCGCCATATTGTAATTTGCCGCCGCTTTGAGATGGTTGCCCCTAAATAGCTCCTGATCTCCTTGCTCCGCATAAATTCTCCCGTTAAGAATTTTTAGAGCTTCGTTCTTCTCCATGTAAGGCCGTGCCAGCTCAACTTCTGCATGAATCTGGCCAATGGAACCGCCCCAGCGGGGCAAAAGTGTTGAAATGTAGTACCAACGAGCAGTTAGGCTCAAGGGATTTTTCTTTAGGGCCTCCTCATAGCGCTGGCGCACTTTGCTCACTTCTTGGAAATTCATCAGAATTTCAATTTCATAAACCAGTGGATGAAGTAGTTTTTCGTTTAACGTGCCAGCCTTCCTTAAATCCTCAAGAGCCCTTTCAAAATATGACGACATATCGTCGAACTGGCCCTCTTTTGTTTGACTGACGTATTGAGTTCCCCGTTTCGCCCAGCCCATTCTGGTTAGGTGAACCCCCCTTGCCAAATAAGCCACTGATGAATTCGGCTTTGCATTTACCCAAGCGGACAATAGCGGCTCCAGATTCGGGCTCGCTCGATAGAATGCGTCGAAAGCAAGGTCCACCTCCCGCTCTTTCAGGGGATCGCTTTCATAGGTTCTCTCAATCGCGCTGAGCAAATCGTCAAGCTCGCTAAACTTCTTTGCCAAAAGCAACGACATGATTTGCTGATCCCGCTCGGCATTCGTAAAGGGATGGTCAGTCTTTGACAGATTCCCGACCTTAACGGCAGAGTCAGGCGTTCGATAAGTGGCGCAGCCAGAAACCATTACCATCATGGCGAAGAGAAATAACGAGACAGCTCGTCTTAACATGAATTTATTAGTCGCTATCATCACATTGCCCTCTAATCCATCGCTATGTGCGGCTCATAAGCTTCATGGTGGACTCCTTCTCACTGTTAACTGGTGGATGAGACTTCCAGTTTGGCACTTAGATGCCGATTAGGTGAGGAGGGGTCCATCCCATTGGTATGGGCCGAGGCTGTGTAAAAACGTACCAAGGATACCCTACCCCAACTACATCGGAGATCTGTCGACGGTGGACTGCGCCGCATGATCATAATTCCTCTATCGACTCGCCGCTGCGCTATGCGCCGCTTTCGCCGCACGCATCAATGAAGGATGGAGTGTCCCCAATTTTGGCGTCTGGCCATAGCGCGAGCGTGGCGGGATTTTGAAAAACTGTTCCGTCCACGGCAATTCCACCGTCACCTTGAAGTCGAACTTGGTGTCGAATGCCAAACCTGCCAGCGCATAGGCATCGGGATTGTTGGCCTTCAATATCGCGAATTCACCGGCCCTCGGTTGGTCGACGCGCTGCGACGTACCGTACACAACGTGAACGACGACGCCATCTTCCTGAGTCACCACCGTCATCACCAGTGCCGGTCGCGGCTTCGGCCCGGGGTTCGAATCGGGCAACTCCGGAAAATGACACCAGACAATGTCCCCCGGGGCGGGTGACTTCCAGGTGCCGAGCATCAGAACAGCTTCTGCCGATCAAGCACCTTGCCCTTGGGCATGCCTGCTTTTGCCGCCCTTCGCACGCTGGCGAGCTGACGGGCCGTCAACGGGCCCTCATCACGCTCGTATGAGGGCAGCATCTCTTCCGCCAGCTTCGACAATGCCATATGCACCACCTGCGTCTCGGTGACGTCCAGCTCGCTGGCGAGCGCTTTGACGGTGTCGCGCGTGACGCCGAAACGTGTGTCCCTGGTTCGGAACTTCAATAGCAGGGAACCTATCGTCGCCGCCATAATTGACTCCTATTAATATATACCGAGTATATCTAATTGAAATTGCGGAATCAAGCTGGCCGAAGCCGGACTTTTGGCTGCAACTTGTCACTGCGCGAACCCGGATTCCGGACTGAATCCGGGATGACAGTCTCTCCTCAGCGGGCCTCAGCAAATTTGATGGCGACAGCAAAACGCCCGCGCCAGCATCAACGCCCCTGATCAGAAGTTGATCTGCACGCCCGCCTTGATCCCCCGCCCCGGCAGCGGCGCCAGGTTGCGAATGGTATCGATCGAGGCGGCATTGAAGGCCACACGATTGGTCAAATTGGTAGCGCGCAAAAACACCGTGCCGCTGGCCTTCGACAGCTGAAAGCCATACGTCAGCGCCGCATTGATGAAGGTATAACCGCCGGTGGTCCCGAGTGCGTCATCGAATGAATAGCGATTCTGCTTGGCGACCGTTTGCGCCTCGAGACGCGCGCCCCATGACCCCATTCCCCAGATCAGGCCATTGGTGAAACGCAGAGGCGCGATGCGCGGCAACGGTGTGCCATTGGTGCGGTCTTCGGCACGCACATAATCAACCTTGGCTTCCAGGTCGAGGGTGTATGGTCGCTCGACCAGGCGCCATTGTCCGTTGGCTTCGAAACCGCTCAGACGCGCATTCACCGCCTCGTAGCGGAATTCCGGCAGCACATTGGCCGTACAGCCCGATTGCAGCGAGGTGCCGTCGCCACAATTGGTGACGCCGATGCCGGCGCCGTTGCCCTCGGTATCGCGATCAAGTCCGCTGCGACGCAGCAGCAGGTAATCGCGGAAGTTTTGCACAAACACGCCGACGCGCGCCGATGAGAGTTCCCGCTTCCAGCGCAGCGCAAATTCCAGCGAGGTCGAACGTTCCTTGTTGAAGGTGGCATTGCCGGCCTCGTAGGCGCCGGTGGCGCCGTGTGGCCCATTGGCATACAACTCGTAGAACGTCGGCGCGCGTTCGGTGTAGGAAAGATTGCTGGTCAGCGAATATTCCTCGCTGACCTTCCAGGTGGCGCCGGTGGAGGCACTGGCCAGATTGAAGCGGCGCGTGGTCGCCGGGCCGAAGCGGACGGCGCCTGTATCCGCAGTGCCGTCCGAGGCGGCGCGACTGTTTTCATAACGCCCGCCGAGTGAAAACTTCCATGCGCCGGTCGCCAGTTCCTCGAATGCAAACAGCGCCGCGTTGCGCGTATGCGTCAGCGGCACGAAGGCCTCGGCACCGAGGGCGGAAAATTCGAAACGCTCCGCCTGTACGCCGACTACGCCTTGCAGGCCATCGATTTTGGCGTGCTTCAGTTCCAGGCGAAAATCCTCACCCTTGTTCTTGAAGGTGGTCTGCGGCACACCATTGTCTTTTTCGGTGTGCTGGTAATCGGACTGGCTGGCCTTGGCGAAGACGCCGTTGAGCAGCCCGCCCAGATTGCTGAAGTTGGCCTCAACGGTATCGCGGCTCTGCTGCATATTGATGCGCACAGTCGGCTCGGCGACGGTGCCGTAATTGCTGCGATAGTCCGAATGCGCGGCGCCAATGTATCCCTTGGCAAATTGATACGACGCCCCCAGCGCGCCGCCCTTGGCAGCCGAGGCTGAGTTGATGACCGGGTCATGTACGCCGCTGCCATTAGGCACGCGGTAATCATCGGTGTCGCGGGTGAAGCCATCGGCATGCACCGAGAAACCGCCCTGCCCGGCTTCCAGCACGGCCGAGGTACCGCGCTCTTTTTCAGCGCCGCCGACACGCGTTTCAATCGCACCGCTGACACCATCAACCGCGGTGCGCGGCACGCGGTTATCGACCACGTTCACCACCCCGCCCACCGCCGCGCCGCCGTACAGCAGCGAGGCCGGACCGCGCAGCACTTCGATACGATCGATCACCAGCGGATCCAGCGAGACCGCGTGATCGGGGCTGAGGCTGGAGGCGTCAAACGAGGCGCCCTGATTGCTGAGGATGCGAATGCGGTCGCCGTCTAGCCCGCGAATGATCGGCCGCGAGGCATTCGGCCCGAACCAGGTGGAGGAAACCCCCGGCTGTCCGTTCAGGGTCTCGCCCAAGGTGCTGCCACGCTTCAACAACAGATTGGTACCCGACAAGGTCGACACCGGCGCGACCACATCGCGCGCATCCAGCGGATTGCCGACGACGACGATATCGCCCAGTTTCTGCGTGGGCGGCGCGGCATTGGCATCTGCCGCAGGGGCATCGGCATCGGCGTGCGCATCGCCGGCCACAAAATAGATCGACGCTAGCGCAGCGGCCAGCACCGACAAACGAAATTGCTGATTCATGATCTCTCCACAAACAATATAACGAAGACCACGTCACCAAGGGGCGCGTGGAAAACAGCATGCTTCGTTAGGCGCGTGGCGGTGCGCGGGCGAGGAAGAGACCGGGTGGATGGGATGCCAGCGAAGTCGCAACCGGCAATACCGGTGCGGTGCTCGCATCGGCGACGGCCACGATATCGGGCGTGTACTGGCCCGGGTTGAGATCAAGGCCGAGTGCAGCGTCAAAGTCATCACAGGCCGCGCCGTTGGTATGGCCAAACAGCAAGTCCAGCGCGGACCCAGGTACGACTGTCGCAACCGTAAGCCCGGCACGCTGGCCGCTGTTCGGATGCGCGGTGCGATGGCTGAGCGCGAGCGTCTGCGCCAGCAGCACCAGAACGGCGAGCAGCAG